>CBFHVU010000027.1:0-20918 GCA_965659465.1 uncultured Paracoccaceae bacterium | reverse complement strand
AGAAGCATCGCAAAAGAAAGAAGAGGCCGCAGCAGAAGAGCCGGTACCAGCAGGACCAAGCCAATTGGACGTATTGCTGGAAATTCGAGATTCGTTGAAAAAATAAGTCGTTTCAACGATTTAAAATCACTAGTAAAACGCCCCCATGTTGGGGGCGTTTTTTGTTATTATGCTACTGCCTTTAGCGTCAGATCGGGTGATACGACTGGCAGGTTCAATGCGGTGCCGACAGCGTCGTTTGTCAGCTGCCCTGCATGTACGTTTAGGCCATTTAACAAATGGGGGTCGTCGGCGCAGGCCTGTTGCCAACCTTTGTTCGCCAATGCCACCACAAACGGCAATGTCGCATTTCCCAATGCCAAGGTTGATGTGCGTGCAACCGCGCCTGGCATGTTGGCCACGCAGTAATGCATGATGCCGTCCACCTCATAAATTGGGTCTTGGTGGGTTGTCGCGCGGGATGTTTCAAAACAGCCGCCTTGGTCAATGGCCACGTCGACCAATGCTGCGCCTGGTTTCAAATCAGACAATTGCGCACGGGTGATCAATTTGGGTGCGGCTGCACCGGGGATCAAAACCGCGCCCACAATCATGTCGGCCTGTGCCGCCAATTCAGCAGTTGCCGCAGCTGAGGCATAGCCTGTTTTAAACACACCGCCAAAGACGTCATCCAAATACCGCAACCGTGGCAGTGACCGATCCAAAACGGTCACATCCGCGCCCATGCCGGCGGCAACTTTGGCTGCTTGGGTGCCGACAACGCCGCCGCCGATAACCAAAACCTTGGCAGGGCCAACGCCCGCAACGCCACCCAGCAATACGCCGCGTCCGCCGTTTGCTTTTTGCAGGGTCCATGCGCCAACTTGGGGTGCCAAGCGGCCGGCCACTTCGGACATTGGGGCCAGCAGGGGCAGGCCGCCGTTCCGGTCGGTCACGGTTTCGTAGGCAATGGCGGTGCAGCCGCTGGCCAGCAAATCATGGGTTTGATCGGGATCGGGGGCCAAATGGAGATACGTGAACAACAGCTGACCGGGGCGCAGCATTTTGCGTTCGATCGCTTGGGGTTCTTTGACCTTGACGATCATATCGGCACGTTCAAATACTTCGGCAGCAGTCTCGATCAAATTGGCGCCAGCGGCGACGTAATCATCGTTTGTGAAACCTGAACCTGTACCGGCATTTGTTTCAATCAATACTGTGTGACCGTGACCAGTCAATTCATGCACGGCAGCGGGGGTCAAACCTACACGAAACTCTTGTGGTTTGATTTCTTTGGGGCATCCTACGATCATCTTTTCCTCCCTGATGATATGCCGATAGTATTGATTTGTTTTTGTGGAATTAGATTGATAATATATCCCGTTTATGTCATATTCTTTGCAAGAAAATTGCGTTAATCCTAGGTTTGGTGAAAGAATAATGGCAAATCAGAAAATTGACGATACAGATCGCCGAATCTTGAACGTGCTGCAAAAGCAGGGGCGTATTTCGAATGCCGATCTGGCAGAACGGGTGAATTTATCGGCATCAGCGTGCCACAGACGGGTTCAACGCCTTGAGGATGAGGGTTGGATCAAAGACTATGTCGCATTGTTGGATCCGCGCAAGGTAAATGTGCCCGCCACCATTTTTGTCGAAATCACCCTGTCTGCGCAAGCGGATGAGGTCTTAGAGGCCTTTGAAAAGGCAGTGGCGCGCATTCCAGATGTTTTGGAATGTCATTTAATGGCGGGAACAGCGGATTACATCCTAAAGGTGGTGGCTGAAAATACGGACGATTTTGCCCGTATCCACCGCCAATATTTAACCCGCTTGCCAGGTGTGGCACAGATGCAGTCATCCTTTGCCTTGCGCACGGTGTTTAAAACCACCGCACTGCCGTTATAGAGGGGGGGCGCAATGGAGTTTGATATTGTCATTATCGGTGCGGGCAGCGCGGGATGTGTTTTGGCCAAACGCCTGAATGACGCGGGCTATAACGTCGCCATTCTTGAGGCAGGCGGCAGCGACAATTACCATTGGGTGCATATTCCAATGGGCTATCTGTATTGCATCGACAATCCCCGAACCGATTGGCAATTTCGCACCGAACCCGATGCGGGTTTGAATGGGCGGTCATTGCTATATCCACGGGGCAAGGTGCTGGGCGGATGCAGTTCGATCAACGGGATGTTGTATCTGCGCGGACAGGCGGCCGATTATGACGGGTGGCGGCAAATGGGGCTGAGTGGATGGGGCTGGGACGATGTGTTGCCCTATTTCAAAAAATCCCAAGACTATGTCGATGGCGCATCCGATCTGCATGGCGCTGGGGGCGAATGGCGGGTTGAAAACCAACGCTTGCGTTGGGATGTGTTGGACGATTGGGCGCGTGCGGCCCAAGAAAATGGAATCCCCGCCACCACCGATTTCAATTCGGGCACCAACGAAGGTGTTGGATATTTCAAGGTGAACCAACGATCAGGCTGGCGGATCAATACGGCCAAAGCATTTTTGCGAACTGCGCGCAATGCTGGCCGGTTAAAGGTGATCACCCATGCCCATGTCAGCAAAATCCTGATCCTTGACAATCGGGCGGTTGGGGTGGATTATCATCGTGGCCAACAGATGCACCGTATCACTGCACGTGCGCAAGTCGTGCTGAGCGCAGGGGCCATTGGGTCGCCTCAAATTTTGAAACTGTCAGGACTGGGACCTGCCACAGAATTGGCGCAGCACGGTATTGATGTGGTACGCGATATTCCCGATGTGGGGGAAAATTTGCAGGACCATTTACAATTACGATGCTCTTGGGCGTTGCAGGGGGCAAAGACGTTAAATACCATGGCCAACTCATGGCTGGGCAAGGCGCAGATTGCGTTGGAATATGCCCTGAAACGGTCGGGCCCAATGTCGATGGCGCCCAGCCAATTGGGGGCCTTTGCCAAATCGCGGGCTGGGTTGGACACGCCTGATCTGGAATTTCATGTCCAGCCTCTATCGCTTGAGGCATTTGGCCAGCCTTTACATGATTACCCCGCAATCACCGCATCGGTTTGTAACCTGCGGCCCACCAGTCGGGGGCGCGTTGCTTTGTCGTCCGGGGATCCTTGGGCGAAACCGAAAATCATCCCCAATTATCTGTCCACGGAAAACGACCGTCAGGTGGCCGCCGATGCGATTACACTGGCGCGATCGATCATGTCGCAACCTGCGATGGCAAAATATAGCCCAAGCGAAGTCAAGCCAGGTGTTGAAATTCAGGCAAGACGTGATTTAATACAGGCGGCAGGGGATATTGGCACCACGATATTCCATCCGACCTGTACGGTCCGTATGGGGGCCGATCCTGCCGCACCATTGGACGAAACAATGCGGTTGCGAGGGGTTGATGGGTTACGCGTGGTTGATGCCAGTGTGATGCCGTCGATTGTCAGTGGGAATACCAATTCCCCAACAATCATGATCGCAGAAAAAGCGGCAGATATGATAATAGAATCGTTACAATAGTTTGGTTGAGTGTCGGGCAACACATTTGACCCAGTTTAGGAAAAACACCGCGATGAGCGACGATAAAAAGAAAGATTTAAGCTGGATTGAGGCCGAGCTAGAGGAAACATTGGATGATCTGTTCGAAAGTGAATTCAACGAACCCATGCTTAGCGAAGAATTGCGCGTAATTTATAAAGACAAACATCCAAATATGTTGGATCGTCGAACCTACTACACGAATTTGCTTAGATTGCAGTCAGAATTGATCAAGTTGCAGCACTGGGTCGAGGTGACGGGTGCCAAAGTGTTGATCCTGTGCGAAGGGCGTGACAGCGCCGGCAAAGGTGGGGTGATCAAACGGATCACCCAGCGCCTGAATCCCCGTGTGGCGCGTGTTGTTGCCCTGCCTGCGCCCACGGAACGGGAAAAAACACAATGGTATTTTCAGCGGTATGTCCCGCATTTACCGGCGGGCGGTGAAATCGTATTGTTCGATCGGTCGTGGTATAATCGCGCGGGTGTTGAACGCGTAATGGGATTTGCGACAGAAGAAGAGGTTGAACAGTTTTTCCGCGATGTCCCTGAATTTGAACGGATGTTGGCACGTTCTGGTATCATATTGCTGAAATATTGGTTTTCCATCACTGACGAAGAGCAGCAATTACGTTTTTTGATGCGGATTCATGACCCGATGAAGCAATGGAAATTGTCACCGATGGATTTGCAAAGCCGAATTCGTTGGGAAGATTATACCAAGGCGAAAGAGGACATGTTTGCACGAACAAATATTCCCGAGGCCCCATGGTACATCGTAGAGGGCAATGATAAAAAACGTGAACGATTGAATTGTATAGAACACATCCTTAGTCAGATCCCTTATCAAGAGGTCCCATTCGAAAAAGTGGATCTGCCAAACCGTGTGTTTAACCCTGACTATGAGCGGCGTGTTTTGCCAGATGAACTGTATGTTCCAAAGGTTTATTAATTTTTAGTTTTTTTGCGCTGATTGTGTTGTTCGCACAAAGTTGAATCGAGAAAATTCTTTCTGTATGAGGTTGTATTGTGTCCTTAGCAGCCTGATTTCATCGGTGTTAAGTGCAGGTTGCGGTTCGCGTGATCCAATGAATAGCGCAATGTCGTGACCCTGCTTTGCCAAAAATTCGAATTCAATTGTTGTATTGAAGGCTTGCTGAAACTGTAGGGTGCATGTTCCATGAACTTCATTTATGCCGCGATCGGTAAAATTTAGATTTGATGAAAGTGAAAAAGCATGTGGGGCGACCAAAATTCCATGCCCAGCAATCATTGTCCAAAAATTTTTGTTGCTATGCTTCGCAATAAAGCATGTTTCGAGATCAAGTAAGAACGAAGTCCTAGCGCATATAGAATTAAGAGTTTTATTAATGTTCGTTTTGTCGGGCAGTAGTTTTTAGATCCAGTTTTTTCAAAAAATACTACTTTAAGGCAAAATGGCTAACAGTGTCGCAGCTTAAGCGTGCAGGATCATTTTATAATATTTTTACTATCAATATGATAATAATATTAGTTTAACAAGCATTATTTTCTGCGGAATGTTTTTTAAATTTTGCAATTATTAGATGTCACGCATGTGGTGCGGTTAATTTGGGCATACGCCAGACCATTGGCTGTAAAAAAACCCTCCGAGCATAAACTCGGAGGGTTTTGAAAGCAGTCAGAATGATTACATCATTCCTTCACGCTGTGCTTTCTTACGCGCCAATTTCCGGGCGCGGCGGATCGCTTCAGCTTTTTCGCGTGCTTTTTTGATCGACGGTTTTTCGAAATGTTGCTTTAGCTTCATTTCGCGAAACACACCTTCACGCTGCAGCTTCTTTTTCAGGGCCCGAAGAGCCTGATCGACGTTATTGTCGCGAACGCTTACCTGCATGTGGTTTTCACCACCTTTCTAGTTTAGAGTTGCATTAGATAGCAGGAGCTTGCCCTATAGCAAACTGATCTATTATTGTCTAGAGAAAGCTCTGGAAGGACTGACCATGGAAAATACGGCCCAAGAAATAAAAAATCGTCTGGTTGATGCAGCCATAATTCACGTGGCTTTTGAGGGTTGGACGGATGATGCATTCGGTGCCGCATGCCAAGATTGCGGGATAGACCCGAATATTGCGCGCCTCCATTTACCGCGAGGTGGGCTGGATTTGGCCGTTTGGTCACATAAAATGGGCGATGACGCATTGCGTGTAGCGATCAGCGAAACAGATCTGTCCGGCTATAAATTTCGCGAAAAAATCACATGGTGCGTTAGAAAGCGTATTGAAATTGCACAGGACAAAGAATCGGTGCGTCGCGCGACGTCATTGTTTGCGCTGCCCCAAAATGCAGCTCTTGGCGCGTCGTTAATTTGGGGAACGTGTGATGTGATCTGGTCTGGTTTGGGCGACACATCTGAGGATTATAATTGGTACACAAAACGCGCCACTTTGTCCGCCGTCTATGGCAGTACCGTTTTATATTGGCTTGGTGATGACAGTGTTGGTGATCAAGATACATGGGATTATCTGGATCGTCGCATCGCTGATGTCATGCAATTCGAGAAGCTCAAAGCTCAGGTCCGGTCAAACCCATCCTTGTCGCGACTGTTGTCAGGGCCGAAATGGGTTCTTGATCGTTTCAAGGCACCGCAGACACAAAACATGAATCGCCCAGGTGTTTGGGCAAATCCCAAGGATAAATAATGCCAAACATAATGAACGCCGTTGAAATTTCACATCCTGGTGGCCCCGAGGTGTTGCAGGTAACCCAGCGCCCTGTTCCACAGCCGCAGGCAGGACAGGTTGTGATTCAGGTGTCTTATGCCGGTGTGAACCGTCCAGACGCGCTGCAACGGGCGGGGTTATATGATCCGCCCAAAGGTGCCAGCGATCTGCCGGGGCTTGAGGCATCGGGCGTAATCTCCGCGGTTGGGGATGGTGTGGCGCGTTGGTCGGTTGGGGATCGTGTCTGTGCCCTGCTGCCGGGCGGGGGATATGCCGAATATGTCGCCACTCCAGCGGCGCATTGTTTGCCTATCCCCGCGGGGTTAGACATGAAACAGGCCGCCTGCCTGCCCGAGACGTTTTTTACCGTTTGGTCCAATGTGTTCCAACGCAGTCAGCTGCAGGCGGGCGAACGGTTTTTGGTGCATGGCGGATCGTCAGGCATTGGAACCACGGCCATTCAGCTGGCCCATGCCTTTGGTGCGTGTGTTTATGCCACCGCGGGATCCGATGAAAAATGTCAGGCCTGCCGCGATTTGGGGGCAGATGTCGCGATCAATTACCGGACAGAGGCGTTTGAGGATGTCCTGACACAAGCGGGCGGCGCAGATGTCATTTTGGATATGGTGGGCGGCGATTACATTCGCCGCAATCTGAAATCCTTGGCCCCAGACGGGCGTTTGGTCCAAATCGCGTTTTTGCAGGGTCCTAAGGCAGAGATTAATTTTGCTCCCATGATGATGCGGCGATTGACCATTACGGGATCCACCCTGCGCCCCCAATCTGATTTGGCCAAGGCGCGGATTGCCCACGATTTGGAACAGCATGTCTGGCCCCTGTTGGCGCAGGGTCGTGTCGCCCCCGTCATGGACAGCGAATATGACCTGACCGATGCCGCCGCTGCCCATACCCGCATGGAAAGCAGCGCACATATCGGCAAAATCGTCCTAAAGGTGGCGGGCGACGCGCTATAGCCTACGATCGTTTTTTGGTGCGCAATGTCGGGTCTGCTATGGTTGGATCCTCGGGCCAGGGGTGTTTGGGATATTGGCCGCGCATGTCTTTGCGTACATCTTGGTAACTGGTTTTCCAAAATCTCGGCAAATCCATCGTGGTTTGCACAGGGCGCTGGGCGGGGGATAACAGGGTGACACGCAGAGGCGTTCTTCCAACCATGGGATGGGTTTTTTGCCCAAACATTTCCTGCAATCGCAATGAAATGGTGGGATGTTCCGTGTCGTAATCAATCGGGATCTGACGACCGAGTGGCGTGGTAAAGGCTGCAGGCACTTGGGCATCTAACAGGGACATTTGCGCCCAATCCAGCCGCGCACGCAAGGCAGGCAGCGGGTCAAAGGCCTGCCACTGCGCGGCTGTTGTGACGCCATCAAGATAGGGCAGCAACCAATCCTCAAGCGTGTCCATCAAATGGGGGGCAGAAAAATCGGGCAGTTGGTCGCCCACCAAGGCGACGCGCGCCAAAAACCGCTGGGCCGCTTTAGGCCACTGAAACCCAAGGTCGCGGATCCCATCCAGCATGGCGCGTTTGATATCGTCCTTTGGGGCGTGTGTCCATTTTTGATCGCTTAAAACCAAGGCGCCCAATCGTTCTTGTTTGCGGGCAACAACCCGTTTTTCGCGGCGCGACCAGTCACAGGATTGATCCCATGTGATTTGGTCCGCAAACAGATCGCGCAGGTCTGTGACGTGAATTTCTACCGCCTGTCGCACGGTTGCGTCGCGCGCGCGTCCATCGGTTTCCACACAAACGATATAGCGCGCATGTCCCAACGGGTCGCCATCGGCTAATGTCACGCCTTTGCCATTGCTTAGGACATAGCGTGGGCTGTCCCCGTTGCGGCGTTGACCGATACGGTCGGGAAAGGCCAGTGCAAACAGCTGTTCGGGGCTATAGTGGCTGTTTGCGTGAAACAGCTTTGCCAATCTCTTCGTCTCGGCTTTGACGCGGGTCAGTGCAGGGCGGTTCAGCTGATAGGGATGATCTGCCTCAAAGGATTTGGCGTTGTGTAGCGCCGTGATGCGTAATGCGATATCGGCAGGCGCCCCGCGGTTCAAAATATCACGATCCGACAGTAATGCAGCCATTGGGGCCGCCACCGCGCCGCCCATGGCCAGCATATGACCCAATCTGGGATGAACGGGTGCACGCACCAATTCTTTGCCATGTTTGGTGATCTGGCCCTTGGGCGATAGGGCCCCCAACATGCGCAACACCTGTTGCGCCTCGGCCATTAGGGCGGGATTGGGTTGGGTCAGAAACGCCATCGCCTCGGGCGGGCTGCCCCACTGGGCCAATTCCAAGGCCAAGCCTGTTAAATCAGACGTATCAATTTCGGGCGGCGCAAAGGCGGGCAGGGTGCCTTCTTCGGCTTTGGACCACAGCTTGAAACGGTGGCCAGTGCGCACACGGCCTGCGCGTCCCATGCGCTGTGTGGCCTCGGCACGCGATACCTTTTCGGTGATCAGACGTGACATGCCCGTGGCGGGATCAAATTTTGCACGCCGTGCCAATCCGCCATCGACCACAATGGAAATATCTTGGATCGTCAGGGATGTTTCGGCAATGGATGTGGCCAAGACGACTTTGCGCCCCGATCCCATCGGTTGAATCGCCTGACATTGCAGGGCAAAATCCATCGCGCCATAGAGTGGGAAAATTTTTACCTCGGGTCCGACCTGCGTTGCCAGTCGGGCCATAATTCGTTTTATTTCCGCCTCGCCCGGACAGAATGCCAATACTCCCCCAGATTCGGTTGCCATCGCTGATAGGATCAGGTCGGTCATCGCCTGTTCAAACGACAGGCTGCGGTCAAGGGGGCGGGGCAGCCAATGCGGCGTAACGGGGAAACTGCGGCCCTGGGATACGATGATAGGAGCATCCCCCAGCAGGGCGGCGATTGGATCTGCGTCCAAAGTGGCCGACATGACCAAAATGCGCAGATCATCCCGCAAGGCATCGGCAATTTCCAGCGCCAAGGCCAGCCCCAAATCAGCATTTAGAGATCGTTCGTGAAATTCGTCAAAAATGATGGTGTCGATCCCGGGTAATTCGGGATCATTCTGAGTCATGCGGGTTAGAATACCTTCGGTGACAACTTCGATCTTGGTCGATGGGGATGTTTTTGCATCGCCACGGATCCGGTATCCGACGGTGGCGCCCAAATTTTCGCCCAGAGTTTCCGCCATTCGTTCAGCCGCCGCGCGCGCGGCCAACCTGCGCGGTTCCAGCATTATGATTTTGCCACGCGGGTCCAGGTGTTTCAAAATGGCCAGGGGAACGTTTGTTGTTTTGCCCGCGCCGGGCGGTGCACACAGCACTGCACGTTTGCTACGTTTTAGTGCAGCAATCAATTCGCCGATGACGGCCGTTATAGGTAAATCTTGTGTCACACGGCCTTTATTGCCGAGTTACTGACACACGTCCACGCACAGATTGCACATCAAAGCGTTTTGTTCGATAAATATCGCCGATTTTTTCATATGTAATTGAAAATGGAAACGTAGTGCCCTGTTTGAGTTCTGATTGCGAAAATCCATCAACGCGTTTGTACACACCATCACAGGTCGCAGATCCATTGCGTTCTTGGGATTTGGACAGCGTGATTTGAACCCGCCGTGCGCCGTCAAAAATGGGGATGTTTTGGCGGCACAAGTCGTCTTTGGTTTTATCACTGAGCGTCCAAAAAATGGCAGTCATTGGGTCAACCGCACCTTTTTGGTCTTTGGGGTCGGCCCAATATGGTTTTGGCAATTTGGGTGATTTGACCCGCGCTATTCCGTTTGTATAGGTTAAATATTTTTCCTCTTGTCTGCTGCCCGTATCGGATTTTTCGCTGTATCGTGTCGGGGCGTAGCCGTTTTTTGTCACGCGGCCGGAAACGCTGACATCAAATGCGAATTTCACAAATTGCGCGGCAAGTCCGGTTGGAAAAACCTTGCCCGCGGCGGAATATTGATTGCCTTGGTGGCGCACAGAGTATCGCAATTCCCCGGCCTTAATTCCCAATAGGTTGATGCCAAACGCATAGTTTTGCGTATCGGCACTGGTTGATGTTCCCGAAAACAGCAGCGCGCCCGCAGCGCAGATTGCGCGAAGTGTGGACCCCTGTGACATTTTGCACCCCATCTTTCATTTTGTGTCGCAATAGCGTACCCAATCAAGCCAAGAAACCCGAGTAAAGGTCAATGACCTGAATCACACCTTGCGGAAAGCTGCCGAAATATGATGACAGATGCCGAATTAGCCACCAAAGTTATGCAAGGCGATCGACGCGCATTGGCCCGTGCAATCACATTGGTCGAAAGCGCACGCAGCGATCATCGCACCCGCGCCCTGGCCCTGATTGAGGCGGTGGGCGCTGCCAATCGTCAGGCGTTACGCATTGGGCTGTCTGGTACGCCTGGGGTGGGGAAATCGACATTTATCGAAACATTTGGCTGTTTTTTGACGGCCATGGGCAAACGTGTTGCTGTTTTGGCCGTTGATCCCAGTTCTGCTCGATCGGGTGGGTCGATATTGGGCGACAAAACACGTATGGATCGTTTGTCGCGTGATCCCAATGCCTTTATCCGGCCATCGCCCAGTCAATCGCATTTGGGCGGTGTATCTCGCCGCACCCGAGAGGCCGTGGCTCTGTGCGAAGCGGCAGGGTTTGACGTGGTTTTGATCGAAACGGTGGGTGTGGGTCAGTCTGAAACCATTGTTTCCGAAATCTCGGATCTGTTTTTGTTGCTGTTGGCCCCTGCGGGTGGTGATGAATTACAAGGTGTCAAACGCGGGATCATGGAAATGGCGGATATGATTTTGGTCAACAAAGCAGATGGTGATTTGCGCGCAACCGCCATGCGCACCTGTGCCGATTATGCGGGGGCCTTGCGTCTGTTGCGAAAACGCCCCCAAGACCCCCAAGGGTTTCCCTGCGCGATGACCGTATCGGCCACGGAAAATGTCGGAATTGATGCGGCGTGGGATAAAATCTGCGAATTGACGACATGGCGGCGCGATCATGGCCATTATGATCGCAGGCGGTCCGATCAATCGCGGTTCTGGTTTGGCGAAGATGTCCGTCAGGGATTGTTGGCGGCGCTGGCGCACCCCAAAATCCAAGCGCAGATGGAATCACTGGCGCAGGCGGTGGCCCAAGGCGATCTGCGGCCCGAGCGTGCAGCCCAAGATTTGCTGGATATGATCCACATTGAAATTCCCCGATGATTCGGGGTAGAGGCAGGCAAATCGCATGGTGGCGTCTGGAAAATTGGCCCAATTTGGCTGCAATCCCTATGAAACTGAATTTTTGGTCAGATTCTGCGATCCAAGTGCTTGACGATTTGCCCCCTAGGACATAAAAGCGCGAAACAGAATTCTGGCGCGGCCTACTGCGGCGCCTTTTTATATTGGCGGCGCATCCGCGTTGCTGCAACACTTAAACGAGGTACCTGACATGTCTCGCCGCTGCGAACTGACCGGAAAAGGCCCAATGACTGGCAACAATGTCAGCCACGCCAACAACAAAACACGGCGTCGTTTTTTGCCAAACCTGAACGACGTAACACTGCAATCTGAAACACTGGGTCGCGGGTTCAAACTGCGCATTTCAGCATCTGCGCTGCGCTCTGTCGATCACCGCGGTGGTCTGGACGCGTTCTTGGCCAAGGCAAAAGACACAGATCTGTCTGACAACGCTTTGAAAATCAAAAAAGACATCGCAAAGGCACAAACAGCCGCTGCGTAAGTCATTTGATAAAGTGACGCATTGAAAAACCCTGTCCGATATGGTCAGGGTTTTTTTTTAACCAATCGACGGATGTGACGTGTTCATTCTGCGCACCATAAAGATTTTGTTGGCCTGTGCTTTGGTCACTTGGGGTGGTCAGTCCATCGCAATGGCCAAGCCTTTGATGCGCGACGCTGCGGGTAGTATTATCTTATGTATGTCGCATGGCATTGAACAGGTTTTTGTCGATGTGGATGGGGTGCCCATCGACGATATGCCGATCTGTCCTGATTGTATTTCGGCCTATGCCCATATTGGTGTGCTTGCGGGCGTTTTGGATACGCCAGCGTTTTTGCTGTCTGCTGTGGTCTATGCGGTTGCAGCCGATCAGAGAACGGCACGCGATCATCCAACGCCTTTGGCGCGGGGGCCGCCCCTGACCCTTTGATGAAATCGGAAATTTTTATCAAAGGACACACTTATGAAACTGAAAACACTAATCCACGCCACTGTTGCAGGGGCATTTTTTATTCCAACAATCGCATTGGCGGATGTTGTGGTGCACGATGCCTATGCGCGCTCTGCCGGTGCTATGGCCAAGGCCGGTGCTGCATTTATGATGCTGGAAAACACTGGTGACACGTCGGATCGTTTGATTGATGCAATATCCGATGCCGCGGCCAAGGTCGAGTTACACACCCATATCGACCAAGGAAATGGCGTTATGAAGATGACCCATGTTCCTGAAGGGTTCGAAATTCCGGCAGGATCGAAAATTGCGCTGCAGCGGGGCGGAAAACATGTAATGTTTATGGGGCTAAAATCCCAATGGTCGCAGGGCGATGTTTTGGATGTGACCTTGGTCTTTGAACGGGCAGGGCCGGTGACGGTTCAGATCCCGGTTGATCTGGAACGCCAAGACAAAATGATGCATTCCCACAACTAGTGGTGCAGCAGGGGGGACGGTTTATGACCAAGATATTGTTTGTATGCCTTGGTAATATTTGCCGATCCCCCAGTGCGCATGCCATGTTTATGGCCCATCCCCTTGGCCTGACCTGCGATATCGACAGCGCCGGCACAGGGGGCTGGCATGTGGGCGAACCGCCCTATGGTCCCATGCAACGCGCCGCGCATCTGCGTGGGATTGATATGTCGCAATTGCGTGCGCGCCAGGTCACGCAAGACGATTTTCGCGATTTCGACATGATTATTGCGATGGACCGCGATAATTTGACCAGTCTGCGCAAATCATGCCCAGCGGAATTTGCCCATAAAATTGCGTTCATGGGCGATTTTGCGACCGCGCCCTATACGGGTCAAGACGTACCAGACCCGTATTACACGCGCGATTTTGATGCGACGTTAGACATGTTGGAAAATGCAATCGCCGGTTTGGTGACGCATTTGCAAAACAAATCCAGTGATTAGGGCCGAATATAGGCATATCCTTGTTGTTGCAACGTCACCAGCTGCACGACGCCTGATGGT
Source organism: uncultured Paracoccaceae bacterium (assembly GCA_965659465.1). Taxonomy (GTDB): domain Bacteria; phylum Pseudomonadota; class Alphaproteobacteria; order Rhodobacterales; family Rhodobacteraceae; genus CAJXSD01. The sequence goes on along the minus strand of CBFHVU010000027.1, from coordinate 7,486 downwards.
ACAATCTGCGCCTCGGACAACAGGGCTATATCTGTGCCCGCCTTTTGCGACATTTTGCGGTGGGTGTTCCCGCAGGCCGAAAATGTGATATTATCGATTTCCAGTGACATTGTGGAAATTCGATCCGCCACAGGCGATTTGCCCGCAACAAACATATTCAATCCCGGACCATAGGCCACGATTTCAATGACCGCTTCGTCCCCTTGAGCTGCATAGTAATTTTGCACGTTTTGCGCATTGTTCAGTGTCATATTCATGACGGCTGGGTCATTTTCATCCACATGAAATGCGATGTGAATTTTTTCGGCCATTGCGTGACCCGCGGTCATGAGCAGGGCAATCGCCCCAAGTAGTGTGTGTTTCATTTTTCTGTCCTCCCGTTCGGTCAGTATTGTGCTAAGTCTGGTTAAAATCAAACCTTCTTTAGTGATCCAGTTCGCGATCCCTTGCGTATCTATAGAAAATAACGGGAAAAACGCATGACATATGTCGTATTATACATTTCAACCGCAGTTGCGTTTTTGGCGCTGGATATTGTGATGTTGAAAAAGGTTCTGAACCCAATGTTCACCGAAAACATCGGCCATATCATGGCAACCGAACCCCGGATGGGCGCGGCCGGGGTGTTTTATTTGATGTATATCGCGGGCATGCTGTATTTTACATCGATCCCGGCCTTGGCTTCGGGCAGCGTTGTGCAGGCGCTGGTCAGTGGGGCGATTTTGGGGGCCTTGGCATATGGCACCTTTGAATTTACAAATTACGCTATTTTACGTGATTGGACGGTGACAATGGTGATCACAGATGTGATTTGGGGGGCTGTGTTGACTGGCGTTTCCGCTGCTGTTGGCGTTTGGGTCACAAAACAGCTGATGTCGGTCTGAAGCGCAAAAGTTGGCTTGGCATTTGCATCAAAGGGGCGTATAGCCCCTGTCTGACCGAATAAGGAATACGACAGATGCAAGGTAGCGCCAATCTAAACATTATGATCAAAGCAGCCCGCAAAGCAGCCCGATCATTGGTAAAGGATTTTCGAGAGGTCGAAAACCTGTTGGTATCGCGCAAAGGCGCGGGTGATTTTGTGACCCGCGCGGACATGGCATCTGAGAAAATCATCCGCGACGAATTGCTAGAGGCGCGTCCAACCTATGGATTTATGGGCGAAGAAACGGGCGAAGTTGCGGGCCAAGATCCCACACGCCGCTGGATAGTTGATCCCTTGGATGGCACCACCAATTTTTTGCATGGCTTGCCTCATTGGGCCATTTCCATTGCATTGGAACACAAAGGCCAGATTGTTGCCGGCGTCATTTATGACCCGGCCAAGGATGAAATGTTTTTCGCGGAAAAAGGCGCGGGCGCTTGGATGAATGATTCGCGCATTCGCGTGGCCCCACGCTCACGCGTGGCCGACAGCCTGTATGCCACTGGCATTCCGTTTGGAACCAACCCTGATTTGCCTGAAACACTGCGCGATTTGGCAGAGTTGATGCCGGCTTGTGCGGGTGTGCGTCGCTTCGGGGCGTTGTCGCTGGACATCGCCTATGTTGCGGCGGGTCGCTATGATGGGTGCTGGGAACGCAGTGTCAAACCATGGGACATTGCAGCGGGGATCGTCATCGCCAAAGAGGCAGGCGCGATCGTCGAGGGGATTTATCCAGATACAAACCCGTTAGAAAGCAATGATATCTTGCTGGCGGGCGACGAACAGTTCGAACAATTTTCGAAATTTTTCCGCCGATAGGCGCGCCGATTTCCCTAGGTATATTTCCGCCGATACAGGATTGCGGCAACCATGCCCGCGATCATGCCACTGGTATAGCCTACCTGCGCGATCGCATTTTGTGCGCCTGAAATTGTGGCCCAATCGGGCAAGGGAACAACAATCCAAAAACAGGCCAGGACCGCCACGAAAAAGGCCCGGTTTTCTGTCAGCGGCCTTGGTGTTTTGGGGCGGGCTAGCAAAACAACGACCGCCCCGGCAATTCCCGCAATCGCGGTTGATGCCCCCACCACAGGGACGCCGATGACGGGATCTAGGGTGATTTCGGCTAAATTCCCCACCATACCACAGACCATATAAAACAGGGCAAAGATGGTGGAGCCAACACAACGCTCCAAACTGGGGGCCGTGATTAGGAACACGATCAAATTAATCCGCAGATGGGACCATGTGGCATGAATGAACAGCGCAGACAGACTGGTCATGGCATGTTCCATCCAATTCAATCGGTTTGGATAAAGCGCATAGGCGTCATAAATTTTCAAAATTGAAAACGGGTCGTTTTGCGATGTCAGAACAATCCAGCCATAGGTTAAAACCATGGCCACAGACAACAGCCATGTGACATAGGGTCTGGTGGCTGTGTCACACTGCGCCGTCATCATAGGCGCAGTGTGTCTTGTGTTGTTCAATCGGTCAAGCGTTGCCCGCCAGCAATGCCGCGTTGCCGCCTGCGGCGGTGGTGTCAATGCAGACATGGCGTTCAATCACAGCATGCCCTGTATCGGGGTATCCCGTGATCAGCGGTATGATTTCACCACTGCGGTGCGACAATCCAATGACCATGGCACGGCCCTGTTCGACATTCCCCCACCAGATCACACCGCCAAAATCGGGTGCTTGGGCCAGATCATCGGGCGACAGGATGCCATCGACGATCATCGCGTGCCCCCCGAATTTGACCACAGCATCGGCCTGTTCCTGCGCCGCATCGCGTCCAGGGCCCGCACATAAAATTGGTTTGCGTGGGCGCTGCGATAGTTGGTTGCTTTCACCCGTTGGGCCGGGCAGGGTGCTGCGTTGCAAAACCGCGGTCGTACTTTCCACCTGCACCAGTGCGGCAGTGAGCTGCTGCAAGCTGAACGGGGTGGGCCATTGACCATCAAAGCGCGGTGCAGGACGGCTGCGGAACCGGTCCAGATACAACGGACCACCCGCTTTGGGGCCGGTTCCTGATAGGCCCTCGCCTCCGAACGGTTGGCTGCCCACAATGGCGCCGATTTGGTTGCGATTGACGTATATATTTCCGGCATGAATGCGTTCGCTGACATATTGAACGCGATCATCGATCCGTGTTTGCAGACCAAAGGTCAAACCAAACCCAGTGGCGTTGATATCATCAATCACCTGATCCAACTGATCAGCCTTGAATGTTGCGATATGCAGCACAGGTCCGAAAATTTCACGCTCTAGCGCTGCGATGCCTGCAACTTGGATCAGGGTTGGGGCCACGAAATAACCCGTGTTCGGGGTTTGCAGTTCATATAAAACCCGCCCCTCGGCCCGTGCCGCGTCGATATAGGACACGATATCGGATTGCGCCTGTGCGTCGATAACGGGGCCAATGTCTGTGCTGATGTGCCATGGGTTGCCCAGTGACAATTCTTTCATTGCGCCGATCAGCATTTTTTGGAACTCGGGGGCAATATCATCCTGCACATACAAACAGCGCAACGCAGAACACCGCTGACCCGCGGATTGATAGGCGCTTTCGATGATGGCGGTGATGGCCTGTTCCGGCAGGGCCGTGCTGTCAACGATCATTGCATTCAAACCGCCCGTTTCCGCGATCAACGGCGCGCCGGGTGCCATGTGGTGCGCCATGGATTTGCGAATGATTTGCGCGGTTTCCGTCGATCCGGTAAAGGCCACGCCATCGATTTTGTCAGATCGTGTCAATTCAGCCCCAATATCACCCGCGCCCAACACCAATTGTAACGCATCGATTGGCACGCCTGCTTGGTGGATCAATTCGACCAAACGTGTGGCAATCAATGGCGTTTGTTCTGCTGGTTTCGCAATCACCGCATTTCCTGCGGCCAAGGCGGCGGCGATTTGGCCGGTAAAAATGGCCAAGGGGAAATTCCAAGGCGATATGCAGCAAAATGTTCCAACAGCCGGATCAGTATTCGTTTGTGCCGCGTAATAGCGCAGGAAATCAACACCTTCGCGCAATTCAGCCACGGCATCGGGCTGTGTTTTACCGGCCTCGCGGGCAAGCAGGGCAAAAATTTCCGCAAAATTTTCTTCGTATAGGTCGGCCACTTTGTTCAGGATGGCACGTTTTTCATCGGGCGCGGCCGTCCATGGTTTGGCGTGATCTAGGGCCGTGGCCACATCGATCGCGGTGGACCAATGCACTGTGCCAATTACATCACCTTGGTCGGCGGGGTTTGTCACCGTTTGACCCGCGCCTAGCGTCACCTGACCGGCCACCAGCGGGCGGGCCACCCATTGTGCGGTGCGATAGGGGGTGCGCCCTGCCTCAATCTGGGTTAGGGTTGGGATATCATGCAGGTCAAACCCCTTGGAATTTGGGCGTTCGGGTGCGAATAGTTCCGTTCCGCGCGCCAAAGCCACCGGTTTGTGAATCGCGTCAAACGGATCGGCGGCCACCACACGTGCTGGGACATTTGTATCAACGATTTGGTTAACAAAGCTGCTGTTGGCCCCATTTTCCAACAACCGACGCACCAGATAGGCCAGCAAATCGCGGTGCGCCCCCACGGGGGCATAGATACGGCATCGGGTGTTGTTTTCCTGCTTTACCAGATCATGTAGCGTTTCGCCCATTCCGTGCAGCCGTTGAAATTCGAAACTGTCGCGGTCCTGCGCCATGTGTAAAATCGCAGCAACAGTATGGGCGTTGTGGGTCGCGAATTGGGGGTAAATCCGGTCGGTCATCGCCAACAATTTGCGGGCATTCGCGATATAGGAAACATCTGTTGCGGCCTTGCCGTTGAAAACGGGAAAATCCGCCATCCCCTCGACATGGGACCGTTTGATTTCAGTGTCCCAATAGGCACCTTTGACCAAGCGGACCATGATTTTACGATCATAGGTTTGGGCCAATTGGTACAGTTGGTCCAGAATCGCGCTGGCGCGTTTGCCATAGGCTTGGACCACAACACCAAACCCGTCCCAGCCCGCCAAGGCTGGTTCGGACAAAACCGCGTCGATGATTTCCATGGAAATGGCTAGGCGGTCGGCCTCTTCTGCGTCAATATTTAGCCCCATGCCAGCGGATTTCGCCAGCAATGCCAGTGACCGCAAACGTGGCACCAATTCGGTCATCACGCGGTCGCGTTTTGCAATTTCATAACGGGGATGCAGCGCAGACAGTTTGACCGAAATGCCCGGATTTGCGCGGATATCATCATGAATGCAGGCATCTGAAATTGCAGTGATCGCGCGGCTATAGGCCAGATGATAGCGCGTTGCATCCGCATCGGTGCGAGCCGCTTCGCCCAGCATGTCATAGGAATAGGTGTATCCATTATCTTCATGCGATTTTGCCCGTTTCATCGCGCTGGTAATGGTTTCGCCCAAAACAAATTGCCGGCCCATTTCCTTCATCGCGCGGGCAACGGCGGTACGAATGACAGGTTCGCCCAACCGTTTCACCGCATTGCGCAGATGCGTCACCACGCCCGGTTTTTCGTCCTTTAAAACCTTGCCCGTCAGCATCAAGGCCCAAGTCGAGGCATTCACCAAGGGTGATGTCGAATGTCCGATGTGTTTACCCCAGTCTGAGGGGGCTATTTTATCCTCGATCAGGGCGTCGATAGTATCGGCATCTGGCACGCGCAACAGCGCCTCGGCCAGACACATCAGCGCAATGCCCTCTTGGGTGGACAAGCCATATTCGGCCAAGAACACCTCCATCAAACCCGGATGGGCGCTGGCACGAATTTGTTCGACGATCTGTGTCGCACTGTCGACGATGCTGCTGCGATCATCATCAGTCAGGTTTGCCAGTGCAATCAACTGCGAAATCAGATCCTGCTGTGATTGGTAGGTTCCGTTTTCAACAACAGAATTTGGTACGTAATGAGAATCACGTGGCATAAGGGCGTCCTTTAATTTTTTCCTATTATATCGCCAAAATATGTGTTATATTTCCCGCATATTAAGTTTATATGGTCAATAAGTCTGAAAATATGTCTAAATTCAGTTCAAATGAATTTTCAGATCTTGATCGGTTCGATCATGCAATTTTATCCGCGTTGGGCCAAGATGGCCGCATGAGCGTGACCGATCTGGCAAAAAAAATTGGCCTGTCCAAATCGCCAACACAGGCGCGGCTGAAACGGCTGGAATCAGACGGGTTTATCTTGGGGTATCGCGCGATGATTGACCCGATCCGTCTGGGCATGGATCACGTCGCCTTTCTTGAGGTGCGCCTGAGTGACACGCGCGAAGACGCCTTGTCCGCCTTTAACAAAGCGGTGTCAAAAATCCCTGAAATCGAAGAAGTACATTTGATTGCGGGGAATTTTGACTATCTGATGAAGGTACGTACTCGCAATATGCGTGATTACCGGACTGTGTTGGCCGAAAAAATCTCGACACTGCCCCATCTTGCATCCACATCCACCTTCGTCGCGATGCAAGCGATTAAAGAGGATGTAACAGCCGAATTTGGTTAGTTCACATCTTTACAACTGTGGCAAACTGTTTATGTTCGCCACCGTGCCCTCGTGGTGGAATGGTAGACACAAGAGACTTAAAATCTCTCGGCTGTAAGGCCGTGCCGGTTCAAGTCCGGCCGAGGGCACCAGTTTTCCACAAAACGACCTTTATACCAAGGAAACGTTGGTATACCCGGTGAAAACGGGAACCCAATTGGGGTCAAAGAGGATTGCAAACGAGATGCAATTTAAGGTTGGGCATGAGTGACGATGATGATAAGGGTATTCCCGATGGGAATAGTGTGTTTCACAAATTGCCACTTTATTGCGAACACAAGGCTGACGGCATCTATCGGTATAGACCACATGTCCCCAAAGCCCCTTTTAGATGGTTACGGGTCGGATGTCTGCGAACCTGATTATAGATTTTGATTAGAGCTTCGCACGCTGTTTTTCCGTTGAGGGTGCCGTGTGGGTTGTGAAAGTTGTAACGCCTCATCCATTCACACAGCTTATGGCATCGGCCTGCATGTAACTTTCGTGTGCGGGTGCAGGTCGGGCGTCGGTTCAAGCCATTGCGGCCTAAATTGCGTGAGACGGTTGGATTAGATATGTTAATGTCGTGATACCGCGCAACCTCGCGTGGTTCTTTGTGCATACGCATTTTCTTCGTCGCTAAACTGTGAGGTTAAGGGAAATCCCCCACGCGTAACGGCATATCTGCACTAATCCCCTGACCATCGTTTTGTAGACCTGCGTGGGATAAGTGTCGGCGTTGCTAGCCGCACTGGGACTTCGACGTCTGACATGCGCATCGAGAGGAGGTCAAGGGCACCGTTCGCGATCTGATCGAAAGGAACCCGAACCGAGGTGAGCGGGACCGGCAGGTGCGACACCACAGGCACGTCATTGTACCCGATGAGCGAGATATCATCGGGCACCCGCAGCCCAAGCTCTGCCAGCTTGGACAGGGCCCCAATCGCGGTATTGTCGTTCACCGCGAAAACGGCGGTTGGGCGGTTTTTCAGTGACATAAGTGTATCCGTCGCTTGGACACCCGCATCAATGCTGA
>CBFHVU010000026.1:20712-20957 GCA_965659465.1 uncultured Paracoccaceae bacterium | reverse complement strand
TGTCGGTCAAAATGGCAGGTGACGACAAACTGTGGTTTGAGGATCTAATCGACCTGTGCCGCCGCGCGGTTCCCACCGAAACCCAAGTGATGGTCAAACGCGAAGATGAACAGGCCTTTGCCGAATTGAACGCCGCAAATCCGATTTTCGTCGAAGATGCCGCGCGTTTGTTTGCCGAGCAGTTGCAAAATGACCCCCGCGTGTCCGATTTCCGTGTGATCGCCAGCCACCAAGAAAGCCTGCAC
>CBFHVU010000026.1:0-20702 GCA_965659465.1 uncultured Paracoccaceae bacterium | reverse complement strand
TGCCGTGTCTGTTCTGACCCAAGGGGACACATTTGATGCTGTGTCGCTTGATCCCAAGTTGTTTGAAACTTTGATCCACCGCGGCTGATCTGGCTTGACACGGGTGATGGGACAGGCCATCGAAGTGTCATGTTCGATATTCGACCCATTGGATATGTGATTGGTATTCTTGTCGCCTTTCTTGGGGCGGTGATGTCATTGCCTATGTTGCTTGATCTATATGACGGCAACGGGCATTGGTTCGTTTTCGCCGAGGCGGGCGTGATAACAGTCTTGGCTGGTGGGTTTATTGCATTGGCCTGTTCCAACGGTAAATCCGAAGGCTTGGACATTCAAAAAACATTTCTGCTGACCACAACTGTTTGGGTTGCATTGCCGTTTTTTGGCGCGTTACCATTTTATTTTGGCGCGACGCAGGCCAGTATTGTTGATGCATTCTTTGAGGCGGTATCAGGTCTGACCACAACGGGTTCAACGGTATTTTCGGGGTTAGAAACGCTTCCACGCGGCCTATTGTTGTGGCGTGGCATTTTGCAATGGCTGGGCGGGATCGGTATCATTGTTGTGGCCATGGTGTTTTTGCCCGAATTGCGCGTAGGTGGTATGCAGGTCTTTCGCGCCGAAGCCTTTGACACAATGGGGAAAATCTTGCCACGCGCCACAGCGATTGCAGCCCAGATTTCAGGCATTTATGTGTTCATCACCTTGGCATGTTTTACGGCCTATCTTGCTGTCGGGTTGGATATTTTTGATGCCTTTGTACATGCCTTAACAACGGTATCGACAGGCGGGTTTTCCAATTATGACGCGTCCTTTGGGACATTTTCAGGACCTGCGGAATATGTCGCCACGGTGTTCATGTTGTTGGCGGCTTTGCCCTTTGTGCGCTATGTGCAAATGATCAATGGTAATATGTTTGCCATTTTTTCCGACAGTCAGGTGCGGTCGTTTTTGATTGTGATCGCGGTTTTGGTGGGGATGACCAGTTTTGTGCTGGTCAGCGTTTTCCCGCATCATCATGAACAGGCCCTGCGCGAAGCCCTGTTTAACATCGTGTCAATCATTTCGGGTACGGGATATGCCTCGGTTGATTATATGGCTTGGGGCGGTTTTTTGATTTCGATGTTTTTCTTTATCGGCTTGATTGGCGGCTGCGCGGGCTCGACCGCGTGTTCGGTGAAAATCTTTCGCTATCAGATTATGTTGGCGTCGATTAAGTCACAGTTGCAGCGGATCCATTCGCCCAACGGGGTCTTTGTTCCCAGATTTGATGGCCGCCCTATATCCGAAGATGTCTTGAACTCGGTCATGTCGTTTTTCGTGATCTTTTTTGTTTCGCTCGGGGGGTTGGCGATTTTGCTCGGGATGACGGGTCTGGATTTTGTCACCGCCCTGTCGGGGGCTGCCACAGCCATTGCGAATATCGGCCCCGGTTTGGGCGATACCATTGGCCCGGCTGGGAATTTTTCGCAGCTCAATGACGTGGCCAAATGGCTGTTGATTGCGGGCATGTTGGTGGGGCGTTTGGAATTGATGGCCGTTTATATCCTGTTCACCATCAAATTCTGGCGGCAATAGGCTTGGGCTTCCAAGCCTATTGCGGGGTTTATCAATCGGCCCAGCATTCAAAATAGCTGGCGATTTTTGACAGCTCTTGGACCAAAGCGTCATCAGCCAAACCGCTTGCGGGCGATTGCGCGCTTGCAAATGTTATCAGATCAGCCAATGCACCATCATTGATCACAGGATGCGCTATATGTGTATTGGGGGGCAGAATACGATCTGATCCATCGGCCTGACCCAAAATGCCAATCAGGTTCCCGTTACGGTCCAACACAGCACCACCCCGATCTGTATCGCCGGCCCGAATGGACAGGACCAGATCAGAGCCACCTGTTGGCCCTGCCATCAGCGTTTCAACCTGACCCAGTGTGATGGATGCCGCACTTAGCACCCCACCAAAGGGAAAGCTGGCCAGATAAACGGCATCACCCGGGAGCGGCAAACGCGCTGCTGGCGCCGCCGTTGCCATGGGGGCAATCGGTGTTTGTGGGGTTAAAACGGCCATATTTGAATTGGCTTGCTGTGTCGCTGTCGCAGGGATTTCACCTTGGATCATCAGGCGGTTGCATTGGTCCAGATCATTCCCCAATGTCAAGAGACGGCCCGTGTCAGACACGAATACCCCCGACCGGATAAAGGCAGGTTTGCGCAGTGCCAGCCCAAAGGTGGTATCCAGATCCGCATCAACCGCCTGTCCCAGTTGCGCAGGCAGCGTGCCGGCTGTGCGGATCAGACTGTTCGCCATTTCTGACAGCAATCTGTCATACTGTTCACGGTTTGCGCTGGGCCAGACCAAACCAAACCCCTTAATCCCATCATCCGCCAAAGCGGCCTGAATATAAACAAAACGATCCGCAGTTTCCCCACGAATGACGAATTCGTCGCGTGATTTCGATGCGTCTGGATCCAGTGGTACGATTTCTAGGGTTTGCAGCACCTCGTATAATGTGCTTAAATCTTCGCGATCCCCATCCATCGAAATAAGAAAGACCTGTTCGATAGCCTGCGCGCGTGACCGATAATGGGCCAAGGGCGCCGCGTATTGCGAAAACTCTAGCCGTTCCATCGGTAATTTCAACGATATGCCTGCCTGACGGTCATTGATCTGGGTCAGTCCCAAATCGGCGATCACGGCCATATATTGGCGGCGCAATTCGGCCCGCTGCACTGTCGTTAACACCCCTGTTGGGTCAAAGTCGTTGGCCTGTTGCCAATTGGCCATGGATGTGCGTGTGCCGCGACCAAACAACCCATCAAGTGTGCTGTTATAAAATCCCGCCCATTGCAACATCATTTGCAAGTCACGTTTTTCATCACGTGACAGATTTTGTTCCGATGCCAGCGCCTGTGCGCGGGTTTCATCGGGCAGTTGCGGCGCGGGCGCGTCATCAGGGTCTTCTGCGGGTTGCGGGATATCAATTGCCGCGGCATCTTGCCTATCATCGGTCGGTGTATCATCTGCTGCTGCAGACTGTGCGGTCCACACAGTTTGACGGTAATTTTGTCCATTTGAAACAAAGCTATCTCTGGGTAAGGCCCCCTGAGATTTTAGCATGTCTAATATCGCCTGCGCTTGTGGCGTTGGATAAGGACCCATTGAAATGGCATACCACCCCGATCCCAAGGAATGGGCTGCAATATCGTCTAATTCTTGTGCATATATTTTCGCACGCTCTTCGGCTTGGATCAGGCTTTGTTTTGCCTCAATCTGGATCCATCCCGTTTCTTGTGCCAGAACAAAACTGGGTGCTAGTGCTAAAATGATCACCCGCAGTAATTTATACATTCCATCCCCCTGATAACCCTTGGTTTCAACAATTGTCGGTGTGTTCATACGTCAGTGATGCATTGTTTTCTAGGCCAATGATGTTTTTCGCGTAGATTTGAACCGAAATTGCGGAATTTACTGCGAATTTCGGGCTGCTCTGATTGACCCCATGCGCGGCATTGCCTAATTAGGGCGCAACCATGCAGCAATTTAGGCCGATCACAATGTCCACGCAAAAACCCAAGTCGTTCCAAGAAATTATTTTGCGTTTGCAAAATTATTGGGCAGCCCATGGCTGTGCGATCATGCAACCCTACGACATGGAGGTGGGCGCGGGCACATTCCACCCCGCAACAACGCTGCGATCCTTGGGGACCAAAGCATGGGCCGCGGCCTATGTGCAGCCATCGCGCCGTCCGACCGATGGACGATATGGCGAAAACCCAAACCGTTTGCAGCATTATTACCAATACCAAGTTTTGATCAAACCCAGCCCCACTGATTTGCAGGACCTGTATTTGGGATCATTGCAGGCGATTGGCATTGATATGGACCTGCATGACATCCGTTTCGTCGAAGACGATTGGGAAAGCCCAACCCTAGGCGCATGGGGCCTAGGATGGGAGGTCTGGTGCGACGGGATGGAAGTGTCGCAGTTTACCTATTTCCAACAGGTGGGTGGCCATGATTGTCACCCTGTGTCTGGCGAATTGACCTATGGTTTGGAACGTCTTGCGATGTATGTTTTGGGCGTTGATCATGTGATGGACATGCCGTTCAATGATCCGGATGCACCGATTTCGCTGACCTACGGCGATGTATTCAAACAGACCGAAGAAGAATACGCGCGTTGGAATTTCGATGTGGCCAACACCGATGTCTTGCTGCGCCATTTCCAAGAGGCCGAGGCAGAATGCGAAGCGATTTTGGCCCAAGAGCATATCGACCCGAAAACAGGTAAACGCATTATCATGGCGCATCCTGCCTATGATCAATGTATCAAGGCCAGCCATATGTTCAACCTGCTCGACGCGCGCGGTGTGATTTCTGTGACCGAACGTCAGGCCTATATCGGGCGGGTGCGGGCCTTGGCCAAAAAATGCGCGGATGCCTTCGTGCTGACTGCGGCTGGGGGATATGCAGCATGACCGGTAAAATCCTGACACTAGCCATCGTGATTTGCGCCTTGGTGGCGGGCGTGTCCATGTATTATTTGCAGGTCTATGCCTATTACTATGATGTTGAGGAAACGGGCCAAGATGTGGCGCTGACCTCGGTTGTGACGGGGCAACCTGAATTTATAACCAGCCGTGATTTTGTGGCGATTAATGCCGACAGTTCGCCCATCCGGTTTCGGGCCTGTTTCCAAACCGATGACAGCATGGGATTGCTGAGCGAAAGCTATGAGCTGTTCGACGATGCGGTGCCACTGTTGGCGCCCAAATGGTTTGACTGTTTCAACGCAGCCACCATTGGCCAAGACCTGGAAACAGGCGCTGCCGTGGCATTTATGGGCGCACGTAATTTTGAATATGGGATCGACCGTGTGGTGGCCATTTACCCCGATGGGCGTGGGTATATGTGGCATCAAATCAATGATTGCGGCGACAAAAACTATGACGGCAGCCCCGTCGATCCGACCTGTCCGGAAAGGGACCAATAATGGCTGATTTGCTGATTGAACTGTTTAGCGAAGAAATCCCAGCCCGCATGCAAACCCGCGCGGCGCAGGATTTGAAAAAAATTGTAACTGATGGATTGGTGGAAAACGGCATCACCTACACAGGGGCCGCTGTCTTTGCCACGCCGCGCCGTTTGGCCCTGACGATCCAAGGCGTGTTAGACCACAGCCCCGCCATCCAAGAAGAGCGCAAAGGCCCCCGTGTGGACGCCCCCGAAAAGGCGATCCAAGGGTTTTTGCGTGGTGCGGGTCTGACTATGGACCAGCTGGATATTCGTGATGAAAAAAAGGGTCAGGTTTATTTCGCCATCATCGAAAAACCCGGCCGTCCAGCCGCGGATATCGTGGCCGAGGTGTTGGAAAATGCCATTCGCAATTTCCCATGGCCTAAATCCATGCGTTGGGGGGCAGGGGCATTGCGCTGGGTGCGTCCGCTGCATTCGATCATTTGCTTGTTGACGACTGACACCGGATACACCGTTGTGCCTGTTCAGATTGATGACATTGCCGCAGGCGACACCACACGCGGGCATCGGTTTATGGGGCCAGATGCGTTTTCTGTCACTGGATTTGACGATTACGCCACCAAATTAAAACGCGCCCATGTCATTCTAGATCCCCAAGAACGCCAAGATATGATCTGGCAGGATGCGACAAACATGGCCTTTGCCATCGGGCTAGAGGTTGTGGACGATCGCGGCCTGCTGGCCGAGGTGGCCGGATTGGTCGAATGGCCCGTTGTATTGATGGGCAAAATTGCAGACGAATTTTTGGATTTGCCACCAGAGGTTTTGCAAACTTCGATGAAGGAACACCAGAAATTCTTTTCGGTTCGGGATCCCAAATTGGGCAAAATCACCCGCTTTATCACGGTGGCCAATCGTGAAACCGCAGACAATGGTGCCACAATATTGGCCGGCAATCAGAAAGTGTTGTCCGCCCGTTTGTCGGATGCGAAATTTTTCTGGGAAAACGATCTGCGCGTGGCCCAAGGTGATGGATTGACCGCATGGACGGATCGTTTGTCGAATGTGACGTTCCACAACAAATTGGGCAGCCAAAAGGCGCGGATCGAACGCATTGCATCGCTTGCCGCGACACTGGCCCCCATCGTCGGGGCATCGGCGGATGATGCGGGACTGGCCGCCCAAGTGGCCAAGGCCGATTTGTCATCAGAAATGGTTTATGAATTTCCTGAATTGCAGGGGTTGATGGGGCGTTATTATGCATCGGCGGCGGGGTTGCCGGCTGTTGTGGCCGCTGCCTGTCAGGATCATTATTCACCCTTGGGTCCATCCGATGATGTGCCGTCAGCGCCCGTGTCTGTCACCGTCGCCTTGGCGGATAAACTGGACACATTGGCGGGGTTTTGGGCGATTGACGAAAAACCAACAGGGTCCAAAGACCCCTTTGCCCTGCGCCGCGCGGCATTGGGTGTGATCCGTTTGGTTTTGGAAAACAACGTCCGTCTGTCGCTGACTGATGTGATTGCGGCCCATTTGACGCAATCCAATCTGTCACAGACCGCACAGGACTTGGCAACCGATTTGATGGCGTTTTTCCATGATCGGCTTAAGGTATTTTTGCGCGACCAAGGTATCCGCTATGACGTGATCGAGGCCTGCTTATCCCACGGTGATCAATCAGATCTGGTTTTGATTGTCGACCGCGCCAAGGCCTTGGCAGCCGTGTTGGAAACCGATGATGGGATCAATCTGGTCCAGGGGTTCAAACGCGCAAACAACATCCTGTCGCAGGCCGAACAAAAGGACGGTGTCGAATATTCGTTTGGCGCAGACATCAAATTCGCCGAAGACGAGGTCGAGCGTCAACTGTTTGCTGCGCTGGAAACCACCACCCCCAAAATACAGGCCGCCCTGCAGGCCCAAGATTTCGCGGCCGCTATGGCAGATATGGCGGCATTACGCGGCCCGATTGATGCATTTTTTGATGGCGTTCAGGTCAATTCCGACAATGGGATTGTACGCCGCAATCGGTTGAATATGCTGCACAGCATCCGCGAATTGGTGGGTCAGGTCGCGGATTTGAACCGCATCGAAGGCTAATCTTTGCCGATCAAACAGGGAGTTGCGCGCATTTTTCTTGAATGATGCGCGCAATTGCCTATTGTTCGATCAAAAGGAGGTGCCGCAGTGCAGCAAAATCGGACGGACTTCGCGTTAATTACACCCACCGCCGCGATTGCCACGCCAACCCATGGGGGGCGTGCCAAATGTTTACAGCGGTTGGTTCGTCTGGATTTACCGGTGCCTGTCACGGTGGCCTTGTCGTTTCAGGCGGTCAAATCGATTGCGACGGGGCAAATGCCCGATATTGACTATATCTTGGCTGAATTTGGCACCAGTGACCTGCTCTGTGTGCGCCCCTCATCCGAGAGTGCGGATTGGGGCGGCCCTGGTGCAATCTTAAACATCGGGATGAATGATGCGCGGTTTCATGACCTATCCCAGGTCTTGGGTCGCGAAGCAGCAGCGGATTTGTATTTGCGGTTTATCCAATCTTATTCGGTAAATGTGGCCCGACTAGACCCCGATATTTTCGAAGATATCGACGGTACAGCCGAAACTGCCTTGCAGATGGCGCTGCGGGCCTATGCCGATGAAACTGACGAAGATTTCCCCCAAGATGTCGCCACCCAATTGGCCGAGGTGTTGCGATCCATGTCGCGTGCATGGGACGGCACAACGGCCCGTTTGTTGCGTCAGGCCAAAGGGGCGCCTGCGGATGCGGGGCTGGGGTTGGTCGTACAAAAAATGGTCTTTGGACTGGGGCAGGGCGAATGCGGATCCGGCGTGTTGCAACTGGTCAATTCCGAAACGGGTTGCCCTCAAATCACGGGCCGCTATCGCCGTCAAAGTCAGGGCCGCGAAGCGCTACAAGGCGGATCAGACGCGCTGTATTTAACCCAGGATGACCGTGGTCCGTCCCTGCAAGGGGATGCGCCCGAAATCTATGATACCCTGGTCGAACATGCGCAGTTGATGCGCACAAAGCTGCGCGAAGAAATGCAAATCGAATTCGCAATCCAAGATGGCAGTTTGCATATTCTGGACGGGGTTCGCGTGGCGCGGCGGTCCCGTGCGGCGGTCCGTATTGCTGTGTCCTTGGCCACCGATGGCATTATCCCGCACCAAGAGGCGGTGATGCGGGTCGAACCGCGTGCCTTGGCCGAATTGCTGCACCGACAGGTCGACCCCGAATGTGACCGCGATATTTTGGCCAGCGGTGTGGCTGCATCCCCCGGTGCCGCATCGGGGCGCATTGTATTCAGCGCCGAGGCGGCCCAAGCCAGTGCTGCACGCGGCGAAGCCTGTGTTTTGGTGCGCCGCGAAACCAGCCCTGAGGATATTCGCGGCATGCATGCTGCGAATGCGGTTTTGACTGAACGCGGTGGGATCACCAGCCATGCGGCCGTCATTGGGCGCGGCATTGGGTTGCCTTGCGTGGTTGGGGCGTCGGCCATTCGGTTCCAAATGACTAAACGCCGCCTGACTATGCCTGATGGTCGCGTCTTTGCCGAAGGCGACATGATTACCATTGACGGCACAAACGGTCAGATTCTGGCAGGGTCTCCCCCCATGATCGAGGCGGCTTTGGACGATACCTTTCAAACGCTGCTTGGCTGGGCCGAAGAAATTGCCGACGTCAATGTGCGCGCCAATGCCGATACCCCCCGCGATGCACAAACCGCGCGCAACTTTAACGCCGATGGCATTGGTCTGTGCCGCACGGAACATATGTTTTTCGATGCAGATCGCCTGACCGTGATGCGCGAAATGATTTTTTCCGATCTGTCGCAAGACCGTCGCGCGGTTCTGGATCGTTTGTTGCCAATGCAGCGGGCTGACTTTACGGAATTATTCCGCATAATGCAGGGACAGCCCGTTTGTATCCGCTTGTTTGACCCGCCTTTGCATGAATTTTTACCCTCTGACCGTGCGGGTATGTTGGATTTGGCCGAAGCCTTGGACCTGCCCCTGTCCACGGTGACGCGTCGTGTCGAAGCTATGGCCGAATATAACCCCATGTTGGGTCTACGCGGCGTGCGACTGGGCATCACTGTTCCGGAAATTTACGAAATGCAGGCCCGCGCCATTTTCGAGGCCACGATTGAGGCCAGCAAAGATGGCGCGCCCGTTGTGCCAGAAATCATGATCCCGCTGGTGTCCGCCAAACGCGAAGTCGAGCTGGTAAAAACCCGCATTGATGCGGTCGCGGCGGCTGTGCGCAACGAACGTGGGGCCAGTTTTGATTATCGGTTGGGCGTGATGGTCGAGACACCACGCGCGGCGCTGCGCGCCGATGATATTGCGGCAAATTCGAAATTCCTAAGTTTTGGCACCAATGATTTGACCCAAATGGCCTATGGTCTGTCGCGCGATGATGCGGGGCGGTTTATGTCAACCTATGTCAAACAGGGCGTTTTCCCCGAGGATCCGTTCCATCACCTAGACACCGAAGGGGTGGGTGAATTGATCCGAATCGGTGTGGAACGGGCCCGCGCTGTGCGGCCTGATATTGTAATGTCGATTTGCGGCGAACACGGCGGCAGCCCCGAGACGATCAAATTTTGTCGGCAAATTGGTATCGATTATGTGTCATGTTCACCATTTCGGGTACCAATTGCCCGGCTTGCGGCTGCGCAGCTTGCAATAAAGGACAAAATTGGGTAACCGCCTGCAATCCGATAAAACGCAATGTGGCGTCGGTATGCGCAGATTTGGCGCATGCCGCGCGTCTGGGGCGGTATGAAAGGCTAAACAGATGAAAAAGTTTATCGCAGTACTGATCGTCTGCTTGTCCCCCAGCTTGGGCTATGGGGAATTAAAACCTGATCACATTGGGGCATTGATGAATTTCGAACAAGAACAGTTCGCATCGATCCCCAAATCGCAAATCCGTGCTCTGCTGGGCCAAAAACCTAAATCTGCGACGGAATTATACACCGATGAATACCTAAGCCAGTTGCCAAAACCCAACGGCGGCAAACAATGGAAATGCCTGGCCGAGGCCCTGTATTTCGAGGCGCGTGGCGAAACAATCAAGGGCCAATTTGCCGTGGCCGAGGTGATTTTGAACCGCGTGTCCAGTGCGTCCTATCCTGATACTGTGTGCAGTGTGGTCAATCAAGGAACGGGTCGCAAATTTGCGTGCCAGTTTACCTATACTTGCGATGGCAAGGCCGAAGTCATTTCCGAGCCGCGCGCCTATGAACGTGTTGGCAAAGTGGCCCGCGTTTTATTGGATGGCGTCAACAGCAATTTGACTGATGGTGCAACGCATTATCATACGACTGCTGTGCGCCCATCGTGGTCGCGGAAATTCCCTAAAACGGCCAAAATTGGCAGCCACATTTTTTATCGCGCCCCTGTAAAAGTGTCATCGAATTGATGAAATGACGCGGAGCGTGGACGAAATGACGGTCTGGGTTGGATGGTTGGCGATAAACAAGGCTAAGTTCGACCCAGAATAACGATAGGCCAAACGATGACTAATGAAATTCGCCTTGCTTTCGCGCACCCTGCTGAACGGGCAGCTGCCAGCGTCTTGGATACTTCATTTGATCGCATATCACTGCGTGATTATACTGTATCTGTTGAAATTGGCGCATTTCAACTGGAACGTGGCATTACCCAGCGCGTCTGTTTCAATGTCGTGGTTGAGGTCCGCCCTCTGACGGATGAAATTGACGATGATGTGGATCGTATTTTGTCCTATGATCGTGTGACCGAGGCGATTGATTGTGAATTGGCAGCGGAGCGGTTAAACCTGTTGGAAACGTTGGCCGAACGGATTGCAGATCGCATTTTGCTGGAACCCCAGGCGATGCGGGTGTTCGTCCGGATTGAAAAATTGGATCGTGGGCCGGGTGCCTTGGGCGTGGAAATTGTGCGGTCGCGTGATCGGCGCAATCAGGCACAGACAATTTCGAACGAAATGACGGCTGTGCATCCGCGTATCATTTATCTGACGAACTCTGCCATTGTGGACGGTGATTTGTGCCAATGGCTGGATCATTTGGAAACGGAACAGGCGCCCACCATTTTATGCGTGGGCCTGCCTGACGGCCCGCGTCCCGTGGTTCAAAACGCCGCCGCCCAACGTCGCGTTGATTTGTTGGCAATCGAACAAAATGCGTGGCGCTTGGCCGCGTTGGATAAACGCTGCGTTGTGGTGGCGACACGGACCGAATTGGATTGGGCGATGAAACACGACCAAATCAGTGTTTGGGTGCCATCAAAAATGATATTGGATGCAACCCATCCCCCAGCGGCGGGGTGTGACGCGCCCGAGGCGCTGGCCGCGTGGTTGGCTGGCGAGCTGCAGGGACGTGAACTGGTGTTGGTGGGATCGGACCGCCGTCCCGATACGGATATACCGGTCAGTTTGGTGGCCATGACCGCCGCGCGCCTTTGACATTGAAACTTGGTCCGCAATCCTGCATTACAGTCGAATGAAGCAGTATTTTAGACCCCTTTTATCCAGCGATTTGGCGCGTTGTGCGCAGGCGGTGTCATTCGGTCACAGCCCGTTTTGGTTTGACCGTGTCGAGGTGTTATCGCGTGGATCCGCGCCGCAGATTGTGTCGGTTCAGGATATCCCGCAGGGCATCATGGCAAGGCTGTGCGCCCCAAGTCCGCCGATTGCGGGGCTAAATTTTAACGAACCCGTGGTGATGGGCATTCTTAATGTCACGCCGGACAGTTTTTCCGATGGGGGACAGTTTCTGGACCCGTCGCAGGCTGTGATCGCCGCGCAAACTATGATCGCGCAGGGAGCGCATCTGATTGATATCGGCGGTGAAAGCACACGTCCCGGATCAGACACCGTTCCCGCAGACATCGAAATTCAACGCACCCAGCCCGTGATTGCCGCGCTAAAGGCCCACATTGATGTGCCTATGTCGTTGGATACGCGCAAATCACAGGTGGCGGCTGCGGGGGTGCAGGCAGGGGTGTCGATCATTAATGACGTCTCTGGCTTTACCTATGATCCCGAATTGATGTCGGTTTGCGTGGATCATGATATGCCTGTGTGTGTAATGCATGCACAGGGGGACCCAAAAACCATGCAGGACAATCCGACATATGATGACGTGCTGCTGGATGTCTACGATTTTTTGGATGACCAAATCGCCAAGTCGGTTGCTGCAGGGATCCCGCGTGAACGGATTATTGCCGATCCCGGAATTGGGTTTGGCAAAACGTTGGAACATAATCTAGCGTTGTTAAACAGGATCGGCCTGTTTCATGGGCTGGGCGTTCCAATCCTGCTGGGCGTGTCCCGCAAAGGCATGATCAAAGCAATTGCAGGCGTTGAACAGGCGCGGGATCGTGCCCCGGGGTCCATGGCTGTGGCGCTGGCCGCATGGGCGCAGGGCGTGCAAATATTCCGCGTCCATGACGTGGCAGAAACAAAACAGGCCTTTGACCTATGGCGGGCCGTTGAAATGGGGGTAACCTATGGGGCGTAAATATTTTGGAACCGACGGCGTGCGCGGATTGGCCAACGCCTATCCCATGACCGCAGAAATGGCGCTGAAGATTGGTGCCGCTGCGGGGCGTTATTTTCGGCGCGATGGGGGACAGGCCCACCGTGTAGTGATTGGCAAAGATACGCGTTTGTCGGGCTATATGTTCGAAAATGCACTGACAGCAGGCCTGACATCGACGGGCATGAATGTGCTGTTGCTGGGGCCCGTGCCAACCCCTGCGGTTGGGATATTAACCCCATCCATGCGGGCTGATTTTGGCATTATGATTTCAGCCAGTCACAATCCCCACCATGACAATGGGATCAAATTTTTTGGCCCAGACGGGTTCAAACTATCGGACGAAGCTGAAGAGGAAATCGAACGCCTGATCGACGCGGGCGTCGAACCCGCGCAGCCGCAAAATATTGGCCGCGCCAAGCGCGTTGATGATGGGCGTTACCGCTATGTGGAACGGGCCAAATCAACCTTTCCTGCTGGCATGTCATTGGATGGTCTTAAAATCGTAATTGACTGCGCCAATGGTGCCGGATATCGTGCTGCGCCTGAGGTGCTTTGGGAATTGGGGGCCGATGTGATCCCAGTTTGCACCGCCCCCAACGGGAAAAACATCAACGAAGGCTGCGGATCGACGAAACCGCAAACCGCCATCGAAACGGTAATTGCCCATGGTGCAGATGTTGCCATCTGTTTGGATGGCGATGCCGATCGGGTTTTGATCGTCGATGAACGCGGTCAGGTGGCCGATGGGGATCAGATTATGGGCCTGATGGCCACACGCTGGGCGGCCGAGGGTCGCTTGGCTGGCAATGCTTTGGTGGCAACTGTCATGTCGAACCTTGGGCTGGAACGGCATCTGGCGGGCTTGGGTATCGGTTTGGAACGCACCGCCGTGGGCGACCGATATGTGGTTGAACGCATGCGTGCCGGTGGGTTCAATTTGGGTGGCGAACAATCCGGCCATATTGTGATGACAGATTATTCCACCACCGGCGATGGATTGATGGCTGGTCTGCAATTCGTGGCCGAAATGGTGCGCACAGGGCGCAAGGCATCGGAACTGGCCCGCACCTTTGATCCTGTGCCGCAGTTGTTGCAAAACGTCCGCTTTGGCGATGGTCAAACGCCACTGGACATGGATCCCGTGCGCGCCGCAATCGCCCAAGCCGAGGCAGATTTGCAGCACAACGGACGGTTATTGATCCGCAAATCAGGGACAGAACCGTTAATACGTGTCATGGCCGAATGCGAAGATGACAGCCTATTGCAACGGGTTGTTGCCGATGTCGTTGCAGCAATCGAAATGGCGACATCCTAACACCGCCTAGGCGCGGTTAATCAGCAACCTGATGGGGTTTTTGCCTTGGCTAATGGCGAGGCCCGCTAAAATGATGCCTAGGGCGATGAAAAATTCGATGGGCAATTTTTCATCCAGTACGACGGCCCCGAATACAACGGACCACAGCGGCACCTGATAATTGACGTTTGTCATAAAGACAGAGCCCGCCGTGCGCACCACCAAAATTCGCAGATAGGCAGCAACGGCGGTTGGAACGAGGCCTAGAACAATGATTGCCAGCGTGCTGTCACGGGTTGTCGGGATTGGGATGCCCTCGATCATGATCATCAGCGGGATCATGATGATTGAACCAAACATCAGGGTAAAGGCCGCCATTGTGATGCTGTCTACCGGCGGGCAACGGCGCGTTAATATCGATGATATGGAATAAGAGAGTGTGGCCGCCAAACAGGCGATTTGGCCCCAAGGCTCCATTCCCGTTCCAATGCGTAATACACCCGGTCCAATCAGCACAATCGCTCCGACCACCCCAAACATGACACCAACCACCCGCCGCAGATTCAGGGTTTCATCCGAAAAGAAATATGCAAGCGGCAGAACAAACAGCGGCAAAATTGCCATAGAAATACCAGCAAAGGCCGATGGAACATATTGCAGCCCCCAGCTTAGCAGCATGAACGGCAGCGCTGTGTTCAACGGTCCAATGATGGCGATAGAACGCATCGCTTGAGGGCTGGGCAGGGGGCGGCGCAGGGCAAACATAATGCCCAACAGCGCCAAGGCCCCCAATGTGGTGCGCGCACAGGCCACGGTGATTGGCCCATACCCACGAAGGGCAATTGACACCACCATAAATGTGCCCCCCCAAATCAATCCAAGGGCAAAAATCGAAATCCAATTTGCGGTGGTGGGCTGGGATGTCATAAGGATGTCCAAAAAAATCGTAAAACCGTAATGTCAGTGGTCTGCGGAAATTACCACATAAAAAACACCGCGCAGGATGTCCCCGCGCGGCGTTTTGGGCGGTGATCGCCCACGTGATCCTAGGGATCTTAGTTTTTGGATTTGTCGACCATCTTGCCAGCAGAAATCCAAGGCATCATTTCGCGCAGTTTCTGGCCAACTTGTTCGATGCGGTGTTCGTCGTTTGCACGGCGGGACGCTTTGATGGTTGGCTGACCAACCGCGTTTTCCAGCATAAAGTCGCGTACAAATTTACCCTGTTGAATGTCTGTCAGAACGTCCTTCATCGCTTTCTTGGTCTGCTCATATGGCAGGATGCGTGGACCCGTGACGTATTGACCGTATTCCGCAGTGTTTGAGATTGAATAATCCATGTTTGCGATGCCGCCTTCATAGATCAGGTCAACGATCAATTTCACTTCGTGCAAGCATTCGAAATACGCCATTTCTGGGGCATAGCCTGCCTCGACCAATGTTTCAAAGCCGCAACGGATCAATTCGACCAAGCCACCGCACAGAACCGCTTGTTCACCGAACAGGTCGGTTTCGCATTCTTCGCGGAAGTTTGTTTCGATAATGCCTGAACGGCCGCCACCGATGGCAGAACAATAGGACAGACCGATTTCCAGCGCTTTGCCTGTTGCGTCTTGGTGAACCGCGACCAAACATGGAACGCCGCCACCTTTGGTGTATTCGCCGCGAACGGTGTGGCCTGGGCCTTTGGGTGCCATCATGATGACGTCAACACCTGGTTTCGGTTCGATCAGACCGAAATGCACGTTCAAACCGTGTGCGAATGCGATTGCTGCCCCTTCACGCAGGTTGTCGTGAACGTATTTTTTGTATGTTTCTGCCTGCAGTTCGTCGGGCATTGTGAACATGATGACATCACACCATGCTGCCGCTTCGGCGATTTCCATAACTTTCAGGCCTTCTGCTTCGGCCTTTTTCGCGGATGGCGAACCCGGACGCAGAGCGACAACAACGTTTTTCGCGCCAGAATCACGCAGGTTCAATGCGTGTGCGTGGCCTTGGGATCCGTAACCCAGAATGGCAACTTTGGCTTCTTTGATCAAATTTACATCGCAATCGCGATCGTAATATACGCGCATGATTTTATCCTTATTCATGTGGTTGTGACGCTACAATAGGGATTTTTGGGGAATAAAGGTATCTAATCCGCTGTTATTTTCGTTTTATATCTGATAATCATTCGTCAAAATGTAAAATAACGTGAAATTTATGCTTGATGATCTGGATCGGCGCATACTGCGTCATTATCAAACCGACCCGATGATGTCGATGGCCGATCTGGCATCGCGCGCGGCGACCACGCCCGCGGTTGCATCGCGTCGATTGGCAAAACTGCGCACGGATGGGGTTATTATCGCACATGAGGCGGTCATAGACTGGCATGCTCTGGGATATAAGGTTGAGGTGTCATTGCGCATCACCCTAGACAAAACCCAATCCCGCGCCTTTGATGATTTTATCGCAGCGGCGCGTTTGGTGCGCGATGTTATTGAAATTCAAACGTTTTTGGGGCGGGTCGATGTGCGGCTGTCGGTGATTGCCCGTGATATGGCCCACTATCAGCAAATTTATCGCAACGAAATTCTGACCTTGCCGCATATCGCCGAGATTGAGGCATTGATGCATGTATCGCGTATTAAATTTGCGGAAAGCCTGCCGATATGATCGACCTTGACGACATCGACCGCAATATCCTGCGCAGTCTGTCCGAAGACGCGGGTCAAAGTGCAGGTGCCTTGGCCAAACGATTTGGCCTGTCACAACCTGCCATGTGGCGGCGGATCAAACGGCTGACTGATCTGGGGATCATCAAAGGGCACAGATTGGTGTTGGATCGCGAAAAACTTGGGCTGGGGGTCACCGTGTTTTTGGGGATCAAACTGGCCACTAAGGGCCGCGTCAGCCTAGAGGATTTCGAACGCGCGGTCACCGCCATCCCCGAAGTGCAATCGGTCGAACATGTTTTGGGGATGTATGATTATCGCCTGCGCGTGGTGGCGCGTGATATTTCTGATTTCGAACGGGTGTTGCGCCGCCGTATCATGACATTGCCCGGCGCGGGTGATGTCGAGGCAAACGTATTACTGAGCGAAGAAAAAAGGCCCGGTCCATTATAGAGCGGGCCATTTTGGTGATCTGATTACGATTTGGCGACGGTGGGTTTTACCAACCATTCGCGGCCCTTTAACATGACGTTCCAATACATCCATGGCAAAACGCCTGCCTTTAGGATCCATGCCAATTTGCGGGGCTTTGTGCTGTCCCATGGGAACGATGGAATAATTTTACCGCCATAACCAAATTCGGCCAAGATGACTTTGCCGTTTTCAACTGTCAAGGGGCAGGATCCATAGCCGTCATAGTGATACACAGGTGCCTGACCTGCCATCACGCGCAACAGGTTGGCCGCAACAATCGGGGCCTGTTTGCGCGCAGCTGCAGCAGTTTTTGCGTTACCTGTCGAACACCCATCGCCAAGGCCAAAGACATTTGCGTATTTCGTGTGTCGTAGGCTGTTCTGGTCCACATCGACCCAGCCGGCATCGTTTGCCAGTGGGCTATTTGCCACGAAATCCAACCCTGTTTGGGGCGGCACAACATGCAGCATGTCGAATTCTTTGTCCACCATCGTGGTGTTGCCATCGGTATACGTCTGAGCAAAAGTCGCGATTTTGTTGGGTCCGTCCACTTTGACCAATTTGGTGTTCATTGTTAATGTCGCGCCATAGCGTTTGACGTATTCCATCAGCGGGGGTACGTAATCGGCCACGCCGAAAAGCCCCGGACCTGCATTGCAAAATTCCACATCCGTTTGGGACAATGTTCCCTGTTTTTCCCATTCGGAACAGGACAGATACATTGCCTTTTGTGGGGCACCAGCACATTTGATGGGCATGGGGGGCTGTGTGAAAATGGCTTTGCCGCCCCTGGTTTGCTGGACCAATTTCCACGTATAGGGGGCCAGATCGAACCGATAATTCGATGTGACGCCATTTTTGCCTAGGGTATCCTCTAGCCCTTCGATGCCGGCCCAGTTCAGTTTTAAACCAGGGGCCATGACCATATAATCATAGCTGACGGTGCGCCCGTCCTCTAGGGTGACGGTGTTATCATCGGGTTGGAAACTGGCGGCCGCGGCTTTGATATGCGTCACGCGGTTGGGCATGACCGCGTGCGTTGGCTGTTCCGTTTGTTGCGGGTGAAAAATTCCGCCGCCGACCATGGTCCATCCGGGCTGATAATAATGGGTTTCACTGGGTTCAACGATTGCAATATCCAGCGATTTGTCACGGTTAAGCAGGCTAGATGCCGTCGCGATCCCCGCCGATCCGCCCCCGATGATTAGAATTGAGTGGTGCATAATATGGTCCTTTCGTCGACCAGTGTATACCAACAAAGTCAGAGAATAGATAGCAAAATGTGAATACGTTTCTGCGGCATTCTGCCCTACGGTTTGTATGCCAAAGTAGACTTTGCCTTTCGCTCCAATTTCGCGTAGGGATTTCCCAAATGGATAAGGAACATCGCTATGGCTGCATTACTGGAAAACGTTGATCCGGATGGATTGTTAGAATTTTCGGTCGTTTTTACAGACCGATCATTGAATCACATGTCCAAGCAATTTCAAAAGGTTATGAATGATATTTCAAGCATGTTGAAACAGGTCTATAACGCTGATGCGGTGGCCTTGGTCCCCGGTGGTGGCACCTATGGGATGGAGGCAGTCGCCCGTCAGTTTGGTCAAAATGCCAAGGTCATGGTTGTGCGCAATGGTTGGTTTTCCTATCGCTGGAGCCAGATTTTTGACGCGGCCAAGAATTGTGAAACGGTCGATGTGCTGAAAGCGCGCCAGACCGGAAACAACATGCAGGATCCGTTCCGCCCCGCGCCAATTCAAGACGTTGTTGCCAAGATTGCTGAATTGCAGCCGAATGTCGTCTTTGCACCGCATGTGGAAACCTCGGCAGGGGTCATTTTGCCTGACGATTACATCCGTGAAATGGCACGCGCGGCCCATGATGCGGGCGCGCTGATGGTGTTGGATTGTATCGCCTCGGGTTGCGCCTGGGTTGATATGCGTGATTTGGGCGTGGATGTGTTGATTTCGGCGCCGCAGAAAGGCTGGTCCGCATCCCCATCTGCCGGATTGGTGATGCTGTCCGATCGCGCGGTTGCGCGGATGCAGGATACCACATCCGACAGTTTTGCGATTGATTTGAAAAAATGGCATTCCATCATGCAAACCTATGAAAATGGTGGACATGCCTATCACGCGACCATGCCCACCGACGCGCTAAAGGATTTTCGCGATACCATGCTGGAAACCCGCGACTATGGGTTTGACAAATTACGTGACAATCAGTGGGAATTGGGCAACCGTGTGCGCGATTATTTGAAATCCAAGGGCGTCAAATCGGTTGCCGCCGATGGCTTTGGCGCCCCGGGTGTTGTGGTCAGTTATACAACTGACGCAGCCATTCAGAACGGTTCGAAATTTTCGGCGCTGGGGATGCAAATTGCAGCTGGTGTGCCATTGGCCTGTGACGAACCTAAAAATTTCATGACATTCCGTCTGGGTTTGTTTGGGTTGGACAAACTGTATAACGTGGACGCCACGATGGATCGGTTGCAATCCGTTCTGGACCAAGTTCTGTAAACGTTTGTTTGGGCGCGGGGAATATACCTATCCTGCGCCCAATCCCATTTGCATCAGGCTGCGACGCACCTGCGGCAATGCATAAAGCGCATTGATCCCCATCGCGCGTGCATCGCGCAGAGGCTGGGTATCGAGCATCGATGTTTTATTCAGCGCAGTAATTCCCAAAACACGGGTTTGAATGTCGCGGTAGCGCAGGGTGTGATAGCGATCCAACATCTTTGTTGTTCCAATTGCGTTGGGATCGGTCTGGCACAATTCCACCAATGTTTTAATGTCGTTTAGCGACATGTTCAGCCCCTGTGCCCCAATGGGGGGCACGACATGGGCTGCCTCGGCGACCAATGCGACGCGTTGGGCGCTAAGGCGATCGGCAATTTGGGAAATGATTGGCCAAATGCTGCGGCGACTGATCAGGGTCAGGGGCCCCAAAATGCTGCACGACCGTTCTGTCATGGCCTGTTCAAAATCGGCCTTGGGCATGTTGAACAATTCCGAGGCCTGAGGCCCACGTTCCATCCAAACCACCGCCGAGGCCGGCAATCCATCGCGGTCAGGCAGGGGCACCAAGGTAAAGGGTCCGCCGCTACGGTGAATTTCGGTAGATACATTTTGATGGGGAATGACATGCGACACGGCAAAGGCCAACGCCTTTTGCCCAAAGCGGGTGGTTTTCACGTCAATTCCGGCCTCTTGGCGCATTTTGGATCCACGACCATCGGCGGCGACCACCAATTGGCATTTGACACGATCCCCATTGCTTAGACGCACGCGGGCCTCGGTTTCACGGGTAAACAGAGTGTCGCAGCGGGTGGCAGCCCGAAATTCCAAATTGGGCAGATCGGCCATGATCTGGGCCAGACTGCGGCGGGCTTGCCAATTTGGGACGTTCCAGCCAAAGGGCAGATCCGACAATTCCTCGGACCGAAAATCCTTGGTCACACGCGGCTCGGCGGGGCTGTCGGGGCCACCCGCATCGACAATGCGCATGACATCCAGCGGCATGGATACCGGATCAAAATGATCCCAAATACCCAAGGTTTCCAAAAACTGGCGGGCAGATTGCAAAAACGCGGTCGTTCGCAAATCTGCGCTGGCATCTGGGCTGTCGGGAATGGTCGGCGCTGGATCCACACAAAGCGTGTCAAACCCCGCCCGCGCAAGGGCAATAGCCGCCACCATTCCCGCCAAACCGCCACCTGATACAACGATGTCTTTGGTAAT
>CBFHVU010000025.1:0-21923 GCA_965659465.1 uncultured Paracoccaceae bacterium | reverse complement strand
ACATGTTGGATCGGGCGATTGGCACCACGGATCAACGAACTGGGTCCGTTTTGCAAATCAGGCAAGGCGTCTTTGTAATCTGCAGATACAGTAAATTCATCTGGATACTGGCGACTTAGCTGGGGATAGCTGGTCGGCAAAGCACGCATCAACGCGTCGACATCATCAGCCAAGGCGTTTGCATCCTGACCATCTCGACCCGCCGCCAACCAGTCCCGAACCACACGGATGGCGTCTTGCACGGCTTCGTCAGACGGATGACAGTCAACGTCGCGGGTATGAATATTCATTCTGGTCCCCTTTCACAGGTAATGTGCCCCAGATAATATAGGGTGCATCGACCCGAAATTCCAGTAACGTAAATCTATACGCTAAAATCTACGCACTGGATCAAGTATATTCCAAATTGTAACAGATTCTTTCCCAAACGCCCAGATTATTGCAGCGCCTGCATCACATCAGCAATCAAATCTTGTGGATCCTCAAGCCCGACAGACAGACGGATCAGACCGTCCGAAATGCCCAACAGGTCCTTTTGATCTTGGGGCAATCGCTGGTGCGTGGTTGTGGCGGGATGGGTGGCAATTGATTTTGCATCGCCTAGGTTGTTGGAGATCACGGCAATCTGTAATTTGTTCAAAAACGCAAAGGCCGCAGCCTGACCGCCGGCCAATTCAAATGTCACCACGGTGCCCCCCTTGCTAGTTTGACGCTGGACCAAATCATATTGCACATGGCTGGGGTGGCCCGGATAGGACACGCGTGACAGGGCAGGATGGCCCTGTAACGCATCAGCCAAGGCATAGGCCGTATCTGTCTGTGCGCGAATACGCAAGTCGATCGTTTCCAAACCCTTTAACATGATCCACGCGGTAAACGGGCTCATCGAACCGCCGGTGTGTTTCATATAGGATTCCACAGACCCGCGAATAATATCACGCGCGCCCAAAATCACGCCGCCCAAACTGCGCCCCTGCCCGTCGATATGTTTGGTCGCAGAATAAATCACCACATCTGCACCCTGTTCGATGGCGCGCGAATAAACTGGCGTGGCAAAGACGTTATCGACAATCACCAGCGCCCCATGCGCATGGGCAATGTCTGAAACGGCCGCGATATCCACGACCTCAAGCCCGGGGTTGGATACGGATTCGAAAAAACAAACCTTGGTTTTGTCGGTGACGGCGGCCCGCCATGCGTCAAGGTCGGTGCCGTCGATCAATGTTACCTGCACACCAAAGCGCGGCAAAATATCGTCCAAGATATACAGACACGACCCAAAGAGTGCGCGCGCCGCAACCACATGATCGCCCGCGGATAACACCGCCATCAATGCGCCATTCACGGCCGCCATTCCCGATGCACAGGCAAAGGCATCTTCGGCCCCCTCTAGCGCGGCAATGCGGTCTTCGAACATGGCGACGGTGGGGTTGCCATAACGGGCATAAATAAACTCGTCTCGCTCGGCCTGAACAAACCGCGCTTGCGCCTGTTCTGCGCTGTCGTACACAAAGCCTTGTGTCATAAAGATTGCCTCTGACACTTCGTTATATTGGCTGCGGCGGGTGCCGGAATGCACCATTTTTGTGCGTGGTCTCCAATTGTCTGTCATCATGTCCTCGGTCTGACGGTTTGCCAAATAAAAAACCCCATTCGCTCTGGTCTGGCGAAAGGGGGCTCTTTCTTCCTGACCGTTTAGCAGCATATTTTACGTGGCCCGCAATCTGGTAACAAATCGCCACGATTTTTTCATACACCCAACGCCATCCATGGTCAATTCGAACCAGACGTCATTCCTTATTCACAATGTAGATCAGTCGTTTTTGCCATCCAGATCACCGTAGGCGGCGAATAATTTGTATTGCGACATCAAAAACCCAAATGTCGCGATCGTCAGGCCGAATGTTTTGAACATCACCCATGTTCCCGTTGACTGCGTGCGCCAAATCGCTTCGTTTGCGATGGCAAGGCCCAGGAAAAACCAAGTCATCCGTTTGGTCAGGATCATCCAGCCCGCGCGTTCCATTTTCAGGTTCGCGCCCATCACCGTTTCTAGATAGGATGTGCCACGCCATAATCCGAACCCCAAAATCACCGCAAACAGCAGATAAATCATCGTGGGTTTAATTTTGAAAAAACGTTCATCTTGTAAAAATACGGTCAGGCCACCGAATATGACGACCAAAACAACCGTGACCACCTGCATTTTGGAAATTTCACCAGACAGCGCCCAGCCCAAGCCGGTTGAGGCCACCAAAATTGGGATAAACACAGCTGTCGCCACGATAAAACCAGAATAATCCGCGCCCATGATGGTGATGGTGTCATCCTTGATCAGGAAATAAATCACGAAAAATGCAATCAGCGGCCCATATTCCAACAGGTTCTTAATCGTGGGTGATAGGGGTTTTCGGGACAAATTATCCTCCTGCTTCTACGATGATGGCGCCCAGCGCGATTAATGCCATTAGGGCGATGCGCGGCAATCCTACCTTTTCTTTTAGGACAAGCCAACCGATAAAGGCGGCGAATACGGTGGATGTTTCGCGCAAAACGGCTGCCTCGCCCACTTTGTCCAGGCGTGTGGCCATCATGATGGAACCAAAACTGAAATAGGCGACAAATCCCCCCATAAACCCACGGCGCAGCAACAGCCACGGATCGGGCCGGTCCGCCATAGCCCGCCAGCGCACCAACGCGATGATGGGAAATAGCAGCCCATCAATCACGAAAAACCAGACCAAAAATGTAAATGGATTGTCGGCAAACCGAATACCATAGGCGTCGTATGTGGTATAAAGTGCCACAAATAAACCGGTTAACACCGCATACCCCAATGCCGCAAACAACGTATCGCGCGCTTGTGTTAGATATTTCATATTAAATGCGGCCAGACCGAAAATGCCCGCCATCAAAACGGCCACACCAATCCATTGCACCGCGTTAAAGCGTTCATCAAAAAGGACATAGGCCCCGATCACCGTAAAAAACGGCCCCATACCGCGCACAACGGGGTAGACAACCGTATAGGCCCCACGGCTATAGGCCATAGCTTGCAAATATTTATAGGTCGCGTGGATCAAAAACACGCCAATATAAATCGGCCAAAGATTGCGTTCCGGCCATGGCACAACGAAAAGCGCAACAGGCAGCGCCATGACACAATACCCAAAATCGATCGCACCGCGTGACAGCCATGGATCATAGCGACCTTTCTGTAACGCCCCAAAAACGGCGTGCAAAAATGCCGCCAACAGTGCCAGCGCCAAGGCGACATTATGGCCCTGCGGCGTTCCCTCGATCGCATAGACCCAGTTGGTGATTTGATCCATAAATTTCGCCTAGTTTTGGCCGGGCGTCACTGTCCGGCCCAAGTTAATCGGCCCCAGTCAAGGCGCGGGCAAAATCTTGGGGGTCGAACGGAGCTAGGTCGTCGATTTGTTCACCAACGCCAATCGCGTGGATTGGCAGACCAAATTTATCGGCCAAGGCCACCAAAACGCCGCCCTTGGCGGTGCCGTCCAGTTTCGTCATAACCAATCCGCTGACATCGGCCAGTTTTTTGAATGTCTCAACTTGGTTTACCGCATTTTGGCCCGTGGTTGCATCCAGAACCAACAATGTGTTGTGGGGGGCATCAGGGTCTTTTTTACGGATCACGCGGACAATTTTGGCCAGCTCTTCCATCAAATCTTGGCGGTTTTGCAAACGGCCTGCGGTGTCGATCATCAACAAATCGGCCCCATCAGCCTGCGCGCGCGTCATCGCGTCAAAGGCCAGCGATGCAGGGTCCGACCCCTCGGGCGCGGTCAAAACGGGCACACCGGCGCGATCACCCCAAACCTGCAGTTGTTCGACGGCAGCCGCGCGGAATGTATCGCCCGCGGCTATGACCACGGATTTTCCGGCGGCTTTGAATTGGCTGGCCAATTTACCAATGGTTGTGGTTTTGCCCGACCCATTGACCCCAACCACCAAAACAACCTGCGGCTTGGTCGCATACAAAGGCAGCGGTTTGGCCACAGGATCCATAATCCGCGCGATTTCTTGGGCCAACAGCGATTTAATTTCAGCCGCTGACAGTTTTTTGCCAAAACGCCCCTCGGCCATATTGGCGGTGACGCGCAGGGCCGTATCGACGCCCATATCGGATTGGATCAACAACTCTTCGAGTTGTTCCAACATGTCGTCGTCAAGGGTTCGCTTGACAACGGTTTTTGCATCACTGCCTTGCAGCAGACGACCCAATATCCCCGCCTTTTGTGTTTCAGGCTCAGGCTCAGGCTCAGGCTCAGGCTCAGGCTCAGGCTCAGGCTCAGGCTCAGGCTCAGGCTCAGGCTCAGGCTCAGGCTCAGGAACAATATCGTGCGCTATGTCTGCGTCAACATCCGCTGTTTCTGCGGGTAACGATGCAGGCTTTTCAGCATCTGTATCGGACACGTTCAGCGCATCTTGGGAAACCTCTGCATCAGTGCCTATTTCCTCTGTGCCACCTTCTTCGATAATCGCATCCAGACCTTCGTCTAATTTAGACGACGATTTGAACAACCTATCTTTTAGCTTTTTGAAAAATGCCATTGCTGTCTCCGAAACGTACCTATGGTTCACCTAATTGTTTTTTTACCAGTTTGAAAGCCCTTGAACAGTCTTTAATCGCTTTGCCCTAGGCGCAGGCTGCTCTATGCTTGGGCTATGACCATTTTACGATCCCATGGCGGTTTCGCCGCCTTAGCCTGTCTATGCATCCTGCCGCGGACCCCAGCACAGGCACAATCGATGACACTGGACGATTTTCAGCGCGAAACAAATGGGCAGACGTATCTGTTCATCCAAAATGGAACCGTCTACGGCATGGAACGCTATTTACCGCAAAACCG
This sequence comes from uncultured Paracoccaceae bacterium, assembly GCA_965659465.1. Taxonomy (GTDB): domain Bacteria; phylum Pseudomonadota; class Alphaproteobacteria; order Rhodobacterales; family Rhodobacteraceae; genus CAJXSD01. The sequence goes on along the minus strand of CBFHVU010000025.1, from coordinate 17,046 downwards.
CGTGGAATGGAGTTTCCTAGACGGCCGCTGTATTTTTGGAAAATATTTCGAATGGCAGGGCAAAATCTGTTTTGCATATGATGAATATGGCCGGGATGCGGACCGCCCCCCGCAATGCTGGACATTTGAACGCCGTGATGGCGATTTGGTGGCGCAGTTTTACGACCCAGACAGGGATCACCCCCCAGTCGAAATGCGCCTCACTAACCAAGAGCTGTCATGCCTCGGCCCAGATGTCGGCAGCTAGAACAAACTGCCCTGTTCTGGCGGTTTTTTGGAAACAGATTTTTTAGCGGAGCCTTGGCTTGACCCGATTTTGAAACGGCCATCACTGAATTCGATTTCCAAACTGCCTGCGCTGCGGGCTTGGGTTGATGATGTGATGATCCCTTGATCCCCGCGCACCACCGCATAGCCGCGCTCAAGCGTGGCTTTGTAACTTAGGGTTTCATTCAATCGCTCCAGCGCCGACAGCCGATCCCTCAGCCGAACAATATGGGCCTGTCCGGCCACCGACATACGACGCGTTAGATCATCCAGATTACGTTGATTTTGCGATAAATCCCGCTTGATGGCTTCGACGCGCAGACGTGGCACAAGCTGCGCCAAGCGATCGAGTTTTCGGGTGACCAACCGGCCCAAACTGGGATCCAGACGGGACGATTGTTCGCCAAAATGGCGTTGATCGCTGGCAACCCTTGCGCGCAGTACCGACGGGCGCAGGGATCCGGCCTGTTCCGACAGGGCCACCCGTTTTTTCTGAACCAAATGCAGCAAACTGCTGGGTAAACGGTCTGCCGCACGATCCAGCCGCTGGCGTGGATCATCCAGCAATGTCTCAGGACGGGGCAAAACGCGCGCCAAATCGCGCAGCCGTTCGCCGCGATAGGTCAGGCCAGCTGTGATCGACCGGCTTAGAACAGCGCCGCGTTCGTTCACGCGCGCCAGTAATTCCATGCGCACCGGCACGGCCATTTCCGCAGCAGCGGTCGGTGTGGGTGCGCGCACATCCGCAGCATAATCAATCAAGGTGGTGTCCGTTTCATGCCCCACCGCCGAAATCAGCGGAATGTCGGATGCAGCCGCAGCGCGGGCCACGCGTTCTTCGTTGAACCCCCACAGATCCTCAAGCGAACCACCGCCGCGTGCAACGATCAACACATCGGGACGTGGCAATGATCCCCCCGGTGTAAAGCTGTTAAAGCCTTCAATCGCGCGCGCCACCTCATGCGAACATTTTTCGCCCTGCACGGCCACGGGCCAAATCAGGACTTTACGCGGGAAACGATCGCGCAGGCGGTGCAAAATATCGCGGATCACGGCGCCAGATGGCGATGTCACCACGCCGATGACTTCGGGCAGGAACGGTAATTTCCGTTTGCGCGCGGGTTCAAACAGACCCTCGGCCGCCAGTGCCGCTTTGCGTTTTTCCAGCATGGCCATCAGTGCGCCCATGCCGGCGGGCTTCATATCTTCTATCACCAGCTGGTATTTGGATTGGCCGCCAAATGTGGTGATGCGACCCGTTGCAACAACCTCTAGCCCTTCTTCGGGGCGAACGGTCAGCCGCGACATGACACCTTTCCAAATGACGGCAGACAAAACGGATTTGTCGTCCTTGATATCCAGATAGACATGGCCCGAACGGGGAAAGGACACGCGGCCCAATTCGCCCCTGATCCGGACGTGCGAAAATTCGCCTTCGATGATGCGTTTGATCGCGCCCGAAATTTCGGTGACCGAAAATTCAGGTTCATTTGCGCCCACGCGGGGATCATCGATCAAATCAGACATATGCTTTCCCTTGCTTCCCTTGCTTTGTCAGCTTAGAACGCGCAGCAACAAAGGCCAAGAGGACAATAGCATGAACATTCTGATTTTAGGCGGCGGGGGTCGCGAACATTCATTGGCATGGGCTGTGAAACAGAACCCGAAATGTGATCGCCTGATCGTAGCCCCTGGAAATGCTGGGATTGCAGATTTGGCCGAATGCGCACAGCTGGATATCGAAAACAGCGCCGAAGTGGTTGAATTTGCATCCCAAAATGCCATTGATTTCATCATCATCGGCCCCGAGGCCCCCTTGGCCGCAGGCGTGGCTGATGCCTTGCGGGATGCAGGGTTTTTAACCTTTGGTCCATCCCAAGCGGCCGCGCGCCTTGAGGCATCCAAGGCCTTTACCAAGGAAATTTGTGACGTTGCACAGGCGCCCACAGCGGCCTATGCACGCTTTGACGAACCGCAAGCGGCCAAGGATTACATCCGCGCCCAAGGTGCGCCTATTGTGGTCAAGGCCGATGGATTGGCCGCGGGCAAAGGTGTGATTGTTGCCATGGATTTGGACACAGCGCTGGACGCGATTGACGATATGTTTGGCGGCAGTTTCGGCAGTGCCGGCGCCGAGGTCGTGATCGAGGAATTCATGACCGGCGAAGAAGCGTCATATTTCATCCTGTGTGACGGTGAAAATGTGTTGCCCATCGGAACCGCACAAGATCACAAACGTGTGGGCGATGGGGACACTGGCCCCAATACGGGCGGCATGGGGGCCTATTCCCCTGCGCCGGTTTTGTCCGATGATATTGCGCGCAAGGCATTGGATGAAATTGTGATCCCTACCATGCAGGCGATGGCCGACCGCGGAACCCCCTATCAGGGTGAGCTCTATGCGGGATTGATGATCGAAAATGGGCAACCCCGGTTGGTGGAATATAACGTCCGCTTTGGCGATCCAGAATGTCAGGTTTTGATGATGCGCCTGGGCGCCCAGGCGCTGGATTTAATGTTGGCCACCGCCCAAGGGCGTTTGGATCCGGTCAGTGTGAATTGGGCTAATGACCACGCCATGACGGTGGTGATGGCAGCCCAAGGCTACCCCGGATCCTATGTCAAAGGAACGCAGATCAACGGGCTAGACACCCTGCCCCAAGACAGCCACAACATGTGTTTCCACGCAGGCACCCAACGGGCCAATGGGCAAATCATTTCAACAGGGGGGCGCGTTCTAAACGTCACCGCGCGCGGTGATACATTGGCCGATGCGCAACAGCGGGCCTATGCTATGATTGACCAAATCGACTGGCCAGAGGGGTTTTATCGCCGCGATATCGGCTGGCGTGCGCTTTAGTCGCCAACATATGCCATTGGCCCCCGTGGCCTTTGGCATCCCCCCTTGCATCGCGCGGCGATTGGTGGCGGCGCACCCTGCCGTCAGGGCAGACGCCGCGCCATCTGTCTAAGCTGCGGGCCTAAACGCTATATCAGATTTGTTTTTCTGGCATTTGAACGATTAGCCCGTCCAATTCATCGGTGACTTTTATCTGGCAGGTCAACCGCGACCGGTCTGCATTTGGCTCAAACGCAAAATCCAACATGTCTTCTTCCATGTCTTCCTTTGGGGTCAGCTTGGACACCCAGTCTGGATGCACATAAACATGACATGTCGAACAAGCACAGGCACCACCACAATCCGCATCAATACCCGGGATGTTGTTGTCACGCGCGCCTTCCATAACAGTCAAGCCATTCGCAACTTCAACGATGTGTTGTGTTCCATTGTGTTCAATATAGGTAATCTTGGCCATAGGCTTACGTCTCCGGTTAAATTTGTATCGCTTCAGCGCGTAAATAACCCTTTGTATTGCTTTTTACGACCCCCCAATGAACGGGTTGCGACAAAAAATATATGTTCTATATTTGTTCTCATGCAACTGTATCAGAATCAAACCCACCAAACGGGACATATCCCTGCCCCACCCGAGGTTTGCCCCGCGGCTTTGTTACAAAATGCGCCCGCGGGTCTGTGGGTTGATGTTGCAGGCTTGGTCTTGGTGCGACAACGCCCTGGAACGGCGCGCGGTGTTGTGTTCCTCACGCTCGAAGATGAAACAGGCGTTGTAAATATTGTCATTTGGCGGAACCTTTATGAAACCTATCGGCGCGCCATTATTTCGGGGCGCATGATCCGCGTAAATGGTCAGATACAACGCGAAAACACCGTGATCCACGTGGTTGCAAAAACGATTACAGATGTGTCCTTTTTACTGGATCGATTGCCCGAATTTGATAGCGGTGACATTAGTGGCACCTGGACCCCCGCCACAGTGCGCAGTATGCGCGATTTTCAATCTGCGCGCGCGATCACCACACAGTCCCCGTCGGTCGCGATGGCCCAGGAATTGGGGCTATTGCCCATCGACCGACCATAAAAAAACCCCCGACCAAAGCGGGGGTTTTTGCTGATATGTGGTATGTCCACTTATTAATCATCGATGGGCAGTACCACAAAACGTGGCTGACTATCGCGACGCACCAGCAACAGCAACGATTGACGACCGGCCTCTTTGGTGGCGTCAACTTGCGCCTCAAAGTCGGCCACACTGCGCACTGGTTTTTGGGCAGCATCGGTCACGATATCGCCGGGGGCCAATCCCTTTTCAACGGCATTGCTATCGGGATCAACGGACATGATGATCAGCCCTTCGACTTCGGCCGGTAAATTAAACTGTTCGCGCATAGCTTGGTCAATTGCAGACAATTCCATTCCCAAAATCGTGGATGTTTCTGCAGGTTCTGGTTCTGCATTGTTTTGTGCCATTGCGTCGGGATCGGGGCGTTGACCCAACACGACATTGATGACTGTTTCATCACCATCGCGCAGCACAACTGTTTCGACAGATTTACCAACGGGCGCAGCGCCAACCAAACGTACCAATTCGCCAGAATCCTTGACGGTTTGGCCATCAAATTTGACGATCACATCCATGGACTGCAGGCCTGCATTCTTGGCAGGTCCGTCAAACACGTCGCGAATAATGGCACCTGTGGGGGTTTCCATACCCAGCGCCTCGGCAATATCATCTGTGACATTGCCAATATTGACGCCCAACCATCCACGGCGCACTTCGCCATATTCCTTCAGCTGGTCGACGACGGGGCCGACAACTTTGGATGCCATGGAAAAGCCAATACCAATTGAGCCACCGTTGGGCGACAAAATGGCCGTATTCACGCCAATCACGTCGCCGTCCATATTAAACAACGGGCCGCCTGAATTTCCGCGGTTGATCGCGGCATCGGTTTGAATGAAATCATCATAGGCGCCCGACAATTCGCGGTTGCGAGCCGAGATAATACCGACTGACACCGAAAAGCCCTGGCCCAATGGGTTACCCATCGCCATGACCCAATCGCCAACGCGCGCGACATCGCTATCGCCAAAGGCCACATAGTCTAAATCGTTTTCTGCCTCGACCTTTAACAGGGCAATATCGACGTTCTTGTCACGACCGATCAGGGTTGCGACGCGTTCGGTTCCGTCAAAAAATTCAACCGTAATTTCATCTGCATCTTCGATCACATGGTTATTGGTCACGATATAGCCATCAGCGGAAATCACAAATCCCGACCCCAAGGCCGATGAATTTCGCGGCGTATTGCGGCGATTGTTGAAATCACGAAACAAATCTTGGAACGGGCTGCCATCTGGCACAATACCTTGGGGGCCTACGGGTGTCGCAACCTTGGTTTGGGTTGTGATGTTGACCACAGATGGGCTGACCTGATCCACCAAATCCGCAAAGCTGTCTGGCGCGCCGCGAGCAAAGGCCACGGTTGCCTGTGCAACAATCAGCAACAGCGCCAAAACCTGAACGGCAAACATGCGGCGTAGCCGTTCATTCGGCTGCGCCGCCGCAATAACCTGAACGTGGCAGTTGTTCTGTGAGGATCGGTACATTCGAAAGCTCCTTGTTGTTTCAAAAATGGCATCCACACAAGATGTCATAACTGTAATGTAGTCACATGACGCCGAGGTACAAGAGATTGCAACAAAGGTTCACGTTTTTGTGGGCCGCGATGGCGAAATTACGCCCACCCTCAGGTCCAGTGCTGCACCGCCAACAGGATCAAACCACCCAACAAGGCGACAATAGCCCCCATCAAGCGCAGGCCATTAATTGGCATTTCCGCCAAGTGTTTAAGCATTTCAACAAACGAATAAGGGGCCAGTAAATATACCAGCCCCTCGATCATCAACACCAGGCCAATCGCCCAGAAAACATCCGTGATCATTTCCGAACGGAATCTGATTTCAGATAGTTAAAGAAATCAGAATCTGGCGACATAACCATGGACGATCCCTGCCCCTGCAACGCTTTGCGATAGGCAGCCAATGAGCGATAAAACTCAAAGAACTCTGGATCTGCGCCGAATGCCGCAGCAAAAATGTTGTTGCGTTCTGCGTCCGCTTCACCGCGAATAATTTCCGCTTGTCGGGTCGCATCTGACACGATTTCGACCTGTGTCCGGTCAGCTGTTGCACGAACACGCTGTGCCGCTTCGTTACCGCGTGCGATTTCGTCCGCCGCTTCGCGTTCACGTTCGGCACGCATACGTGCAAATGTTGCCTCTAGGTTGGCTTGCGGCAGATCGGTGCGTTTCAAACGAACATCGACAACCTCAACACCGATAGGACGCGCTTTGGTAATCGCACCAGATAGGATACGCTGCATCAATACGGCGCGATCCGAACTTAGGATGTCATTTGACGACACCGACCCCAGCACTTCGCGCAATTCGTTACGAATGATGCCGTCTAACCGGCTTTCAGCGGCCAAGGTACCGCCGGTACCGACAGCTTCACGGAACTGGTTCACGTCAGAGATCCGGTACCGAATGAACGCATCGACGACCAAACGACGATCATCCAAAGGTGTCACCTCGAGTGGTTCAATATCCCGGCTTAGAATCCGATCATCATAGTAAACAACGTCTTGGATAATAGGAATCCTAAAGGACAAGCCCGGATCCTCTTTTACGGATACGACGCGGCCGAACTGCAATACCAGCGCTTTGTTACGTTCATCAACGATAAATATCGACGACAACAGGGCAATGACAACCAGTGCCAATACTGGCAGAATATAAGTTGCTTTACGCATTATTTTGGCTCCTTCTGCAGCTGGTTCAAGGGCAGATATGGCACAACGCCGGACCCGCCGATGTTATCGTCCACGATCATCAAATTCATGCCGCTTAGGACTTCTTCCATTGTTTCCAGATACAGACGCTTACGCGTTACATCGGGTGCCTTTTCGTATTCTGTCAAAATTGCGCTGAAACGGCTGGCTTCACCGGTGGCTAGGTTTACCACCTGCGCCCGATACGCTTCGGCCTCTTCTAGAACCTGTGCGGCCTCGCCTCGGGCTTGGGCGGTAATGCGGTTGGCATAGGCATCCGCTTGTTTTTCCAGACGGTCGCGTTCTTGTTCGGCGGCTTGCACTTCGCGGAATGCATCAATCACCTGTTCGGGCGGGTCCGCTTTGTCAAAGTTGACGCGAACAATGTTCACACCGCTTGCATAGCTGTCCAACGTCGATTGGATCAATTCCTGCAAACGCGCAGCAATCACGCCACGGTCGCGGTTCAAAATTGGTGCAAGTTCGGACTGAGCGATGATTTCGCGCATCGCAGATTCTGAAACCGCACGAATTGTGGGCCGTGGATCCCGCAAGTTGAACAGATACATAGATGGATCAGCAATGTTCCAGACAACTTCGAAATCGATATCGACGATATTTTCATCCCCCGTCAACATCAAACCCGAATCGACAACGCGGCCACCGACGCCAATCGCTTCGGATTGTTCGCGGGTTACTGGCAGGATTTCTTTCGTGACGATCGGCCAGGGCGCAAAGTTCAGACCGGGATTACCCACCGCATGAAATTTACCCAGCATCAGTTCAACAGATTGCTCTTCTGGTTTGACGGTATAAAAGCTGGAAAAGGCCCACAGACTCGCTGCGGCCAGTACCGCCAACAGGATTGGCCGACCACCAAGTCCGCCGCCCGATCCAGAATTACGTGATCCGCCAGAACCACCGCCGCCCATCAGAACGCGGAATTGTTCTTGGCCTTTGCGCAGCAAGTCCTCGACCTCTGGTGGGACCTGATTTTGCGGACGCTTGGGACCACGATCATCCCCCCCATTGTTGCCACCGCCATTTGGTCGGTTTCCACCAGATCCGCCGCCCCATGGGCCGCCTGAGTTTCCTGTCATAAATTCACCCTTTTATCGGTCTATGATATATCATGTTATTAACTGTGCACTTTCGCGCAAATTTCAAGAACGCCACGTTGGATTTCGCAATGTTACCAATTCTTCGGACATTGTCGGATGAACTGCAACCGTTCTGTCGAAATCCGCCTTGGTGGCCCCCATTTTTATGGCAATCCCTGCCAGCTGGATCATTTCTCCCGCCGCATGGGCGACAATATGACACCCCAATACGCGCTGAGTGGTTTGGCACACGACCAATTTCATGAAAACCTTTTCCTGTTCACCAGCAAAGGCCTGGCGCATGGGTTTGAAGGATGTGGTATAAACATCAATTGGCCCACGCGCGGCGGCGTCCTCTTCTGACAAACCAACGGTACCCATTTCGGGTTGCGTGAAAATCGCGGTCGGGATCAAATCATGATCGGGCTTGGTCAGGTTCGATTTGAATACCGTTTCAACGAATGCCATCCCTTCGCGAATGGCAACAGGGGTCAGGTTGGCACGGTTGGTAATGTCGCCCACGGCAAAAATCGACGGTACTGCGGTTTGGGAATAATCGTCCACGACCACCTGACCACGGTCCCCCAATTCAACGCCCAGCTCTTCAAGCCCGAGGTTATCGGAATTGGGGCGGCGCCCTGTGGCATACATCACCTGATCAACCAAGTGTGTGTCGCCATTTGTGTCGGTCACAGAAAGGCCCGCATCGGTTTTTTCAATCCGCACCACATTGACATTGGTGCGCAAATCAACGCCGCGCCCACGCATGGCATCCGCGACAAATCCGCGGGTTTCATCATCGAACCCACGCAAAATTTGATCGCTGCGCAGCATTTGGGTGGTTTTCACGCCCAAGCCGTTCATAATACCCGCAAATTCACAGGCAATATAACCGCCGCCGACAATCAAAATGTATTTTGGCAAGTCATCCAGCAAAAACATTTCGTTCGACGTGATCGCGTGTTCGATACCATCGACCTGCGGCAACACAGGCCGACCGCCCGTGGCCAACAGGATATGGCGCGCAGTGATGCGGGTTCCATCCGCCAATTCCACCGTGTGCGGATCGGCCAGTTTGGCGCGTTGGTCATACATGGTTACGCCAGACCCCTTTAACAGGTTGCGATATATCCCCTCAAGCCGGTCCAATTCGGCGTGCAGACGGGTGCGAAACACTGACCAATCAAAATCGGCATCCTGCATGTCCCAGCCATAGGCGCGACCGGTTGCGATGGTTTCGGGAAATTCACTGGCATAGACCATCAATTTTTTGGGCACGCAGCCCCGGATCACGCAGGTGCCGCCGTAACGGTCCTCTTCTGCCAAGGCGACCTTGGCACCGGTTTCGCCGGCGGCAACGCGTGCGGCGCGCACCCCCCCCGATCCACCACCAATCACAAATAGGTCGTAATCAAAGTTCATAGATGTTCCCCTGCATCATTGACCATCTGCGTGATTTCAGCAGGCTGCCCCAGCATTTCATACGAGGCCAAGCCATCCGCATTCCCAACAATCACAGTATCACAGATATTCAGGAACAAACCGTTTTCAACCACACCCGGGATCTGATTTAGCCGCTGCGCCAGTTTCACCGCGTCGGTAATTGCGCCCAGATGCAGATCCAAAATAAAATTCCCTTCGTCGGTGACGAAATTTCCCCAATCTGCCGCGCGTGGGGTCATTTCAACATCGCTGTATCCCAAATCAGCCAAGGCCCGTTCGACCAATGTCTGCGTGGCGGCTGCGCCAAACTGCAACACCTCAACCGGTAAAGGGAATGCGCCCAACTGATCCACACGTTTTGACGCATCCGCAATGACCACCATGCGGTTCGATGCCATGGCGACCACTTTTTCCTGTAAATGTGCGCCACCGCCCCCTTTGATCAGGGTAAATTCCGCGTCAAATTCATCGGCCCCATCAATGGTCAGATCCAACCAACCCGCTTGATCCAATGTGATCATATCGATGCCCTCGGCGATGGCCTGTTCTTTGGTACGGGTCGATGTCGGCACTCCTTGGATTTGCAACCCCTCTTCGCGCACCATACGGCCCAAGTGTTTGACCAGCCAATAGGCGGTGCTGCCGGTGCCTAGGCCCACTTTCATGCCTGATTTCACCAATTGTGCCGCGCGTAGGGCGCAGACATATTTGCCACGTTCGGCTGGGGATAGATCGCTGTACATTGGGTGTCTCCGATATGTTTGCGGGGGTTATAGAAAACATCTGTCCAAGTTGCGAGTGGTTTTAAAAATTTTTCGCCAACAGTGCGACGCCCCCTTGTGCTGAATGGCATGTTTCCGATACGAAACGTCGCAATTGTATGCGCCGCCACTGCCGCGCCAGAGTATTGACCAACTATGACCTATCGTTTGCACTATGCCCCTGATAACGCATCCTTGATCATTCGGTTGGCCCTGCTGGAATTGCAGGTGCCATTCGATTGCGTTTTGGTCGATCGCAGCGCACAGGCAGAAAAATCAGCGGATTATTTGCAGCTAAACCCAATGGGCCGCATTCCTGTTTTGGAAACACCCAACGGGCCTATATTCGAAACAGCGGCCATTTTGCTGTGGCTGGTCGATCACCACGGCGGGTTGGGGCCAGATACCCAATCTGCCCAGCGCGGCGATTTTTTGAAATGGCTGTTTTTCATGTCAAATACCCTGCATGCAGATTTGCGGGCCATGTTTTATCCGGATACCTATTTCGATGGTGCAGTACCGACTGACTTTGTGATCCAAACGCAAAAACGGGTGGATCATGCGCTGCACCTGCTGGACCAAAACATTACTGCATGGCACAGTAACGACCACATTTGGGTCACCGATTTTTACACCTGCGTGATCCTGCGCTGGTGTGCCCTCTATCCAATACATGGAACAGATTGGTTTGATCTGACCCGCTACCCCGCGCTGCATCGCCTGGCTCGGGAAATGGACAAACATCCCGCAACTGAACACGCGATCACCGCCGAAGGGTTACACACCACCCCCTTTAGTGCGCCGCGCCATGCAACCCCACCCTATGGAACCGCTACCTAATGTTTCTTTCAGTTTTCGACATATTCAAAGTGGGCGTTGGCCCTTCATCGTCACACACCATGGGCCCGATGGTGGCCGGCGGGCTGTTTTTGGACCGTGTGCGCGCGCTGCCGTTTCATGCCCATGGATTGCGGGCCAGTTTGCATGGATCACTGGCCTTTACCGGTGTGGGCCATGCCACCGATCGCGCCACAATTCTGGGGCTGGCGGGATTGCTGCCTGACACCTATGATCATGAGGTCGCCAAAAAAACATTGGCACAGATCCATGAAACGGGCGAAATTCACGCCCCCGGTCTGAACCCGTTGAAATTCAACCCCAAAGAGGATCTGCAGTTTGATTACGGCCCGAACCTGCCCGGACATGCCAATGGGATGATCCTGATGGCCACCGATGCCCAAGGCGACGTGATTTTGCAAGAAACCTATTATTCGATTGGCGGTGGGTTCGTTCTGACGGCGGACGAATTGTCGGCAGGCAAGGCCACAGACGAAGGCGCGCCAGTGCCCTATCCGTTCAAATCCGCGACAGAAATGTTGGACATGGCCAAAGCGTCAGGCAAATCCATCGCCCAAATGAAAGAGGCCAACGAAGTATCGCGCAAAGCGCACCAAGATTTCAGCGCAGGCGTGGCGCGTCTTTGGTCCGTAATGGATGATTGCATCGAACGCGGGCTTGCCACCGATGGCATTTTGCCCGGCGGGTTAAACGTCAAACGCAGATCCAAGGGGATATATGATGCGTTGATGGCGGAACGGGGCATGAACCTGACGCCGCCCCACACCATCAACGATTGGATGAGCGTTTACGCCATGGCCGTAAACGAAGAAAACGCAGCCGGCGGTCAGGTCGTCACAGCGCCCACCAATGGCGCAGCCGGTGTGGTGCCGGCCGTGATCAAATATTACCTAAACCACGTTCCCGGTGCGCATCAGGGACGTATTTCCGAATTCCTGCTGACCGCGGCAGCGATTGGCGGGTTGGTGAAATTCAACGCATCCATCAGCGGTGCCGAAGCTGGTTGTCAGGCTGAGGTGGGCAGCGCATCCGCCATGGCCGCAGCCGGTCTGTGCGCCGTGATGGGTGGAACGCCGGAACAGGTGGAAAATGCTGCCGAAATCGCGTTGGAACATCATCTGGGCATGACCTGTGATCCGGTCAAAGGTTTGGTCCAAGTGCCCTGCATCGAACGCAACGGATTGGGCGCGATCAAGGCCGTGTCGGCAGCCAGTCTGGCCCTGCGCGGCGATGGCACCCATTTGGTGCCACTGGATGCCTGCATCGAAACCATGCGTCAAACCGGTGCCGATATGAGCGAAAAGTACAAAGAAACATCATTGGGCGGCCTGGCCGTGAATGTACCAAACTGCTGATAACGTCAGTGCGATGTCGGTTCCAGTGATGCAGCCCCACCAATGGGCCGCTATCTAAGGCTATGACCAGCACCGCAACATATATTCCCAAGACAGATCGCGTCGTTTTCGGCGTGTTTTTGATGATTGGGTTTTGTGCAACAGCCCCAATTTTGGATGTCTTTGCCAAATTGGCCGCAGAAGAAATTCCCGTGGGCCAAATCACTGCTGCGCGTTTCATCGTTCAGGTGGTGATTATGGTGCCTTTGGCGATGTATTTGGAAAAAACGTTGACATTTGACCGTAAACTGTTGCCCGCGCTGATTTTTCGGGCGCTGATGTTGATAGCCTCAACCTATTGCTTTGTCGCGGCGATTGCGGTGATGCCGATTGCGGATGCTTTGGCGATCGTCTTTGTCGCCCCCTTTATTTTACTGATCATCGGCAAATACGCCTATGGAGAAGAGGTGGGCCCAAGACGGCTGAGCGCAAGTATCGTGGGGTTTATCGGCGTGGTCTTGATCATTCAGCCCAGTTTTGCAGCCTTTGGCTGGGTTGCTTTGTTTCCATTGGGCACTGCGCTGTGCTTTGCGCTTTATATGATTGGGACGCGGTCGCTGTCGCGCCATATGAATACCATCGCAATGCAGGCCCATACCGCATGGATCGGGGCCGTTCTATCAGTGCCGATCTTGGTTTGGGCCAATGGCACAGGTATCAGCGAAATTGACCCCGTTATGCCCAACGGCATTTTTTGGTGGTATCTGTTCGGCATGGGCCTTTTCGCCACGATTTCACACCTGTTTATGAGTTACGCACTGGCCTATGCGCCCTCTGCCACGCTGGCGCCTTTGCAGTATCTGGAAATTGTCTCTGCCGTGGTGCTGGGCTATGCATTTTTCGAGGATATTCCAAATAGATCGGCCGTTTTAGGCATGTTGGTCGTGATCGCCTGCGGCCTGTACATTGTGTTCCGCGAGCAAAAAATTGCCAAACACGCGCAACTTTAAGTTGCCTGTTAACCTTTTTCTAAATAACGTCAACCTATGATACACGATCGGCCCGTTTTCGGGATATTTTTGATGGTCTTATTTTGCATCCTTGCCCCGCTGGGTGATGCAATGGCCAAAATATTGGGGGGCGCGGTCCCATTGGTGCAGCTGGTGGTAATCCGCTTTGCCATACAGGCGATCGTACTCGTGCCTCTGGCCTATGCCACGGGGCGGCCCATGGCCCTATCGAGGGCTGTACTGCGGTTTGCGTGGCTGCGGGTTGTTCTGCATATCGTCGGGCTGGCGGCCATGTTTTCAGCACTTCAATATCTGCCACTAGCGGATGCGATTGCGATTGCTTTTATCATGCCGTTTTTACTCTTGCTCGCTGGCTATTTCTGGATGAACGAACAGGTGGGGGCACAACGGTTATGGGCCTGTGTTGTTGGGTTCATTGGCGTGACCTTGGTTATTCAGCCATCGTTTCAGCAGGTGGGCTATGCCGCGCTGTTGCCGCTGGTCGTGGCTGTTGCGTTTTCGGGTTTTATTTTGACCACCCGCCACATCTCACAGCACGTCGATCCGATTGGATTGCAGGCCGTGAATGGTGTCATGGCCTTTGTCATTTTGGTGCCCGCATGGGCGATTGCGGGCAGGCTGACCAGTTTGCCCGTGTTCGATGTTGTCTGGCCCGATGCGTTGCAATGGTCTGAAATTGCCATTTGGGGTATGATCGGGACAGCCGCGCATTTGGTGATGACGTGGTCGCTGCGCTATGCGCCGTCCGCTACCCTGGCCCCCATTCAATATCTGGAAATTCCCATTGCCACGGTTTTTGGCTGGCTCATTTTTGGGGATTTACCGAATGGTCTGGCCGCCATTGGCATAGCGGTCACCATCGCTGCAGGCCTGTATATCATTCACCGCGAACATTCCATGGCGTCGCAGACGCAATCGCAGGCAAACACCGATCAAACTGCGCGCGCGGCAGAATAACCAAAGCTTTGGGGCGATCAGCCTGCAACATAACCGGCCCCGTGGCGCGATTTGATGTGCCAATGCGCCCATCTGGTGCCATCGTGATCCCATCCGTCGGCCAGTGTAGCCCTTGACTACGCAGCGATACGGCGCCCATGGGATAAATCGAAACACGCACACCTGCATCCAGCGGCAATTCAATCTGCGGCGGTGCCAAAAACACGATATCCTGTTCACCTATCAACACGATCCGTTTGTCCGGAAACGATACCAACGCAGATTGCACCGCCATTTGATGATCTAGGCGATGCCCCAAAAACCCAATCCCTATGATCAACGGCGCCGCGACAGTGCGCAAAGCTTTTTCAAAATCAGTGCTGTCTTGTTCTGCAATATGGATCAATCGACCCCCGCAGGTCTGTCGTGCATCTGATGATAGGCTATCCAAATCGCCCACCACCACATCGGGCAGCAGACCCTGTGCAATCACACGATCAGAACCCCCATCCACAGCCACGACAGTTTTTATGTCATCCGGCACAGCCGCCCAAACCGCGTCCGCGACAGGCGCGCCGCCGACAATTAAAACTGGATGATGATAATACTTCATGATAGGATTTGCATATATTTACTAGATTTTATAGACTTATGCCATATTCTGGACATGAAATGATACTGCCATTTCATCTTGATGGTCGCGGTTTCGACAAAATTTGATATCATAAACGGCACAATGTCGGAAAGGTCAATAAAATGGATACGCGCAAAAATAACAAAGTTCTGTCAGTGTCCTATGGTCATTTTTCTTGCAGCGTCGAGGGATTTGACGATTCATTCGAGGTAATGACATCGGTGGTCGAATTTTTCCGCAATCTTGCACAAGAGGACCGGTATTTCGGCGCCCATCCCGTCAAATTGACGCCCGACTTGATCGCCGAATTGTCCAAAAAAACGCAAACCTCTGATATTGCGGTTACCCAAGACGCCGACAACCTGACTGTTCGAAAATCACCCCCCCCACAAATGGTCCCTGCTGCGACATCGGCTGCCTTTGCGTTAAGCGAACGGTTAAAGCGGTTGCGCGCGGCGGAAACGGATATGTCGGAAAATGCGCAGAGCAACGGCGAAACCGATTTGGTCGAAATCGTGGCCGACCCCATTCGCCAGACAGCCAATCCAAAGCCTGCCAAATCCGAAACCACAGTGACCGAAACCCTCTTGACTGAACCTGCTTTGGAAACTGTTTCGGAACCAGCAGTTGCGACACCAAGCGTATCACCGGCAGAAAAGGCGGACGATACAGCAATGGCAGCCAACCTTGCACAAGAAACCGAACAACAAGAGTTGGCGCCAAGTGATACGTCTGTTACAGTTGATGAATTGGGGTCGGATAACAGCCTAGCCCCACAAAGTGAACAGGTCGCAGAAAACACCATGGATGCGCCCAGTGAACCGGAAACGCTGACCCCTGCCCCGACACACACCAGCGCCACGCCGCCAGCGGATGCGCCTGCCTTAACGCTGGAACAACGCCTGCGCCGCATTCAGGCGGTGACCCAGAAAAAACGAGAACAACAAAGTGCATCGGGCAAACATACACAGGCTGCGACCCAATCGACGCCAGCGCATGACCAACCCGATGCCGCACAACAGCCAACCCCTGTAGAGAGCGAACCATTATCTTTGCAGGCCCAATCTGATGATGCACAAAATTCAAACAACATCCAAGGCGCATCTGTCGGCAGCGAACAGATCGCTGAACAGATTGCTGAACAGCCCCCTCAGGACAAAGCAACCACGGACGACAATAACAGCCGGTCCCAACGGGTTGGGACAACCCATGTCATCCAAGTCGCCAACGCACCCCAAGATGATGCCACAAGTGCCAGCGGCGACGTGGTCGATACAGATCAGCAAGGGACCGCAATCGCGTCCACTAACGTCCCAGATGACGCAGAGCAAACAATCCAAGAGGCCCCGCTAGGCCTGCGACAAATGCCAGACCCGGACAAGAAGGAAGTCGCGCCCAAACGTCCAGAGCGCAAAAGCATGCGCAGTATCCGAAATGCGGAAAATCTGGAACGCCCCTCAACTGACATGGTGCGATTGTTAAAGACTGCCAAAGAGCAGATGGACGAACCAGAAACCCATCGCAAACGAAATGCTTTGGATCATCTGCGGGCTGCGGTGGCGGCCACGCTGGCAGACAACAGCATTTTGTCGCGTGATAAATCAAAACGCGATATCGACAACACGCCAGATGAAAACATTGCGCCGAAACGCCCAGCCAAACCCAAATCTGCGGCCACAGACGTTCCTGTCACACCGTTGGTATTGCAGATGGATCAGCGTGTTGATTTGGACCAAACAGCATCAACTCCAGACGCGAGCAGCGCATAATTTGCATGTTGCGCAATATCAAAATGGCATAAAAAAACCCTATGGGATCGAAATCCCATAGGGTTTGATTTTTTATCACTCTTTAATATCAGGCGCGGGCTTCGCGGATCAGGCGCAAGATATCTTGTGCCGCATTCGGAATGTTTGTCCCTGGGCCAAAGATCGCCTTGACGCCTGCGTTTTTCAAGAAATCGTAATCCTGCTGCGGGATGACGCCGCCG
>CBFHVU010000024.1:0-21937 GCA_965659465.1 uncultured Paracoccaceae bacterium | reverse complement strand
TGTCGGGGCTTTATGGTGTGTTGCGCCCGTTGGATGAAATCGAACCCTATCGGTTGGAAATGGGCAGCAAATTAAAAGTGGGTGATAAAAAATCCCTATATGCCTACTGGGGTGATCGTATTTCCAAGCTGCTTAATCAGCAGGCAGCTGAAATGGACACGAATGTTTTGGTCAATTGCGCCAGTCAGGAATATTTCGGGGCCGTGGATTTGGATGCGCTGAAATTGCGCGTGATTACCCCCGCATTTTACGAAGACGGCCCCAAAGGCCCTAAAATCGTCAGTTTCTATGCGAAACGGGCCCGCGGGGCCATGGCGCGATTTGTGGTGGAAAACCGTGTGACGGACCCTGCGGCTTTGGACGATTTTGACACGGGTGGTTATCAGTATCAACCTGATCAATCAACGCCCGATCGCCCCGTTTTCCTGCGGCCAACAGCCTAGGTGACAAAGCATTCTGGACCGATTATAACCCCCGCGAAACCGTTTTATTTCAAGGACAGATCACATGAGCGTACAGGTTTTTGGCCATAAATCCCCCGATACCGATTCCACTGGATCCCCCATCATTTGGGCGTGGTATTTGAACACTGTCAAAGGCATTGCCGCCGCGCCGAAATTGCTGGGCGAACCCAATACCGAAGCCGCCTTTGTGTTAAAACGCTGGAATCTGGACAAACCTGAAATCATTTCGGGTGTGGATGCGGGTGCGCCGGTTGTGATTGTGGACACAAACAACCCTGCCGAATTGCCCGATGGGATCAATGTTGCCGATATCACAGCGATCATCGACCACCACAAATTGGTGGGTGGTCTGGAAACCAAAGGCCCGATTGATATCACAATCCGTCCTTTGGCCTGCACCGCAACAATTATGGTTGATCTGATGGGCGATGACGCGGCCAAAATGCCCGAGGCCATCAAGGGCGCCGCATTGTCGTGTATCTTGTCCGATACGTTGGAATTCCGCAGCCCGACAACAACCGATCATGACCGTGCCGTTGCGGAAAAACTGGCGGCTGATTTGGGCGTTGATATCGCATCCTATGCCGCCGAATTGTTTGAGGCAAAGTCAGATATATCCGCCTTTAGCGACGCGGAATTGTTGCGTATGGACAGCAAAGAATACGAAGTCGGCGGGAAACAGTTCCGCGTGTCCGTATTGGAAACGACTTCCCCCAAATTGATTTTGGATCGCAAAGACAGCCTAATGGCGTCTATGGTCGATGTCGCCCAAGAGGATGGCGCCGATCAAGTATTGTTGTTCGTCGTCGATATCCTGAACGAAGAGGCAACACTGCTGGTCCCCAACGATTTGGTCAAAGCGGTTGCCGAAAAATCATTCGGCGCAACCGTGACAGAGGACACAGTCGTATTGCCCGGCATCATGAGCCGTAAAAAACAGATCATTCCAAATTTGGCGGTCTGATGGCGTGGTGCATCTATCCTTCGACGGATGCGCCAAATAAGACAATGGAAACCCCTAGCATCGCTAGAATGGTATAACCGGTCACGCCCCAATGGGCGCGATTTTTATAGGCGATCCATGCGGAAATTCCCGATTGAATGGCATAATAAAACGCAAAGGCACGGCTGGCCAATCCGATGATGGCAAACACATCAAACTGCCACGTCAGCACCAAACCAAACCCCGCGATCAGGGCATAGGCCCCTTTGGGCGACAATCGACCATTGGTCAGTTGGCTGAATAGCCCGCCGCCGCCTGCGATATCTGCAGCTGCGGCGCTGAATTGTGCGGCCAATGCCCCGGTGATTAACAACAGTGGTAATGCGCCAGACACTTGGGCCATGATGGTAATAATCTCGGTTTCGGACGTGACCGTGGGCGGCATGGGAACAAAATACACCAGCAAAGAAATATAGAGAATGTAGATGACGCCTGCGATAATTTGGGCATGACGCATGGCACGAATGCGCGTGTGTGCAGGATAATCGGCGCCCATATAGCGGGATGTTTCAAACCCTTGAACCGTGACCAACAGACCGAAAATCAAAAACAGCTGTGATGGCGTACCCAGATGAACATCGCCCGTCAGTATGGGCGGGCTGGACGGGGTTTGCGTCGCCCAAATGGACAGAGCTACAAACAGCGCAAATATGATGGCCAGCTTGACGGTTACGGTCACCTGTTCAAGGCGTTCTAGGGCGTGAAATCCTTGGGTCCAGCCTAGGATCATAAGACCAGACAGGACCGCCGATGTGATAACCTTGGGCAAATATGGATTGGGGTTTGGCAACAGATCTATAAAAAATGCGCCAAACAGGTTTAGATAATATGTCACCGAAATAATATAGGCCAGCCCCAAGGCCCAAGACGCCACATTATCCATGCGGTGTATGATGCTGCCGGGTACCGCGTTTTCTGCGGTTGCAATGTTGGTCCGTATCGCATGGCCAAACAGATAGGCCAAAACACATAACACCATCATAGCAACTGGTGCAGCCGCACCAAATTCTGCGCCAAGGATGGGGCCGATAATTAAAAAACCGCTGCCAATGATCGATGCAAGGGGCGTTAACGTTGCCATCCACAAAGGCGACCGGGTAAAGCGGGCAAAGGTCAGCACCGCAAACGACAAGAGCAAAGCCGAATAAATCGCAATGGTCATGGTTTCGCACCCGTTCTAACGTTATCGTAATTCAACTCTGCCCCTTGTGGCACAGTGGCAAAGAGGTCATACATTAGGCATCCCAAGGACTGAGAACAAGGCCCAAATTATGACACAGATTATCAACGCACTTTCGGAAATTTCTGACAATTATGACGCCTTGTTTGTGGATCTGTGGGGCTGTGTTCACAATGGAATTCGTGCCTTTGATGCCGCCAATGCGGCCCTGGCCGCCTATCGGCGTCGAGGCGGTAAGGTTGTTTTGGTCACCAATTCCCCCAGGCCGCGCGCCTCGGTTGAACGCCAAGTGGACCGGTTCGGCGTTGATCGGGAAGCTTGGGATTGCATCGCTTCATCAGGTGATAGTGCGCGATCGGCCATGTTTCAGGGGGCTGTAGGGCAGAATGTTTATTTCATTGGTACCGAAGGCGAGCTGAGTTTTTTTGAGCCGTTACATTTGTTGGATAATCCCATCGACATTCATCGCGTGGATCTGGAACAGGCCGAGGGCATCGTTTGTACCGGGCTATACGCAGGGGAAACGCCGCAGGATTATCGTGCGCCATTACTCTATGCAAAGCAAAAGGGAATAAAGTTGTTGTGTGCCAATCCCGATATCGTGGTGGATCGTGGAGAAAAACGGGAATGGTGCGCCGGTGCAATTGCACGGGATTATGCCGATATGGGCGGCACGTCATTGTATTTCGGCAAGCCGCATCCCCCCATTTACGATCTAGCGCGGCGAAGGCTGGCGGCATTGGGTGTCGATATTGCGGATGATCGTATTTTGGCGATCGGCGACGGAATTACCACGGATATCCAAGGTGCTATGGGCGAAGGAATTAATTCGCTGTTTATTACCGGCGGTTTAGCCGCCCAAGAAACCCGCACCCAAGATCAACCCGATGCCGACGCTTTGGCCGATTATTTGGCGAAATCGGGGTATGATCCAAAATATTGCATTGGATTTTTGCGTTAGGGACTTGATTTTTTCTGCATCTGCAAAGTAATAATGTTGCAAGCGGCGAGTTTATTTCGTCAATTTATTTCGCGCAGACTGCAGAGGGCATCATGTTGGACAATCTACCACGCGGCACAATTTGTATCGAAGATATCGAAATGGGCATGACCCGTTACCTGCGCAAACAGGTCACGGACCGCGATATTGCGCTGTTTGCTGAGGTATCCACCGATCACAACCCTGTGCATTTGGACGACCAATATGCCCAAGATACCATTTTCGAAGGTCGCATCGCCCACGGAATGCTGACCGCAGGTTTGATTTCAGCGGTGATTGGGGAACAACTGCCCGGGCATGGCACGATTTATATGAGCCAAAACCTGAAATTTTTGGCCCCTGTTCGTCCCGGTGATTTGGTCTACGCCGAGGTAAAGGTGACCGGTATCCAGATCGACAAGCGCCGTGTTACATTGGAATGCAAATGCGAAGTTGATGGCAAGAAGGTGTTGGTTGGTGAGGCGATGGTGTTGGCACCAAGCCGGAAATTCGACTAGTTTTTGGTGTCAGGGGGCTGCCGCCCCCACTTGGGCCTGCGCCCAAGTTCCCCCGCGAGTATTTTTGCAAAACTGAAAGAATATTTTGTGTAATGTCTGCTTGCGCGTCGGCGGCGTAGAGGCTACGCAAGTGATATGAGAGTTATTCGTGATTATCACTTTGTCGCGCCTCAGGATCGTGGGGCCAGTGTTGCGATTGGCAACTTTGACGGTGTGCATTTAGGGCATCAAGCCGTTATTGATTTGGCGCGTTCGGCCGGGGCCGAAATTGATGCACCGCTGGGGGTGTTGACGTTTCAGCCGCACCCGCGCGAATATTTTCAACCCAAAGCCCCAAGTTTTCGTTTGATGGGGTCGCAGGCCCGTGCGACGCGGTTGCAGCGTTTGGGTGTTGAGCGGCTGTATGAGTTGAATTTCAACGCTGCCATGGCCGCGCTGAGCCCGCGAGAATTTGCGCAAAATGTGATCTGTGAGGGATTAGGGTTGCGCCACATTGTGGTTGGGGCTGATTTTTGCTTTGGGCAGGGTCGTGCCGGAACGGTCGAGGATTTGCAGGAATTTGGCCAGGAAATGGGGTTTGGTGTCACGGTTGTTCCCCTGTTAGAAGCGGGCAATGGGCAGGTTTCATCCACATCCATTCGACAGGCCCTATCTGAAGGGCGGCCGCGTGATGCAGCCGCGCAATTGGGGCATTGGCATCGTATTGAGGGCCCCGTAATTGGGGGCGAACAACGCGGGCGCGAATTAGGATACCCGACCGCAAATATGTCTGTTGATGGGCTACATTTGCCCAAGCTTGGCGTTTATGCGGTATTAGTTGAGGTTTTAGATGGCTCGTTTCGGGGCAGTTACCATGGGGCGGCGTCCTTGGGGGTGCGGCCTATGTTTGGGGAAAACACGCCCAATCTGGAAACGTTTATTTTTGATTTTTCAGGTGATTTGTATGGGGCCAAGCTGTCGGTTGGTTTGGTCGATTTTTTGCGTCCGGAGCTGGAATTTGACGGGTTGCAGGCCTTGATCGATCAGATGGAGCAAGATTGCGCCACAGCGCGGGATATATTGGCCAAATTATGAGCAGTGATCCAATCAACCGTGACGGATTAACACATCGGTTTTGGGAAAAGAAGCCGATGGCCAAGCTGTCCAAACGTGAATGGGAAGCGTTGTGTGATGGCTGTGGCAAATGTTGTTTGAACAAGATTGAGGATGAAGAGACGGGGCGTGTGTATTTGACACGTGTGGCCTGTCGATTGTTTGATGATTCGACCTGTAAATGCGGGCAATATAAAATCCGCCATCAGTTTGTTCCAGAATGCATTGTGTTGCGGCCTGATAATATTGACGAACATGCCTATTGGATGCCGCGGACCTGCGCCTATCGGTTGGTGTGGCAGGGCAAACCATTGCCAAATTGGCATCCGCTGGTTTCGGGCGATCCTGAAACGGTCCACGATGCAGGTGTGTCGATGCGCGGGCGCACAGTCGCCGAATTTGAGGTGGACGAAGATGATTGGGAAGACCATTTGATAGAAGAGCCGCGATAAATGTTTTTTGCATCAGATAATACCGGACCCGTTCCCTCACAGGTGTTAGAGGCATTGGGCGCTGCCAATGCGGGGTATCAATCTGGCTATGGCGCGGACAGAATTAACCAAGCGGTTCAAGCCAAAATACGTGATATCTTTGAGGCACCCGAGGCGGCCGTTTATTTGGTGGCGACCGGCACGGCGGCCAATTCGCTGGCCTTGGCGACTTTGGCCAACCCTTGGGATACGGTGTTTTGTTCGCCTGTGGCACATATCCACGAAGATGAATGCAATGCACCTGAATTTTACATGGGCGGTGCCAAACTGACCTTGGTGGGCGACAGCGACAAAATTACACCGGATCAGTTACGCGCCGCAATAGAGGCCGAACAAACTCGCGGCGTTCATGGCCCCCAGCGCGGCCCAGTGTCGATTACCCAAGTCACCGAACAGGGACGTGTTTATACGCTAGATGAAATTTCTGCGTTATGTGATGTGTCACGGTCATTTGAATTGCCCGTTCATATGGACGGTGCACGTTTTACGAATGCAATGGTTTCGCTGGACTGTAGTGCTGCGGAAATGACGTGGAAAGCCGGTGTAGATGCCGTCAGTTTTGGCGGGACCAAAAATGGCCTGATGGGCGTCGAGGCGGTTATATTTTTTGATCCAGCCAAAGCATGGGAATTTGAGCTGCGGCGCAAACGTGGTGGGCATTTATTTTCCAAGCACCGGTATTTGTCGGCACAGATGCTGGCCTATCTGACAGATGATTTGTGGCTGGATCTGGCGCGACGTGCGAACGCGAATGCGGCTTATTTGGCGGCTGGATTGCAAGCTGTGCCTGAGGCATCGTTTCTGCATTATCCGGCCGCTAATCTAATGTTTGTGTATTTGCCCAAGCACCTGCATGAACGCGCGTTTGCTGCTGGGGCGGAATATTATCTTTGGGATGATTTGGAAACAGCGCAAAGCGCAGATATGGTGAAATGCCGGTTTGTCTGCGATTGGTCACTGGAACGGGCGCAGATTGATCAATTCTTGGCCGCAATCGCATAAGTTAAAGGCCGGATAAACCGGCCTTTAATTTTTTAGAAATCTAGGTTTTCAACACTAAGCGCGTTTGATTGAATGAATTCGCGCCTTGGCTCGACGACATCGCCCATCAATTTGGTGAACATATCGTCCGCTTCGGCGGCATCATCAATTGTGACCTGCAGCAATGTGCGTGCGTCTGGGTCCAATGTGGTTTCCCACAGCTGACTTGGGTTCATTTCGCCCAAACCTTTGTAGCGTTGCAGGGACAAGCCCTTTTCGCCTTCGCGTAGAATTGCATCAAGCAGATCAAGTGGACCGAATATCATTTGAGTGCGGTCTTTACGCCCGAGTGACGCGGGGCTGCCATAGACCTCTTGCAGGCTTTCGGTAAGTGTGCCTGTTCTGCGGGCTTCGCCGGATCGTAGCATCGGGCCATCAAGCGTTCGCATTTCTTCTACACCGCGCAAAATGCGTGACAGACGAATGCCATGATCTTGGGTAATACGACCGGACCAGCCGCGTTCATATTCTAGTGCAATCAGGTTTAGTCGTTCCGCTACCTTATCTGCAATTCCTTGCAAATTGGCGTCCACGGCACCCGGAACAAAGGCCCCGGCAATAGCGGCCTGTTCCAAAATATGTCGTGGATAATGCGTTGGAAATGCGTCAAGAACACGCTTTAACTGACGCGCTTCGTCAACGACACGCACCAAATCTTGGCCGGCGATTTCTGCGCCCGATCCCAGACGCAAAACCGCGCCATCCACACCCTGTTGCACTAAATAATCCTCAAGCGAGGCTTGGTCTTTCAGATAAACCTCGGATTTGCCGCGGCTGACTTTGTATAGGGGGGGCTGGGCGATGAACAGGTGCCCTGCCTCGATCAGTTGCGGCATTTGGCGATAGAAAAATGTCAGCAACAATGTCCGGATGTGCGCGCCGTCAACGTCCGCGTCGGTCATAATAACGATTTTATGATAGCGCAGTTTTGACAGGTTAAATTCGTCACGCCCAATCCCTGTGCCTAGTGCCATGACCAAGTTACCAATTTCCTGGCTGGCCAACATGCGATCAAATCGGGCGCGTTCGACGTTTAGGATTTTACCGCGCAATGGCAAAATGGCCTGGGTCCGTCGGTCGCGGCCCGTTTGGGCGGATCCGCCGGCGCTGTCACCCTCGACCAAGAACACTTCGGTCTTGGATGGGTCTTTTTCTGAACAATCCTTCAGCTTTGAGGCTAGGAAATTAATGTCCATCGCCGTTTTACGGCGTGTCAATTCGCGGGCCTTGCGCGCCGCTTCACGGGCCAATGCGGCTTCGATAATTTTGCCAACGATGATTTTGGCTTCGTTGGGGTTTTCTTCGAACCATTCTGACAGTTTTTCGTTTACCAAGCTTTCGACGGCTGGACGAACTTCGGAACTGACCAATTTGTCTTTGGTTTGGCTGGAAAACTTGGGGTCAGGGACCTTGACGGATAACACGCATGTTAATCCTTCGCGGGCATCATCGCCAGTAAAGCTGATTTTTTCTTTTTTGGCGATCCCACTGGATTGGGCGTAGTTGTTGATCGTCCGCGTCAATGCGGCGCGCAGGCCCGCCAAATGGGTGCCGCCATCCCGCTGAGGGATGTTGTTGGTAAAGGGCAAGACGTTTTCATGGTAGCTGTCATTCCACCACATTGCGACCTCAACACCGATATCGTCGCGTTCGCCCAACATGAAAATGGGCTCTGGCATCGCGGCTGTTTTGGATCGGTCCAAATATTTCACGAATTCTTTGACGCCGCCTTCGTAAAACAATTCACTGCGCAATGCTTCGGCGGGGCGCTCATCCTCAAGGATGATGCGTACGCCTGAATTCAAAAAGGCCAATTCGCGCAGGCGTTTTTCCAAGGTCTCAAAGGAATATTCCAAATTAGAAAACGTATCCGTGGATGCAAGGAAACGGACTTCGGTGCCTTTTTCGCCGTTCGCATCGCCGATCACGCGCAAGTGTTCGGCCGTATCGCCGTGTTCAAAACGGGCATAGTGTTCTTTGCCATTGCGCCAAACGCGCAGTTCCAGCCAAACGGACAGAGCGTTCACAACAGACACACCAACGCCGTGCAAACCGCCCGACACTTTGTATGAATTGCTGTCGAATTTACCGCCTGCGTGCAGTTGGGTCATGATGACCTCGGCTGCTGATACGCCTTCTTCCTCGTGGATGTCGACAGGGATTCCGCGGCCATTATCGCGCACAGAAACACTGCTGTCTGCGTGGATTTTAACGTGGACATAATCGGCATGTTTGGCCAAGGCTTCGTCGATACCGTTATCGACAACTTCATAGACCATGTGGTGCAAACCAGATCCATCATCGGTGTCACCGATATACATGCCAGGCCGTTTGCGAACAGCCTCTAACCCCTTGAGAACCTTGATAGAGTCTGCGCCATATTCCTGAGGTTGATTTTCACTCTCGGACATTCCTGCCACCTTTCGTATTTTTGTAAATTTATACGATTTCTAGCAACAAATGTCACGCCCAATCCCCATATTTTGTGGATTAAGTCAGGCCGATAACAATCCCAACAAGGATCAATAATACGCCCGATGTTGTGTTCAGTTTCCGAATGGAGTCTGGCGATCTTACGATCGCACGTGCACGATGAACCAACAGGGCGATTCCCACATTTCCCAACAGTGGGATCAGTGCAGATAATGCACAGATTGCGGCGATATCCCATGAATTTAATTTGGTTAAATCAAAAAATCCGGGCAGCACCCCCATGTAGAATAAAATCGCCTTGGGGTTTCCCAAAATAACGGCCAAGCCAGCTGCAAACCCTGCCCATGCCCCCGGTGCCGTTAATTTTGAATTCTGTCCCAATTGTCGATCGGCAGATCGGATCAGTTTGACCCCCATCCAGACGAAAATCACGACAGCAGCCCATCGCAATATCATCATAAACCCATCGATTTCTTGGACCAACCAGCTGACCCCTAGTATCGCCAGAAAGGGCCATAGGACATCGCCGATCACAACACCCAGCGCCAATGGAAAGGCAGCTGGGAATCCGCCAGACACAGCGCGCGCCATCAGTGCCACCCAAACCGGACCTGGTGTCAGAAATAAAACCAGCAAGCCCAAGGCATAAAGCCCAAGTTCACCAAATGTTATTGTCATGATATCAGCGCCTCATGTTGGTGCACCGCAGAAATACCGGCATTTTCCGTCACGGATATATATTGCGCGCGCTGTCCTAGCTCTGAAAACAGATCTGGTTCGGTTCCGGTCAGCCATGCTTGGGCTCCAAGCGTGCATATCTCATCGTATAAATCAGCACGTCGGCCGGCATCCAAATGGGCGGAAACCTCGTCCAATAATATCATTGGGGGGGTTTGTGTGCGCTGCGCTAAAGCGCGTGCATTTGCTAGGATCATGGATACTAGCAATGCCTTTTGTTCGCCTGTCGAACAATCCCTGGCGTCGATATCTTTGGTCGCGTATCGCGCCAGTAAATCTGTTCTATGAGGGCCGATCAGTGTTCGGCCAGCTGCCAAGTCGCGTCCGCGGCCATGTTCCAAGGCATCAATGAAATCGGTGGGGGTTTCGGGCATTTCGCCTTGGCTTTGATCCAGTGATAACTCGGCCACGGGAAAGGCGGTATTCGCTGTGTTTTGTGCTGCGATTACCAGTTCAAGTGTGTGAACGCGGGCAGAATGGATCTGGTAGCCACTTTCAGCCATTTGACGCTCTAACGCGCGATACCAGTGTGGGTCGCGCACGTTGTCTTTCAGCAGTCTGTTTCTTTCACGCATGGCTTTTTCATAATTCAGGCTGGCCTCGGCATGGCGCGCATCAAAACTTAGCGCCATACGGTCCAAAAAACGGCGGCGATTATCCGCGCCCTCTGTCCACAGTCGATCCATATTGGGTACCAACCAGATGACCTGCGACAACTCGGCCAGCGCAGTTTGCGGGGCCGGTTGTTCATCCAGGTGAACCCGCCGCGCTGACCCGTTTTCAGATTTTATATCAATGCTATAACGGCGGTGGCCTCGGTTAAGGGTGCCGGATAATTTCCACCCCAATTCCTCAGGACGGCGGGTCATGTCCAATGCACTGGCGCGGCGCATTCCCCGACCGGGGGAAAACAACGACACAGCTTCTAGGATATTGGTCTTTCCCGATCCATTTGTCCCATAAATCGCAACCGGCCGGCCATCTAATTGTAACCGGCTGATTTTATGCGACCGAAAATGCGACAGGGTCAATTCGCTTAAATACAACATGACCCTAAAGCCAATTGGACAGATCGTGGACCTTGGTCATCTAGGCCAAGTTATACGCGCATTGGCATGACGAGGTATACGGCCGTCGTGTCATTGCCTTCACGCATCAGTGTTGGATCGCCTGATGAATTGAACATAAACACAGCATTTTCGCGATCAACTTGGCTGGCAATTTCCAGCAGGTATTTCGCGTTAAACCCGATTTCCAATGGCTCGTCTGCGTAGGCTACGGCCAGCTCTTCTTCGGCGGCGCCGCTGTCGGGGGAATTTACAGACAGGATCAGGCGATCTTCGTCCAGTGACAATTTGACGGCGCGCGACCGTTCAGATGACACTGTGGCCACACGATCCACGGCCTTGGCAAAATCGTTTGCGTCAACTTCTAGGCGGCGAGTGTTGCCAGTTGGAATGACGCGTGTGTAATCTGGGAACGTGCCATCAATGACCTTGGAGGTCAGGGTGATTGACGGTGTTGCAAACCGTACTTTGGTTTCGGATACGGAAACCGCGATTTGCATGTCATCGTCATCCAGTAATTTGCGCAGCTCGGCCACGGTTTTGCGGGGCACAATAACACCGGGTGTTCCAGCGGCCCCATCAGGCAAATCCGCATCAATGCGCGCCAATCGGTGGCCGTCTGTCGCAACGCAGCGCAAAACCTGTCCGGCATCGGAATCGGCCACATGCATATAAACGCCGTTTAGGTAATAGCGTGTTTCCTCGGTCGAGATTGCGAATTTTGATTTATCAAACAGGCGGCGCAGAACCGGCGCAGGGGCCGAAAAATTCGCCGAATATTCCGACGTCGCCATGACGGGGAAATCTTCTTTGGGCAGGGTCGCCAATGAAAAATTCGAACGACCCGCTTCGACTGTTAAACGCCCTGTTGCGCTGTCATCGGTTAATGTGACCAGCGCGCCATCAGGCAGTTTACGAACAATTTCATGCAGCATAACCGCAGACACTGTTGTCGTGCCCGCGCGTTCGATGTGCGCATTCGCTTTATCCACAACTTCGATATCCAGATCAGTCGCACGAAACATTGCGGTGTCGCCTTCGGCCTCGATCAGAACGTTGGCAAGAATTGGGATCGTATTGCGACGTTCTACAACTGATTGCGCCTGCGACACAGCCTTTAATAATGTGGCGCGTTCAATACTCAGTTTCATGATCCCAGCTCCTTTTATTTCGGATCCTTAAGGTATCCGATCTGTTGGCAGGCTCAAGCGTTTTCTTTGCCAAATCATGAAATAAACGCAGTTTTTACTGAATACTAAGCTCGCAGGTTGTTTGCGGAATGCACAAGGCCTAAGCCTCTAGTGCACGACGCAGCATTTCCAAATCTTCTGCAATTTGACCATCTTGAATTTTTAGTTCTTCGACGCGTTTTACACCGTGTAAAACTGTTGTGTGATCGCGTCCTCCGAACCGGCGCCCAATTTCTGGCAAGCTGCGGCTGGTCAACTGTTTTGCCAAATACATGGCCATTTGGCGTGGGCGTGCATAGGATCGCAACCGTTTTGGCCCGATCATATCCGACAGGCGGATGTTGTAATGTTCTGCCACCTTGCGTTGGATTTCCTCAACCGTGATTTTGCGTTCCGATGCGCGCAAAATATCGGCCAAACAATCCTGTGCCACCTCAAGCGTGATATCGCGCCCTATCAGAGATGCAAAGGCAAAGAGCCGTGTCAAAGCACCCTCAAGTACACGGACGTTGGTCAAAATGCGATGGGCCAAAAATTCCAACACATGCGGATCAATAGTTAGTTGTGGATAGGATTTGCGATGCTGGTCCACCTTGGACTGCAAAATCCCAAGCCGCAGTTCGTAATCAGTTGGATGCAGATCTACAACCAAGCCACATTGCATGCGGCTTTTAATCCGATCTTCTAAATCTTTGATTTCGCCGGGTGCACGATCCGCCGAAATGATGATTTGTTTGTTCTGATTAACCAGCGCGTTAAAGGTGTGGAAAAACTCTTCTTGCGTGCTGTCTTTTCCGGCGATGAATTGAACATCATCGACCATTAACACATCGACAGAGCGAAACAGTTGTTTGAAATCCATCATCTTGCGATCACGCAGTGCCTGAACAAAGCGGTACATAAATTGTTCTGCTGACAGATAAACCACATTCAAATCAGGGCGATTGATGTGCAAATCCCATGCAATCGCATGCATCAGGTGGGTTTTCCCCAATCCCACGCCGCCATATAAAAACAATGGGTTAAAGCTGACAGTCTCGCCTTTACCCACGCGGCGAGCTGCGGCATGGGCCAATTCATTCGGTTTGCCAACAATAAAGGTGTCAAAGGTAAAGCGTGGGTCCAAAGGCGCGCCGGGCAGATCGCTGTCTGTCTGTGGCTCAGTCATGGGAGGGGCTGTTTTTGAAGCCGTGTGCTTAGGGCGGGATTGACCCCCGTTGGACAAAACTTCAAAGCGTAAACGACGGACGGATGAATCCAGCTGGCCGAACTGATACAGAATCATATCCGAAAAATTTTGGGACACATAATTGCCCAAAAAATTGGTGGGGACAGATATTACAGCGACACCATCTTGCATTTCGTGAAACTGCAATGGGTCAATCCAGTTTTTGTAACTGTTTTCGCCTACAGTCCTTAGCATGGATTGCTTAAGCTGTCCCCACTGTTCATGCGTCATTGTTTTGCGTCCCAAACACGTTTTGATCGTCTGCCTGCGAACAGACAAACAGATCCTACACGCAAAAACATGTTTGCGCGTTATTTCCAAATTTTATGAATGGACAAACTTAAAACGGGCCGTAATTCAACAGCACAGGTGCGTCCCAAAAACCCACCGTTTCAACAATGTCCCCCAAGTGCGATTCACTCGCATACACACGTTAGCAAGAACTACCGAAACGGGGCAACAGAACTATGAGCTTGACTCTATTTTTTCTGAAAAGAATCTCTGACGCCTAAACCAAAATGGCCCAGACGCAAAAAAGCGCACCGCAAACTGCGGCGCGCTTTCTAAATCTTGCAACAAACGCTAAGTTTAAGCGATTGCTTTGACGCGCGCGGACAAACGCGAAATCTTGCGAGACGCTGTGTTTTTGTGGAAAACACCCTTTGTCACACCGCGCATTACTTCGGGCTGTGCTGCACGCAGCGCTTCGGCTGCTGCTGATTTGTCACCACTTACGATGGCCTCTTCGACCTTGCGCAGGAACGTACGAATACGCGAACGGCGAGCTTTGTTTACGTCAGTGCGGCGCACCGTCTGGCGTGCGCGCTTTTTTGATTGAGGCGTGTTTGCCATGTGTCTTCATCCCATCGCTTGGGTTTACATCTATTCTGAAGTCGCGTCTTTAGGCCCGACTCGGTTCTGAGTCAACAGGGTTTCGCTGAATTTGGTCAAAAAACGCAGCCTCGGCGGTTATTTATCGCGAAACTGTGCTTCGCGCTTGTCGATAAAGGCGTTCATGCCTTCTTTTTGGTCCTCGGTCGCGAACATCGAATGGAACAAACGACGCTCAATCATCAACCCTTCAGCCAATGTTGTTTCATAGGACTTATTGACGGCCTCTTTCGCGGCCATGACGGAAATCATAGATTTTTCCGCAATTTTGGCGGCTGCCGCTAGCGTTTCTTCCATCAATTTTTTCGCAGGAACAACGCGGCTGACCAATCCGCAGCGTTCCGCTTCGTCGGCCTCCATGAAACGACCGGTCAGGTTCATGTCCATCGCCTTGGATTTGCCGATAGAACGGGTCAAACGCTGTGTGCCACCCATACCTGCGATAACGCCCAAATTGATTTCGGGTTGGCCAAATTTTGCAGTATCTGATGCGATGATGAAATCGCACATCATTGCCAATTCGCAGCCACCGCCCAGGGCATATCCGGATACGGCTGCAATAATGGGTTTACGGATACGGATGATTCTGTTTGCCTCTTCGGCAAAGAGGTCGCCGGTGAACACGTCAACAAAACTCTGCGTGCTCATCATTTTTATATCTGCGCCCGCGGCAAATGCTTTCTCAGATCCAGTGATCACAATGCAGCGTACTTTTTCATTTTTTTGCGCGCATTCCAATGCGTCGCACAGTTCCGACATCAACTGATCGTTCAATGCATTCAACGCATCCGGACGGTTCAGTTTCATCAAAGCAACGTGGTCTTCGATTTCGACGATAATCGTCTCATAGGCCATGAAACAGTCTTTCGGTTGTTTAACTCAGTCCCTGTCCTTACCACGATTGCCGTGTTGATCAAGCTATCTTTGACACTTGGGGCAATAGAAACTGGATCGGCCAGACTGCGTCACACGCTTGATTATTCCATTACAATCAGAGGTTTGGCATGGTTTTTCTTGACGTCCATAGACGTCAAAATTGTGTTGAAAATAACCCAGTTCCCCGTCTGTTTGGCGGAAATCACGCAGCGATGATCCCCCTGCTTGGATTGCCTCTAACAGGACCTGACGAATGATGGGAATCAATCCCGCAATTCGTTTTTGCGATATCTGTGCGGCCTGTCGCAGTGGGGATATGCCCGCCCGGAACAGAACTTCGCAGACGTAAATATTGCCCAATCCCGCCACGACGGATTGATCCAATAGCACCGACTTAATCGGTGATTTTCGATGCGAAATTTTATCGATCAGATAAGATTCGTGAAACCCGTTCGACAATGGTTCGGGTCCCAGCACGCGGATCAGGGGATGTGTGTCCATCTGATCGGTGCTGATCAAATCCATTGCGCCGAATCTGCGCGGGTCATTAAATGTCACCCGTGCGCCATTGCTGATATCAAATACAACGTGATCATGTTTCTGCGCGGCAGGGTGATCATGCACAAAATTGCCCAGCGGGTCACCGGATATCAACATGCGGCCCGACATGCCCAGATGAATCAGCAACGATTCACCGCGGTCCAGATCTGCCAAGATATACTTGGACCGTCGCCACAGCCGGTCGATCCGTGCTCCGGTCAGGCGCGTCGCCATATTCGACGGAAAGGGCCAGCGCAGATCCGGGCGGTTAACGGCGGCATGTGTGATGCGCTGGCCCGTCATAACGGGTTCTAATCCGCGCATAACCGTTTCAACTTCGGGTAATTCGGGCATGGTGTCCTGCTTGCAATGTGGTCGGTGTCGCCAAAAACCAAGGCATTGGCATGTGAATTCGTTTGGATTCGTGTGTATTGTCGTAAAGGACGCATTGCAACATGGCCCTATCTTTCTATAACAAGGTAGGGAAACGATAGGACAAGGCAAGATGACCGATCCGGAAAATACAACCCATTTTGGATTTCAAACCGTACCTGAAGCCGAAAAAGCATCGCGCGTTCAAGGTGTGTTTGGATCCGTAGCATCAAAATATGATATCATGAACGATGTCATGTCGATGGGAATTCACCGTGTCTGGAAAGATGCGATGATGGATTGGCTTGCCCCGCGTTCGGGTCAACGGCTGCTGGATGTGGCGGGCGGCACAGGCGACATTTCGTTTCGGTTCCTAAAACGCGCGGGTCAGGCCCATTCCACCGTTTTGGATTTGACCGAACCCATGTTGGTTGAGGGGCGCAAGCGTGCCGAGGCAGACCAAATGGCAGACCAATTGGATTGGGTGGTTGGGGACGCTATGGCCCTGCCGTTTGAGGATAACACATTCGATGTCTATACCATCAGCTTTGGTATCCGAAACGTGACCAAGCCCCAAGTGGCCTTGAACGAAGCATATCGCGTTCTAAAACCCGGCGGTCGTTTGATGGTGTTAGAGTTTTCGCAAATTCCAAACGATATGTTGCAGTGGATCTATGACCGCTATTCGTTCAACATGATCCCCCGCATGGGCAAAATTATTGCCAAGGATTGGGACAGTTACCAATATTTGGTGGAATCCATTCGTAACTTTCCAGACCAAGACACGTTTTTATCGATGGTGAAACAGGCTGGGTTTGAAAACGCAAAGTACCGTAATTTAACAATGGGCGTGGCCTGTTTGCATTCGGGATGGAAAATTTAGGCGATGCGCGGACCACACAATATTTGGCGGCTGATCCGGACGGGCGCAACCTTTGAGCGCACAGGCGCGATGCGCGTTGTGTTGGATGCGATGGATGTGCCACCCAGTCTGCGCATTGCCGCACGGGTTTTAGGGTGGCCGTTCAAACTGATTGGGTATCGGGGTGATCCTGCTATGCCGCCTGTGCCGCGTGCGCTGACGGCATTGGGTCCTGCCTATATCAAATTTGGCCAAATTTTATCGACGCGTCCCGATGTTGTGGGGCCAGAATTGGCCCAGCAAATGCGGGTGTTGCAGGATAAACTCCCCCCCTTTTCGATAAAAGAGGCCAAGGCCACCTTTTTAGAGGAAACGGGCATGGATCCTGATAGGGTCTTTACCGAATTTTCAGAACCTGTGGCGGCGGCATCCATTGCGCAGGTTCACCGCGCGCGGTTGGCGGATACGGGCGAATATGTTGCGGTCAAGGTGCTGCGCCCCGGGATTGAACGGGCCTTTATCCAGGATGTGGATGCGTTTTATCTGGCGGCGCGGATGGTCGAAATACTGGCCCCCTTTGCACGACGATTGCGTCCAATGGATGTGATCCGCCATTTCGAAGGCGTCGTTTTGGGCGAGTTGGATTTGCGCCTTGAGAGTTCGTCTGCCTCTGAATTTGCGGCCAACACACAGGCAGATGCAGGCTTTCGCGTACCCCATGTGAAATGGCCCTATTCCGCGCGTCGCGTTATGACGATGGATTGGGTCGATGGTACACCGTTGGGTGATAACGATGCGCTGGAGGTTGTGGGGGTTGATCGCACTGAATTGGGCGAACGCGTGTTGCAGTTATTCCTAAACCACGCCCTGCGGGATGGGTTTTTCCATGCGGACATGCACCAAGGTAATCTGAAGGTCGGGCCAGACGGCGCTGTCGTTGCCTTTGATTTCGGGATCATGGGCCATATCGATGAATACACCCGCCGCGTCTATGCCGAAATTCTGTTTGGATTTATTCAACGTGATTACAAACGCGTGGCCGAGGTCCATTTCGAAGCAGGCTATGTCCCAGCCTCGCAGGATGTGGATGAATTTGCCCGCGCGTTGCGCGCGGTGGGCGAACCGATTTTCGGGATGGATGCCACGCATATTTCCATGGGCCGTTTGTTAAACCATTTGTTTGAGGTCACCGAACGCTTTGGCATGGAAACGCGCACCGAGTTGATCCTGCTACAACGCACGATGGTCGTGGTTGAGGGAGTGGCACGGTCGCTGAACCCCAATATAAACATTTGGCAAGTGGCCAAGCCCGTGGTCGAAAGCTATATCCGCGATAGCATCGGCCCACGTGCTGTTTTGCGTGACTTGGCAAGCACAGTTCAGGTCTTGACCCGTTTTGGTCCCCGCCTGCCGGGTATCGTTGAACGTGCTTTGATTGAACAGGCCTCGCCCAAAGTGATGCCACCACGCCCATCTGTCTGGCGCACCGTATTGTGGTCTGGCATCGCTGGGGGGGTCGGCATGGGGGCGATGTATGTGATTATGGCATATTGGGCGCACGCAGGGCTGTGACCTGTGATGGAACATAGGCCTGCCCTGATGCGGTAACCAGATGTGCTGTCCCATTGTCCAGTCGCACCTGGGTGACCGGTTGGAACGTGTATCCCGGCTGTACTGCCAATTCCGTATCATTGTAATAGGGCTGTAAACGTGCCTGATATGGGCCTGCGGGTGCCATGCGGCCATCTGACATTTCGCCATTCCAGGTCACTGATTTATCAGACGTTGCGACGGGGAATTGTGCCACAGTTTGCCCCTGTGCATCATAAATGGATAAAATTCCCTGCGTTGCCTGTTTCGGCATATCAAATCGAATATCAACCGACGTATCGGAATAGGAAAAATTTTCGGGCACTTCGATATCTTTGCCGACCCAATGCGATACGGCTGTCAAATCTGACCCGACCAAGGCCCCTGAAATAGACCGCAATAGGTCATTGGTCAGGACCTGTTGTTCAACCCCAGAAAATGTCGCCAGCTGCGTAGAATAATCACTGGAATCTATGGGGTTTAGTGGATCTTGGTTTTCGATTTGTGCGGTCAGCATTTTCAAAAAAGTTTCGAAATCAGAGCTGATTTTCTGCGATGCTGTTGACGGGCTGGATTGGGTTTGTGGTGCGACGATGGGGTCAGAAATCATTGAATTATACCTTTACATCAATGCCATCGGAATTGTGGCTGGGGTGTGGCCCATATTGATTATTTGCGGTTGGGACCGTCATGTTTGAATCGTCCTGATTGGACATGTGTTGCGCCCCGGTCTGTGACGTGCTGGACTTGGGGTTGTTTGCATTTTGTCCTGACACGTCAATGTCGACCGACGCATATCCCAATTGCATCAAATCGCGGGCCAGATGATCAATGTGCCGTCGGGCCAATTGGGCCGTACTGTCAACATCGCACAGGATCGAAACTGTTATCCCACTGTCGTGTGGTGTCAGTGATATGCGCACTTTGCCCAAATCCTTGGGCGACAGATCAACGTCATATGTTTCGGGCGCTTGGGGCGGCTGTTGTGGCAAAGCGTGGGCAATTTGTGACATGATAGGCAACCCAGGTTGTGCGGACCCTAGGTTTTGGGGCGTTCCAAAATCACGCAGTATCGTTTGGACCAAATCTGCCGAATCGTCTGCCAATGCCGTTATTGCATTACGCAGGACGGTTTCAGTTGTTTGGATTTGGTTATGAATCGGCGGCACTGCAATGGGGCCTGATGTTACCGATTGCTGACCAGGGTGCGATAGATTGCTTTGCCGTTTTGTAATTCGCGGCGGGGCCGTATCGTGCACTGTAGGGGTCTTATCCGCGGCTACGGGCGCCGTTGCGCTGCGAAATATGTTTTCGCGCATTTCGCCGGGCAGGATCGGCGCGGCCTGTGTGTGATCGGTGCGCGCAAATACATTCACTGCGACCTTTGGCGATTGGCGATGTGGTGTCTGTTGCATGATCACTTGCCCAACCACTGCCGAGGCAGAGGGTACATGGTTATCAACAGGTAATTGTTGCCGCTGCACAGGGATCGGATCGTTCAAATTATGCTGCAGGGGTGCAACCGAACCCTTGTCTAGGGGTGGCGCTGGTATCCGTTGCACTGGCCCCATAGGTTGGGTGGCGTACTGCGTGATCCGCACGAAATTTGTTTCGATCGTATAAGCGATGGCACCCGATTGCGTCATACCGACATCATCCAATGCCTGCGGCACCGCGGTGTCGTCATCGGGCGGCGTTGGGCCGCGCCCCGTCAGATTTGGAACAATCGGCGTTTCCGTCGACATAATTCACCACCCTTTTATTTAACCCAAACACAGGTTTAGCGGGCAAAGGGTAAGCAGAGGTTAACAGATAAAATTGTTCGCGTTTAATAGCTGTAGTCGCCAAAAACCTTGGACACGTCACCGTTCCAATCGGAATGATAACGCGCCAGCAATTCGTCAGCCGGTGTTTGCCCCGATTCCAACGATTCCTTTAAGGCATCTAGGAAATGCACTTCGTTCGGGACCAACCCATCTTGGCCCGATCTTGCACGTGACTTTAGGCCCTGTTCGCTGATGGCCACCGCTTCGCGTGCCAAATCAGACAGGGCATATTTGCCCACGCGTCCATCCAATGCCTGCTCAGATGCGGTAATGCGTAACGCTTGGCGTGTTTCGGCATCCATGCCCTTGGCCAGATCCCATGCGGCATCCAATGCAGATTGATCGTACATCAATCCAACCCAAAACGCAGGCAGCGCACACAACCGCCGCCATGGGCCACCATCGGCCCCACGCATTTCGATGAATTTCTTAATCCGCGCTTCTGGGAAAATGGTTGTCAGATGATCGGCCCAATCGCTGAGCGTGGGGGTCTCACCTGGCAGGGCGGGCAATTTGCCCTGTAAAAAATCACGGAACGATTGGCCCAATGCATTGATGTATTTTCCATCGCGATAAACGAAGTACATCGGCACGTCCAAGGCGTAATCGACCCAGCGTTCAAATCCAAATCCGTCCTCAAACACAAACGGCAACATTCCGGTGCGGTCTGCATCCAAATCGCGCCATACGCGGCTGCGCCAGCTTTTGTGGTTGTTTGGCTTGCCCTCAAGGAATGGGGAATTGGCGAACAATGCCGTTGCGATAGGTTGCATCGCAAATGCGACGCGCAGTTTTTGCACCATGTCCGCCTCGGACCCGAAATCCAAATTCACCTGAACGGTGCAGGTACGATACATCATGGTTTTGCCCATGGTGCCCACGCGGTCCATATAATTGGTCATCAATTTATAGCGGCCCTTGGGCATGACGGGCATATCCTCATGCGACCAATGCGGTGCTGCGCCCAAACCGATAAAACCGACACCAATTTCGTCCGCGATGGATTTGACTTCGCGCAGGTGCGTGTTGACCTCGTCACAGGTTTGGTGAATTGTTTCCAATGGCGCGCCAGACAATTCCAATTGTCCGCCGGGCTCTAACGATACATTCGCGCCATCTTTGGTCAGGCCGATCAATTTATCGGCCTCGGTCACGGGGGCCCAGCCATAGCGGTCGCGCAGGCCCTCAAGCATGGCCAAAATGGACCGTGGACCATCATAGGGCAGCGGGTTTAAGGTATCTTTGCAATAGCCGAATTTTTCATGTTCGGTCCCAATGCGCCATTCGGATTTCGGCTTGCAGCCGTCGGCCAAATATTCGGCCATTTGTTCATGACGTTCGATCGGACCGCCGCCGGACTGAGGGATGGACATTTCGAATTCTCCGATACTTTTGTTTGAACTAAGGCATGGCCATCTTTGGCGCGGCTGTCAATTCAGAAACCTGTCTGGATCAAGATAGGTGTTTTGTTGCCAAATCAAGACAGGCTGCGTGATTTCACGCGAAAGCATTGATAACATGTGTTCGATCCGCAACCCTTGCAGGCTGGCAAAGGC
>CBFHVU010000023.1:0-22459 GCA_965659465.1 uncultured Paracoccaceae bacterium | reverse complement strand
CCTTTCAGAAGAAGACGGTTCAATCATCACAGGCATCATCGAATGTGATGGGGCCTTGGTCAGTGAAACGGGCCTAGAGGTCGAGGCCGTTCGCCAATGGATTGCCCAACACGGTGGGGTCGCGGGTTTCCCTGGTGCCGAATATGTCGCCGATGGTGCGAAAGTGTTGGAAAACGCCTGTGATATTTTGATCCCAGCCGCATTAGAAGGCGTCATTCACAAAGAAAACGCTGCCAATATCCAAGCGCCGTTGATTATTGAGGCAGCGAATGGTCCCATCACCTTTGGTGCGGATGAAATCCTGCGTGAAAAGGGAACGGTGATTATCCCCGACCTTTATGCAAACGCGGGCGGTGTGACGGTGTCCTATTTCGAATGGGTCAAAAACCTAAGCCACATTCGTTTCGGTCGCATGCAACGCCGGCAAGAAGAGGCGCGCAACGAAATGTTGGTACAGGAACTTGAAAACCTAAGTTCCGCGCTGGGCAGTCAGTGGACGCTGTCGCCGGCATTCAAAAAACAGTTCTTGCGCGGGGCAGGGGAATTGGAACTGGTCCGATCGGGTCTTGATGACACAATGCGTACAGCGTTCCAATCAATGCGCGAAATTTGGCACAATCGCTCGGATGTTCCAGATTTGCGCACGGCTGGTTATTTGGTCTCGATCGGCAAAGTCGCCTCAAGCTACAAAGCCAAAGGTCTGTAACGACATAAGGCGGGGTCGCAAAATCCCGCCTTATATAATGGATAGTGGCCCATTTCTTGGGCTAGATGTCAGCGACGGCGATCACGACGCGCATTCATTGGTTGAAATGCGACGCCTACATGGGCTTCGCAATATGGCTTTCCGGCTTGCGATGGCAGTCCACAAAACCAAAAATCATCCGTTGCAGGATCACCAACAGGCCATTTGCACGTTTTTTCTGTCAAATCCAGCAGACTGATTTTTTTGGCCTTTTTCTCGACTTCGCTTACGCGAGCCAGAGCCTCGGGGCTGATTTCATTGGCTGACGGCTGCGGTGGCAGCGGTTGACCCGCAGGTACGATTTGGCGTCGTAGCGGCGTTACGTTGGTTGGTTTTGCTTCGGCAGCTGAAGGGGCAGGTTTTGGTTGAACACGCTCTTTGGGGGCTGCTGGTTTAGCCTCGGGCTTTGCGGCAGATTTAGCTTTGGCCTCTGTTTTGGGCGTCGCTGTCGTAGTGGACCGGTTTGACAATCCAAGGCGGTGAACTTTGCCAATCACAGCGTTGCGGGTGACACCGCCCAGTTCTTTGGCGATCTGGCTGGCGGATTGTCCCTCGCCCCACATTTTTTTCAACAATTCAACGCGCTCGTCTGTCCACGACATGAATATATCCTATATAGGTTGTGTCTGGCCCCAAGCGCCTGACATTTTTTTTCAACAGGCCCCTATTCTAACCATCATGTGTCGAGTTACAAGATGCATGAGACAAAAGAAGTGAATCATATGGTACAAAATCACACAGATATGGGCGTTCGTCGCTTTGGACGGTTTAACTGGCTGGGTCTTTATACCTTGGCGTTGCGCGAAGTGTTGCGGTTTTTGAACGTCTGGACCCAAACATTGTTGGCACCTATGGTAACTGCAGGGTTGTTTTTGGTGATTTTCACCATTGCCGTGGGCACGCGGCGTGGCGATGTGTTGGGGGTGCCATTTTTGACCTTTATTGCGCCGGGTGTCTTGATGATGACAATTATTCAAAATGCCTTTGCCAATACGTCGTCATCCTTGGTCATATCCAAGGTACAGGGAAATATAGTCGATACGTTAATGCCGCCCCTATCGGCGTTTGAATTGGTTGTTGGCTATATGGCGGGTGCTGTGGCGCGCGGTGTGTGTATTGCCATTCTGTTATGGCTGGGACTGCAGGTGACAATTGGCATTGGGTTGGCACATCCGGTCTTGGCCCTGATTTATGCCATATTGGGTGCGGCGCTGCTGGGCGGTTTGGGCATTGTTGCGGGTGTTTATGCCAATAAATTTGACCAGATGGCAGCGATTACCAATTTCATTGTAACACCCTTGGCGTTTTTATCGGGCAGTTTTTATTCGATCACGGCCCTGCCCAAGGTTTTGCATGATATAACCCTGTTTAACCCGATTTTTTATCTGATAGATGGTCTTCGTTACAGCGTGATCGGCATATCGGACCAGCCCGCATCCCTGTCGCTGGCGGTTAGTTTTGGGTCTGTTGTGGCCGTGGCATGTTTGGCGTGGGGGCTGTTCAAGACCGGATATCGGTTAAAGTCCTGATCCGTATTTGCCTGGCATCACTTGCTGGATCAGGCCTGCAAACAAAAGGTAAATTGATGTCAGGGCCAAGCCCCAATGCGCCCAGCTTTCGGGGTGGAATTCAACCCATGCGGCCCAGCCTGCAAAAAATGTCCATGCCAACGCAATCGGCAGCGACAGATTGCGCCAGCGTTTGGTGCGCACGGGGTGAATAAATTTGATCGGCAAAAACATGGCCACCGCCAAGAACGAGACAAGCCCCAAAATGATCCAATAATTCGGGCTCAGTGCGAACAAAACGATCACCAGCATATTCCAACAGCCGGGAAACCCAAGAAAACTGTTGTCTTTGGTTTTCATGTTGCTGTCGCAAAAATAGATGGCTGATGAAAATGTGATTGCGATCATTGCAATCCAACCTGCCCATCCCGGTAACAATCCAGATTTAAACAATGCAAACGCAGGAATGAAAACATATGTCAGGTAATCAATAATCAAATCCAGCAAAACACCATCAAAACGCGGCGCATTGGTTTTTACATCATATTTCCGTGCCAATGGACCATCAATTCCATCCACGAAAAAGG
The DNA here is from genome assembly GCA_965659465.1 of uncultured Paracoccaceae bacterium. Taxonomy (GTDB): domain Bacteria; phylum Pseudomonadota; class Alphaproteobacteria; order Rhodobacterales; family Rhodobacteraceae; genus CAJXSD01. Next base: position 19,619 of record CBFHVU010000023.1, on the reverse strand, counting down.
CAACCACCAGCCACAAAAACATCATCGCCCATTTTTCGTCTGCCGCTGCCAATAAGGCAAGCATCGCAAACACAGCGCCGGTGGCTGTAAAGAAATGAACAAGAAGTGCGCGTGTCTGTATCGTCATGCGCCCGGTAGTGGCCCAAAATGTTTCTGATTGCAAACCTATATCTTATTCGCCTTGGGGTGCGTTTGTGCATAGATCTGCAGCAACCTTGCGGTATTTACACCGGTATAGGCCTGCGTCGTTGATAAACTGGCATGGCCCAGCAGCTCTTGGATCGACCGTAAATCCCCGCCGGCATTTAATAAATGGGTGGCAAAGCTATGGCGCATCGCATGTGGGGTCACAGTATCAGGCAGCCCAAGCTGCATCCGAATGTTTTGGATCAGTTTTTGGATGGGTCGTGGCCCCAAGGCACCACCACGTGGACCAACAAACAGCGAATCATCGCGGCCGATTTCAAATGGACATAGGGCCAAATAGGCATCGACAGTCGTGCGCGCCACATCGATGACTGGGACCAGTCTGGTTTTGCCGCCCTTGCCAGTTATTTTAATACTTTCGCCAAGTGGCACGTCCCGTCCGGTCAGGGACAGTGCCTCGGATATGCGTAGGCCACATCCATAGAGCAAAGTGACAACCGCACTATCGCGTGCAGCAATCCATGCAACATCGCTTTGTACCTCGATCGTGTCCAACACCTTTCGAGCGGCATCCTCGTCCAGAGGGCGGGGGAGTTTTTTAAGGTACTTTGGCGACTTGACGGATAAAACGACTGTCGGATCGAAATCGCTGCGACGTGAAAACCAACGATAGAAACTTTTAACTGCGGATAGCTTGCGTGCCAAACTGCGTGCCGATGTATCATTTTCGCGCATATGGGCCATCCATGCACGCATGTCGGTCAGGGTGATACGCGCCAGTTTTTGGGCCCCAAGCGGTTCGCCATAATACGCACACAGAAAACTCACAAATTCGGTGACATCGCCACGATAGGCAATCGACGTGTTTTCGCTGGTATCACTCAGGGCGGATTTAACGGCCAGCCAATCATCGATCAACTGTGTCGCGGCGGCTGGGATCATGACAACCAGTGGCTGATCAACCGTTCAACCACACCTCCGAAAAAGGTCAGTAAATCTGTGCCTTGTTGGGGCGAAAATTTTTCAGGGTCTTGGGACGCAAGACACAGCATGGCTGGTAAACGCTGTGATCCAAGGTCCAGTTTTATACACGCCTCTGACTTCAGTATGCGTGTACTGTCGCCATAAACTTGAACACTGCTCTTGGGCAGGGGGCGCGTTGCCATATTGCGCGGTCCACCCGCACCTTGGGAAATATAGAGTTCGATAAAGGATTTATCTTGGATGACGATGACAGAATTTGCCCCTTCCAAAGATTGCTCTGCTTGGATGTCGGTCGCGTGCGCCTCAAATACAATCTTAATGTTATCGATATTCAGAATTTGGCAGACATCGCGGTCCAAACGCCCAAGGAACGTATCAAAATCGCGTGGCTCTAGCATGGCTAAAACGGCCCGATGGACTTGGTGGGTGCCTGCCAAATTGTCATAGGCTGCCGCAATAACAGTGCGGTGGGTATTTTCCAAACGATCCAGCCTGCTTTCCAGCCGGTTCATGGCGATGCCGCGCAGGTCGACAACGTTGTCGCCCAGCGCCTGAGCATTGGCATCCAGCAGCGCACGCATTACATCGGCATCCGCCAACACAGCTTGGGGGTTCGACAATATTTTATCACGAATTGTGCTGTCCATGTATACGACCCCCTTGATGTGACTGCTGCTGCTTAAGCTAACATTGTTTACAGGATTTTTTGACCTGTTTTTTCAATATCAGCCAAGAACGCTGCCAAACCTTTGTCGGTTAATGGGTGGCTGGCCATTGATTTGATCACTGCGGGTGGCGCGGTGATGACATCTGCCCCGATCAGCGCGCATTGTGTGATGTGGTTCACGGTGCGGATGGATGCCGCCAGAATTTCCGTTTCAAAGCCGTAGTTGTCATAGACTGTGCGGATATCTTCGATCAAGTCCATGCCGTCGATGTTGACATCATCCAAGCGGCCCACGAATGGCGAAATGAATGTCGCACCCGCTTTGGCGGCCAACAGCGCTTGGTTTGTGGAAAAACACAATGTAACGTTGACCTTGTGGCCTTCGCCTGACAAAGTTTTGCAAGCTTGCAAACCGTCCCAAGTGAGGGGAACCTTGACCGTGATGTTTGGCGCAATTTTCACCAGTTTACGGCCCTCGGCGATCATGGTTTCGGCGTCCGTTGCGGTCACCTCGGCGCTGACGGGGCCATCGACCAAGTCACAGATTTCTTTGGTAACCTCTAAAATATCGCGGCCCGATTTCATGATCAACGATGGGTTGGTTGTGACGCCATCGACCATGCCTAGGTCGTTTAATTCTTTGATTTGTGCAATATCTGCGGTGTCGACAAAAAATTTCATTGTCTGGGTCCTTTGTTGGGTTGGCCTATGTTCGCATATGCTTTACTGCAAAGTGAGTGTCGATAAAACCCCTAGCAGGAGCCCAATGTGACTGCGCCTGACTTTTTTCCAGCTGGCAGTTTGGTCAGTGTCCTGACTGCGCAGCCGATTGATCGGTTCTTGGATTACAAAGCGCCGGCCGAGGGCTGTTTTCTGGGCGCTTTTGTCGAGGTGCCGTTGGGCCCACGCAAAGTGTTGGGCGTTGTTTGGGGCGCGGGGCAGGGGGAATTCGACTATGCGAAAATTCGGTCTGTCATCCGTGTGGTTGATGTGCCCGCGATGCGGTCTGAATTACGTGATTTTTTGATACGCGCTGCAGATTACACGCTGACGCCGCTGTCGGCCATGCTGCGTTTGGCGACCCGTGCACCGGGTTTGATGGATGCGCCGTCTATGCGGGTGGTTTATCGGGCAGGCACCCCGCCGCAGGGGTTCAAAATGACATCTGCCCGGCAGAAAGTGTTGGACACCTTGGCCGACTATGGCGGCGCGCCCTTTACCCTGTCAGAACTGGCCCAGACCGCAGGGGTCAGTGCATCGGTGATCAAGGGGATGGCAGAACAGGGGGCCGTGATGGCGCAAAATGCGCCCAAGGATATGCCCTTTGCCCCAATGGATCCCGATTTCGGGCGCAAAGAATTAACATCCGATCAGGCAGATGCCGCCGCGCAGTTGCGCGATTTGATGGCAACGGGCGATTTTGGCGCAACCTTGCTGCGCGGTGTCACAGGGTCAGGCAAAACCGAAGTTTACCTAGAGGCCGTGGCTGAGTGTTTGCAGCGCGGCAAACAGGCGCTGGTCCTGTTGCCCGAAATTGCACTAACGGCGGAATTCTTGACCCGCGTGCGCGATCGGTTTGGGGCGTTACCCGCGGAATGGCACTCCGGCGTGACCATGACGGATCGGCGGCGGATTTGGAAAATGGTCGCGGAAAATGGGGCGCAGGTTGTCATTGGCGCACGCTCAGCCTTGTTTTTGCCATTTCAAAATATGGGTCTGATCGTTGTCGATGAGGAACATGAAAAATCCTATAAACAAGAGGATGGCGTATTGTACAATGCCCGCGACATGGCTGTGTTACGGGCCGCATTGTGTAACGCGCATGTTGTCTTGGCGTCCGCCACCCCCAGTTTGGAAACATGGGTAAACGCAACCAATGGCAAATACAATCGCATCGATTTGACCGCGCGATATGGGGCGGCGGTGCTGCCCGATATGCGCGCGATTGATATGCGCGCGGCGGGATTACCCGCGACGCGTTGGATTTCGGACGACTTGGTTCAAAATATGCAATCGCGCATCGCGCAGGGCGAACAGGTGATGTTGTTTATCAATCGCCGCGGCTATGCGCCGGTCACGCTGTGTCGTGCCTGTGGGCAGCAAATTGGCTGTGATCACTGCGATGCGTCGATGGTCGAACACAGGTTTCAAAACCGCCTTATGTGCCACCAATGTGGCGAAACCAAACCCATCCCCAGCGAATGCCCCCATTGCCATGTTGCAGATCGTTTGGCCCCCATTGGCCCCGGTGTCGAACGCCTGGCCGAAGAGGCGCAGGCCCTGTTCCCCGATGCCAAGGTCAGCGTGTTATCATCAGATTTATTCGGATCGGCGCGTGCGCTGAAACAGGAAATCAACGCGATTGCACAGGGCGACACGGATATCATCATCGGCACGCAACTGGTGGCCAAGGGGCATAATTTCCCCAATCTAACGCTGGTGGGTGTGATAGATGCCGATTTGGGGCTGCAGGGGTCCGACCTTAGGGCCGCGGAACGTACGTTTCAGGTTCTGCGACAGGTTGCAGGCCGCGCGGGCCGATCCGAGAAGAAGGGCACCGCGTTATTGCAAACCTATCAACCCGATCACCCCGTGATCCGCGCCATTTTGTCCGACCAAGAAGAGGCATTTTGGCAGACCGAAGCCCGTGCGCGTGAATTGGCAGGTGTGCCCCCCTTTGGTCGGATGGCGGGCATCATCCTAAGCGGGTCTGACGCAGAACAGGTTTTTGGTCTGGGCCAACATTTGGCGCGCAACCGCGCCCCATTGGATCAGATTAATGCGCAGGTCTTTGGCCCTGCGGCAGCCCCTATTGCACGGGTGCGCGGACGCTATCGCGTGCGCTTGTTGATCAAGGCGGACAAATCGGCCCCTTTGCAGCGTGCTTTGCTGGATTGGACGGCCAATATTAAATTGCGCGGTGATTTGCGTTTGGCGATTGATATTGATCCGCAAAGTTTCTTTTGAACTTTGGCGGGTTTCGGCGTAGGTGTTGGGCCAAGTCGCCACCCCCAAATCGCCACCCTAGGGCACAAAGGTTCATCGTAAATGCAGATTTTCCCAATCGACCAATCCCATCAATTGCCGGCGTGGCGCAGGCCCAAGGCGTTGTTGATTGCCATGGCCATTGCCATGCCTTTGGCATTTTCTGTCTGGTCGGCCCTGCTGAATAATTTTGTGATTGAGGTGGGCCAATTTGACGGGTCCGACATTGGATGGCTGCATACCGTACGTGAAATTCCCGGATTTCTGGCAATCGGAGTGATTGCGCTGATTATGTTTATCCGCGAACAGGTTCTCGGCATTGTCGCGCTGGTATTGTTGGGGGCAGCCACCGCCGTGACCGCGTGGTTTCCGTCAATGGGCGGTATTTTGACGATCACGATGCTGAGTTCGATCGGGTTTCATTATTATGAAACGGTCAACCAATCGCTGCAATTGCAATGGCTCTCGAAACAAGAGGCCCCCAAAGTGCTGGGCCAGTTGTTGGCGGTGGGCTCGGCTGCGACCTTGGTGGCCTATGTCGCAATTGTCATGGTCTGGCGCAGTTACGACATATCCTATAACGCGGTCTATCTGGTGGCCGGTGGGGCCACAGTGTTGATCGCGGTTGCGTGTTTTTTGCTGTATCCACAATTTGAAACCCCCAATCCGCAGATTAAAAAAATGGTGCTGCGGCGACGGTATTGGCTGTATTATGCGTTGCAATTTATGGCGGGCGCACGGCGGCAAATCTTTGTCGTATTTGCGGGGTTTATGATGGTTGAACGCTTTGGCTTTGACGTGCATGAAATTACGCTGTTGTATTTGGTGAATTTGGTCATCAACATTGTGGCCGCACCGTTTATCGGCCGTGCGGTTGGGGTCTTTGGCGAACGGCTGGCGCTGGCAATTGAATATGTTGGATTGATCACGGTATTTTCTCTGTACGGGGGATTATATTTCTTTGGCTGGGGTGTTGTGGTCGCGGCGGTGTTATATGTGGTTGATCACATCTTTTTCGCGATGGCACTGGCGCTGAAAACTTATTTCCAGAAAATCGCCGATCCGCAGGATATCGCACCGACGGCGGCGGTGGCCTTTACCATTAACCACATTGCTGCGGTGTTCTTACCCGCACTGTTGGGGTATTTGTGGCTGGTGTCGCCAGTTGCCGTGTTTGTCACAGCTGCGGGCATGGCAGGAATTTCTTTGATCCTGTCATTGATGATTCCGCGCCACCCCGTTAAGGGACAAGAAACCATATTCAGCAAAGGGATTGCGGCCAGGGTCAAACCCCAGCCCACCCAAAGCTAACACAGCCCAAGATCGGAGTATTCGATGACAACCTTTACCGCCCTGACCACCCTGACTGGCAAAGATCAGGCCTATGCGCTGGCTGATGCGCTGGAAAATCTGGACCCCGAACCAACGGGTGTGGGCGTTTTCGAATTAGAGGATGGATCAGGTCTATGGGAAATCGGCGCCTATTTCGTTGAAACGCCGGATGATGTGGCATTGTCGCTGATGGCGGCGGCCTTTGGGGCCAAGCCGTTTGTTGTGTCTGAATTGCCCGACACCGATTGGGTGGCCAAGGTACGCCGCGAACTTAGCCCCGTCGAAGCGGGCCGTTTTTTCGTCTATGGCAGTCATGATGCGGACAAGGTTCCCGCCGATTGCGAACCCTTGTTGATCGAGGCGGCAATGGCCTTTGGTACGGGCCACCACGGCACCACGCTGGGCTGTTTGAAAGCATTGGACCGTTTGGCAAATCAGGGTGTTGTTGGTCAAAACGTGGCGGACATCGGGTGCGGGACGGCCGTTTTGGCAATGGCTGCGGCGCGGACTTGGCCAAACCCCGTCTTGGCCAGTGATATTGATCAGGTGGCCGTGGATGTGGCCAATGCCAATGTGGCGGCCAACAATCTGGCGGGACGTGTCATTTGCCTTGAGGCGGCAGGTTTCGAAAACGATCAACTGAAATCGGCGGCCCCCTTTGATCTGGTGTTTGCCAATATCCTCAAAGGTCCGTTGATCGAATTGGCCCCCGATATGGCGCAGCACACGCAATCTCAGGGCTATGCGATTTTGTCAGGGTTGCTGGTGGAACAGGCCCCCGACGTGACCGCTGCCTATCAGGCGGCTGGCTATGATTTGATCCACCGCGAAGATATTGGGGAATGGTCAACGCTGACCCTGCAAAAACAATAATTTCGCCAGTCACACAGTTATTTCGACCCAAAGAAAAAGCCGCATGCGATGCATGCGGCTTTCTGTCCAACAGGGAGAGCATTGAACAGTGTGACTGCGCTTAGCCAACAATAGTGTCGATATCGGCGCGTGTGATGCCGATGTCTGACAACTCGCGGTCTGTCAATTTTGACAGCGCTGCGCGTGTCTGGCGTTTTGCGTTCCATTCTTGAACAGCTGCGAACAGTGTTACAACGAATGATGTTTTGCGTGGTGCTGCTGCGAAAACAGCTTGTGTGTCGATTGCGGCCATTTCCAAAATCCTTAAAGTCGGTGTTTGATCTGATGGCGGATGTAGGACCAAATATTGCGCAAAACAACACATGTGATTGCATGGCCTATATGCAATTCTTGCATGGGTCCAAACGTTAACATTTTTCATATTTTCTTGGTGTTTTTGCGCGTTTTGTCGCAGTGCAGCATTGCCAAGTGTCGCCTTTGTCTGAACAGGCGTCGAAAACGACTGGCGCGAATTTGTATTTGGCTTTTGTTCACGTTTCGTGCTAGTGGTGTAAAAAAACAACACTTAGGCACGAGCATGCGCGTTTTGGGAATAGACCCAGGGTTACGAAACATGGGCTGGGGCGTCATTGACGTTGCAGGCAGTCGAATCAGTCACGTCGCAAATGGGATTTGCCATTCAACGGGTGATGATCTGGCAATGCGTTTATTATCACTCTACGATCAACTGACAGATATTGTGGCGCGCTGGGCGCCGACAACAGCGGCCGTAGAGCAGACGTTTGTGAACAAAGATGGCGTTGGAACACTGAAACTGGGGCAGGCGCGTGCAATTGCATTGCTGGTTCCGGCACAGGCGGGGCTGGCCGTTGGGGAATACGCGCCAAACAAGGTCAAGAAAACCGTTGTAGGTGTTGGACATGCCGACAAAGGTCAGGTTGAGCATATGGTTAAATTGCAGTTGCCAGGGGTATCCTTGGCGGGCGCGGACGCGGCGGATGCCTTGGCGATTGCGCTGTGCCATGCCCATTATGCCCGTTCCGAGGATCGATTGGGCGCTGCATTGAAAAAGGCGACAGGATGATTGGAAAACTTGCAGGCCGCGTTGATTACAAAGCGGACGATCACATTTTATTGGACGTAAAAGGTGTGGGCTATATCGTTTACTGCTCAGATCGAACCTTGGCGGCCCTGCCTGCGGCGGGTCAGCCGGTTGTCCTATATACAGATTTATTGGTCCGCGAAGATTTGATGCAGCTCTTTGGGTTCATGTCGCTGGTTGAAAAGGAATGGCATCGCCTGCTGATGTCGGTGCAGGGGATCGGGGCCAAGGCCTCCTTGGCCATTTTGGGCGCCTTGGGGCCTGATGGCGTGTCACGCGCCATTGCGCTGGGCGATTGGAATGCAGTCAAGGCGGCCAAGGGTGTCGGCCCCAAAACGGCACAGCGCGTTGTTTTGGACCTAAAGGACAAAGCTCCAACTGTCATGGCCATGTTATCCCCACAACAGGTGGCCCCTCAAATGCCGGTGGATGATGACGTAATCGATACGGTGAACATACCGACCCAGACTCCCCCTGCGCCACAGGTTGCCACGCCCGCGATGGCGGCATCGCAGGCTGATGCGCTGTCTGCGCTGACCAATTTGGGCTATTCCCCGTCCGATGCCGCCTCTGCCATTGCAACGGTTTTGGGCGACGCGGGGGCAGAGGATACCACGGCGCTGATCCGATCATCTTTGAAATTATTGGCGCCAAAGGGGTAGGCCATGGAAAAATCTGATCCAATGATGCGCCCCGACCCCATGCCCGAGGATACCGATCGCGCCCTGCGCCCCCAAGGTTTGGATGAATTTGTCGGCCAAGCCGAGGCGCGCGCCAATTTGCGGGTTTTTATCCAATCCGCCCGCCAAAGGGGCGAGGCCATGGATCACACCCTGTTTTATGGCCCCCCCGGATTGGGCAAAACCACCCTTGCCCAAATCATGAGCCGCGAGTTGGGCGTAAATTTTCGCATGACCTCGGGGCCGGTTTTGGCCAAGGCGGGTGATTTGGCGGCCATTCTGACCAACCTTGAGGCGCGCGATGTTTTGTTTATCGACGAAATCCACCGCCTAAACCCTGTAGTAGAAGAAGTCCTCTATCCCGCGATGGAGGATTTCGAACTGGATCTGGTGATCGGAGAGGGCCCCGCCGCACGCACCGTGCGCATCGAATTACAGCCCTTTACGCTGGTGGGGGCAACAACGCGGTTGGGATTGCTGACAACGCCACTGCGCGATCGGTTCGGCATCCCCACCAAGTTACAGTTTTATACCGAGGATGAGTTGTATCAAATCGTCTCTAGCAATGCGCGCAAATTGGGGGCCCCCGCAGACGAAGCGGGCGCACGCGAAATTGCCCGCCGTGCCCGTGGAACCCCGCGGATTGCCGGACGCCTATTGCGCCGTGTTGTCGATTTCGCCGTGGTCGAGGGGGATGGCACCATCACCCGTGAACTGGCCGATCATGCGCTGACGCGGCTGGGGGTTGATGATTTGGGGTTGGATGGGGCAGACCGTCGGTATCTGACCATGATTGCCGATCACTATGCGGGCGGCCCTGTGGGTGTGGAAACCATTTCCGCCGCCCTTTCCGAAAGCCGCGATGCCGTCGAAGAGGTGATTGAACCCTATCTCTTGCAGCAGGGGTTGATTCAGCGTACACCGCGCGGGCGGATGTTGGCCCAGCGGGCATGGGACCATATGGGCCGACCCCGACCCAAAAACCAATCGGATTTGTTCAGCTAATTACAGATCCGGTGTCGCAGACCTGACAAGGATGGCTAGATATGTCACAGCCCGACCAGATCGCAGACCTAACACCGCAGCGCGTAGAACAGTGTTTTACCCGATCTGATGGCAGTTACCTGTTTGCCCGATGGGGCAGGCCCATTGCCCCGATTGCCTTTGGCATTCAGGATGACACCCTGTCGATCCTAAAGGGCGCGATCGAGGCGATTTGCACCATGGTTGGTCATCAGGTAGCTGAAACCGATCCGGAGTTGGGGTCAAACCTGATGTTTTTCTTTTTCCGCGAATGGGCGGAACTGGTTGCGGTGCCGGATCTGGATAAACTGGTGCCTGATTTGGTCCCATTGGTGGATCGGTTGACGGCGGCCGATGCCAATCAATACCGGTTTTTCCGGTTTGATGATGATGGCGGGATCAAGGCCTGTTTTGTGTTTATCCGCATGGATGATGACATGGCTGGGGTGCCGGCGGATACCTTGTGTTTGTCGCAGGTGGTTCAATCGTTTTTGTTGTGGTCAGATCGGGCCTTTACCGATCGCGCGGCTTTGGCAAAAACACCGCAGGGACATGTGATTTTGCGCCCCGATATCGCGGAAATTATCCGCGCGGCCTATGATCCGGTGTTGCCATCGATGGCGCGGGATCCGTCGCATGCCTTGCGCCTGTTTGCGCGGGTGGGACAGCTGCGCCAAAGCGAACGGGTGCAATAATGGACGCATATGTTTTTCCCGTCCGTGTCTATTACGAAGACACCGATTTGGCCGGTATCGTTTATTACGCCAACTACCTGAAATTCATCGAACGCGGACGCAGCGAATGGGTCCGTTCGATGGGTATAGACCAAGTGGCCATGAAACGGGATGCGGGCGTTGTTTTTGCCGTTCGTCGGGTTGAGGCCGATTATCTGCAACCGGCCAAGTTTGATGATCAATTACACGTTTCGACGATGATTTCCACCATCTCTGCCGCGCGGATTGTCTTGGATCAAACGGTTCTGCGTGATGACGTGGTGTTATTTTCAGCACAGGTTACATTGGTTGCACTGGATGCCCAAGGTCGGCCCACACGGCTGCCCGAAGCGTTTCGGCGCAAGATCGCCGATTTAGATACATCTTTGTGATGGGGCCTTAATTACCTTGGTTTTATGATCTGTATTCGCTATATTGCTGCCAAAGTCGGAACATACCGGCATAGAAAAAATGAGCAGTGATCATGGAAACAGAAGCTTTGGCGTTAGCCAATGAAATGGATTTTTCGTTTTGGGCGTTATTTGCACGCGCAACCTTTACCGTAAAACTTGTCATGGTGATGTTGATTGTGGCGTCATTTTGGTCGTGGTCGATTATTGTGCAACGCACACTGTTATATCGTCGCGCCCGCGACGAGGCCAAGATATTTGACCGCCAGTTTTGGTCGGGCGAACCATTAGATGAATTGTTTGATACCTTAGGACCGGAACCCGCGGGCAATACGGCCCGTGTATTCGCGGCAGGCATGGTTGAATGGCAGCGGTCGCACAATGATCAGGGCCGTTTGATCGCCGGCGCCCAATCGCGGATCGAACGATCCATGGATGTGGCCGTGACCCGCGCCGCAGACGAATTGCAAAAGGGTTTGACTGTCTTGGCCACCATCGGATCAACAGCCCCCTTTATCGGGCTGTTCGGGACCGTTTGGGGCATCATGCACGCCTTTATTGAAATTGCGGCTCAGCAAAACACCAACCTGGCGGTCGTGGCCCCGGGCATTGCCGAGGCATTGTTGGCCACAGGATTGGGGTTGATCGCAGCTATTCCTGCCGTTGTTTTTTATAACAAACTTAGCGGCGACAGTGATCGATTGCTTGCCGGATACGAAGCATTCTCAGACGAATTTTCCACAATCCTTAGCCGTCAGTTGGACAGCTGATATGGGCGCGGGTGTGGTTAAATCAGACAAGGGGCGGGGCCGCAGACGCCGGTCCCAGCCCATGGCAGAAATCAACGTCACGCCCTTTGTGGATGTGATGTTGGTGTTGTTGATCATTTTCATGGTGGCGGCCCCGATGTTGACCGTTGGCGTGCCTGTTGAATTGCCCAAAACCGCCGCCAATGCCCTGCCCACGGACCAAGAGGAACCGCTGACCGTCACGCTGTCGGCAGATGGGTCATTGTCGATCCAAAACACGGCCACCCCACGCGATGAATTGATTGCCAAATTGCGCGCCATTGCGGCCGAACGCAGTAATGATCGCATTTTCTTGCGTGCGGATGGGGCCAATTCCTATGAAACCGTGGTCCAAGTGATGGGCGCGCTAAATGCTGCAGGGTTTTCCAATATCGGTTTGGTCACGGATGTTGGCGGGCCAACTATGGCGCAACAGAATTAACAGGCGATGCAGATGCATATCGGCCATTATATCTCGGGGGCTGCACATGCGGGATTTATCCTGTGGGTGCTGTTTGGCGGGGCGTTTCGCCCTGAACCCATCCCCTTTGAGGTAACGGATGTGGCTGTGATTTCAGAACAGGAATTTTTGGCGCTGTCGGCCACGGCATCTGCACCCGAAATTTCTGATACTGTCACGCCGCTGACCGCGCCGGATACGCCGAAACCTGAGCCTGCGCCCCCAGTGACCCCCGATCCAGACACTGTGCGGGTCGTGAAACCGCAGCCACGGCCGCAACCACCGGCGGCCCCCCTGCCCGATGCGCCCCAGCGTGATGCGCCGCCTGCGCCCAAACAGATTGATCGCGTGGCCCCAGAACCTGTGGCGCCCCCGCCCCCTGATGTGGCCGAGGCGGATACCGCCCAAGACAGCTTCAGCCTGACGGGCGATACCGCCTCTGACACCCCCAAAGACCAGCAAGAGGCCACCGCCCCCCAAGAGGCGGTGACAGAAATTGTGACCGAAGCCGCGCCAAAACCGTCGGGCGCCCCATCAAAATCATTGCGCCCGCGCACGCGCCCCGAACAGTTGGCGCAGGTCAGCAAAGCTGACCCTGCACCAGAGCCCGCGCCAGAACCTGCACCTGAGCAGGACACAAAACCACCGGTCGATCAGCAATCTGTGAACGATGCTCTGGCCGCTGCCTTGGCTGAAACACAGGCCGACACGCCATCCGGCCCACCGCTGAGTTTCAGCGAACGCGAAGCTTTTCGCGCCTCGGTCCAGCGGTGTTGGAATTTGGATGATGGCAGCCTTTGGGCGCGTGTGACGGTCACAGTGGCGATGACGCTGGATCGCAACGGCAAGGTGGACAGTGACCCCAAACTGGTCGCATCCCAAGGCGGCAGCGAAGCTGATACACAAATCGCTTTCCAAGCCGCCCGTCGTGCGATTTTTTTATGTCAGAAATCCGGCTATAGTTTGCCAGCTGACAAATATGACCAATGGCGCGAAATTGAAATTACATTTAACCCCAATAACTGAGGACACGCTCATGTTCCGCACACTCTTTGTTCTGATTGCCTTGTTGTTTGCACCGCTTGCATCTGCCGCACCGTTGCGAATTGAAATTACCGATGGCGTCATTGAACCCATGCCCTTTGCGGCGCCGACCTTTGTTGCGGAAACGCCGGGATCGGAACAGTTGGCCCAGGACATTGCAAATGTTGTGGCGCAGGATTTGATCGGATCAGGCCTGTTTCGCCGCATTCCAGACAGCGCGTTTATCAGTACGATCACGTCCTTTTCGTCGCCCATCCAGTATTCAGACTGGAAAGCGATCAATGCCCAAGCCTTGATTTCCGGTGCTGTGTCTGTGTCAGGTCAAACCGTTACCGTTAAATTCCGCGTTTATGATGTGTTCGCAAACCAGGAAATGGGAACAGGGTTGAAATTGTCGGGCAGCGTCCAAGGCTGGCGGCGTATGGGGCACAAGGTGGCCGATGCCGTTTACAGTCGCATCACCGGCGAAGGCGGCTATTTCGATAGCCGTGTTGTTTATGTGGCGGAAACAGGATCCAAGGGTCAGCGTCGCAAACGTTTGGCGATTATGGATTATGATGGTGCAAATGTGACCTATCTGACGGATGCCAATGACTTGGTCTTGGCTCCACGGTTTTCCCCCACAGGTGACCGGATTTTGTACACCAGTTATGAAACGGGGTTCCCGCGGATCTATCTGATGGATGTGGGCACAACAAACCGTCGTGTGTTGCAAAACACCCCCGGCACCATGAGTTTCGCGCCACGGTTTTCCCCCGATGGCAATACCATCGTCTATTCCTTGGAGCAGGGTGGTAACACCGATATTTATTCGATGAACCTAAGCACAGGACAAAGCGTGCGTTTGACAAATGACGCATCCATTGAAACAGCCCCTAGTTTTTCCCCAGACGGTCGCCAGATCGTTTTTGAAAGCGACCGTTCAGGTACCCAGCAGCTGTATATCATGCCGGCAACTGGTGGCGCGGCCAAACGGATCAGTTCGCAGTCGGGGCGTTATGGCACGCCCATATGGTCGCCGCGTGGTGACATGATTGCATTTACGAAACAAAGTAAGGGGCGGTTCCATATTGGTGTGATGCGCACCGACGGCAGCCAAGAGCGCCTGTTAACCGCGTCGTTTCTGGACGAAGGACCCACATGGTCCCCCAATGGGCGCGTGATTATGTTTTCGCGTGAAACCCAAGGGGCCTCGGGCACGACAAACCTGTATTCGGTCGATGTGTCGGGGCGTAATTTGAAACCTGTACCAACCCCTGCCGGTGGGTCTGATCCCGCATGGTCGCCCTTGGGCGGCTAGCACGGGCATTTGCAAGTTATATGAAACGTGATACACTCTAATAAAAATATATGAGGCACCAAAATGAACTTTGTCCGAGCATCTTTCGTTCTAGCGCTAGTCGTCGTATCAGCCTGTTCCAACAATAACGCAGGCCGCTGGGTGTCTGACGGCGCCGATGGTGCCAATGGCGCAAACGGCTATGCCCAAGGCAGCGCCAGCGATCCCGCGTCGCCCGCCTATTTCCAGCAAACGGTCGGGGATCGTGTGTATTTCACAGTTGATCAATCTGCGATCGATGACTCTGCTCGTGTGGTTTTGGCGGCGCAGGCCGATTGGCTGGCACAAAACCCTGCCTATAACGTCACGATTGAAGGGCATGCAGACGAACAGGGCACGCGCGAATATAACTTGGCTCTTGGCGCGCGTCGTGCCAATGCCGCGCGCGAATATTTGGTGTCGATGGGCGTGTCTGCGGATCGCATCCAGACCGTCAGCTATGGCAAAGAGCGCCCCGCCGAATTGTGCAGCGCAGAAAGCTGTTATGCCATGAACCGCCGCGCGGTTAGCGTCATCAATAACGCCAATTTCTAACCCTTGCAGGAGAGTGCGATGCGTGCCTTAGCACTGGTTTTGGTGAGCTTGATTGGGCCAAACATGGCGTTGGCCCAAGATCGGGCGCAATCACTTGCGGACATCCGACAGGATTTGAATGTCTTATATGTTGAAATTCAGCGCTTAAAACAGGAACTGTCAACCACGGGCTCGCCGCGTGGCACAGGTACGGCGGGCTCGGTTTTGGATCGCGTGGGTGCGTTGGAAACACAATTGCAACGCCTAACAGGGGCGACCGAAACGCTGGAACTGCGGATTGACCAAATTGTTGCAGATGGCACGCGTCGGATTGCGGATCTGGAATTTCGTTTGGTCGAACTTGAGGGAGGCGATATTTCCCAATTGGGTGAAACCACCACATTGGGGGGCGACATTGCATTGCCCGCCCCGCAGCCTGCGCAACCTGATGCAGAATTGGCAGTCGGGGAACGCGCTGATTTTGATGCCGCAAAACGCGCCTTTGACGACGGTCGTTATCAAGAGGCCGCTGACATGTTGGCGCGGTTTTCGCAAACCTATCCCAACAGCCCGCTTGCCGCGCAAGCCCTGTTGATCCGCGGTAAATCGTTTGATGAATTGCAAGACCACCGTGCCAGCGCGCGCGCCTATCTAGAAGGGTTCACAAATTACGGCACGTCCGATGCGGCACCCGAAATGTTGACGCTGTTGGGTATGTCGCTGACCAAACTTGGTCAAAATGATGCCGGTTGCCAAACATTAAGGCAGGTGGGCATTCGGTTTCCCCAATCTGAATTTGCCGCACAATCTGCGCAAATTATGTCCGAACTTGCGTGTCAGTAACGATTGATATTCAACACCAGTTTGACGCCAGCATGGATCAGCTGGCGCTGACCCAACGAACAGCCACCCTTATGGTGGCGGTGTCGGGCGGGTCCGATAGTGTGGCGTTGATGCTGTTGGCCCATGATTGGGCCAAACGCCACAGTGTTGCATTGCATGTTGTGACCGTTGATCATCAATTGCGCCCTGAAAGCGCGCAAGAGGCTCAATGGGTCCATGATCTGTGTTCAAAGTCGGACCTGCCGCATAGCACGGTGGTCTGGGATGATTGGCAGGGACAGGGGAACAAACAGGCCGCCGCGCGGGATGCACGTTACAGATTAATTCAGTCGGCCTGCCCAGATGGGGTCACACAGGTTTTGGTGGGCCATACGCTGGATGATCAGGCCGAAACCGTTTTGATGCGGATGAAACGCGGCTCTGGTGTTGATGGGTTGGCGGCCATGGCCCCACGCCGCAGATTATCGCATGGATTGGAATTGTTACGCCCCTTGTTGGGGATATCGCGGGCTGATTTGCGCAGCTATCTGATCGCGCGGGGACAGACTTGGTGCGATGATCCTAGCAACGATAATCGCGATTATGATCGCATCCGCATGCGTCAGGCCCTGCCACAATTGGCACAGTTGGGTATTGACGCCCCGACCTTGGGCATATTGGCGCAGAGCATGCAGCGCGCCCGCACCGCGTTAAACGACACTACCCAGCGCGCAGCCCAAGGCATCGTGGCCCAAGATGCGCTTGGGCTGCGGTTGTCGCTGGCAGGGTTGGCCAAGGCGCCCGATGAAATTCGCCTGCGATTGCTGGCTGCCGCCTTGATGTGGACCAGTGGTTCGCCCTATCGCCCCAGATTATCCAGTCTGGAACAGGTCTGGCAGGATGTTCAGCAGGGGCGGGCGCAAACCTTGATGGGGTGTGTGTTATCCCCCCGCCAAGCCTGTGTTTGGATTGATCGCGAATTAAACGCTCTGGCAGATGAACCGGTTCCAGCTGTTTCAGGCGCATGTTGGGATGGGTTGTGGGCCTATGCGGGCCCAGATCAGGCCGGTTGGACAATTGCACCCTTGGGCGCACAGGGCATCGCACAGCTGCCCAAAGACCTCAAAAAACGCCATCCTAGCCGTCGGCTACAGGTACAACCAGCCCTTTTTGCAGGTGAAATTTTACGGGCCGCACCAACTTTGGTTGCGGCAGATGAAAAATATTTAACGAATTTGCGGCCAAAGTTCGCAGATTACTTGTTATGCCATTGAACCTTGGGCCCCAATGTCTATTTATGAACCAATGCTTCTGTGGTATCACAGAACCTAAGTAATGTAGGAGACGGGCCTTGGGCAATAATCGAAACATCGCATTTTGGGTCGTTCTGTTTTTACTGGTCGTTGTTTTGTTCAACGTATTCAGCAACGGCAGCAACACACTTCAAAGTCGTGAAATCAGCTATTCCGAATTTGTCGCTTCGGTTGAACAGGGCGAGGTAAGCGCCGTAACATTAGATGGCGAACGTGTTCGTTTTATCGGTGGGGATAAGCGTGAATACATCACGATCCGTCCCGCTGACAGCAATCTAACGGATTTGTTGATCGACAATAACGTGGCCATCCGTGCCGAGGCACAGGAACAATCTGGGCTGCAGTCATTCTTTATGACGCTATTCCCATTCCTGCTGCTGATCGGGGTCTGGATTTATTTCATGAACCGGATGCAGGGCGGCGGCAAAGGCGGGGCCATGGGCTTTGGCAAATCCAAGGCGAAATTGCTAACCGAAAAACAGGGCCGCGTGACATTTGACGATGTGGCCGGCATTGACGAGGCCAAAGAAGAGCTGGAAGAAATCGTCGAATTCCTGCGCAACCCACAAAAATACAGCCGTTTGGGCGGAACCATCCCCAAAGGAGCGTTGCTTGTAGGCCCTCCAGGTACTGGTAAAACTCTGTTGGCCCGCGCCATCGCGGGCGAGGCGGGCGTTCCGTTTTTCACCATCTCGGGGTCAGACTTTGTTGAAATGTTCGTAGGCGTCGGTGCAAGCCGTGTACGCGACATGTTCGAACAGGCCAAGAAAAACGCACCTTGTATCGTGTTTATCGACGAAATCGACGCCGTGGGTCGCCATCGTGGCGCAGGTTACGGCGGTGGTAATGACGAACGCGAACAGACATTGAACCAGTTGTTGGTCGAAATGGACGGGTTTGAGGCGAACGAAGGCGTGATCATCGTGGCCGCCACAAACCGCCGCGACGTTTTGGACCCAGCATTGCTGCGCCCCGGTCGGTTTGACCGTCAGGTGACGGTGCCAAACCCAGACATTAAGGGCCGCGAGAAAATCTTGAACGTGCATGCGCGTAAAACCCCATTGGGCCCAGACGTAGATTTGCGCTTGATTGCCCGCGGGACTCCCGGTTTTTCAGGTGCTGATCTGGCCAATTTGGTAAACGAAGCGGCCCTGATGGCGGCGCGAATTGGTCGATCGGTTGTGACGATGTCGGATTTTGAAAACGCCAAGGACAAAGTCATGATGGGCGCCGAGCGCCGGTCCATGGTCTTGACCCAAGATCAAAAGGAAAAAACCGCCTATCACGAGGCTGGGCACGCAGTGGTTGGTTTGACCCTGCCACAATGTGATCCGGTTTACAAAGCAACAATCATTCCGCGTGGTGGTGCCTTGGGGATGGTTGTGTCCTTGCCCGAAATTGATCGTCTGAATTGGCATAAATCCGAATGCGAAGAAAAGCTGGCCATGACTATGGCGGGTAAAGCGGCTGAAATCATCAAATACGGTGCGGACAACGTATCCAACGGCCCCGCAGGCGATATCCAGCAGGCATCGGGTCTGGCGCGCGCGATGGTGTTGCGTTGGGGTATGTCCGACCGAGTTGGTAATATCGATTACACCGAAGCGCACGAAGGATACCAAGGCAACACTGGCGGGTTTTCAGTGTCCGCAGATACGAAAGTCATGATCGAAGAAGAGGTCAAAGGCTTTATCCAGCGTGGATATGATCGTGCCTTCGAAATCTTGACCGAGAAAAAAGATGAGTGGGAACGTTTGGCCCAAGGGTTGCTGGAATATGAAACGCTGACGGGCGAGGAAATCAAGCGCGTGATGCAAGGATTGCCACCACATGGTGGCGATGACCCCGAGGATGATGGCACCGCATCGGTCACGGCAATTCCCAAAGCCAAGGCCAAGCCCAAAACATCAGAAGGTGATTTGGCGCCGGGACCAAGCTAAATAAAAAACCCCGCGTAAGCGGGGTTTTTTATTGTCTGCCGTGCTCTAACTTCACAGAATAGACTGAGAGGACCGAATATGACAAACCCTGTTATTTTTCAAAAATCACCCCTGCCAACAGAAGTGGAAGAGGGCAAAACATATTTCTGGTGCGCATGCGGCAAAAGCGCGAAGCAGCCATTTTGTGATGGAAGCCATAAGGGGACGGAATTTAACCCCGTAAAATATACCGCGGAAAAAACTGGCAAAGTGTTTTTTTGCGGCTGTAAGCACAGCGCAAAATCGCCACTCTGCGACGGAACGCATTTGAAATTGTAAATCCCTCCGTTCCAAGCAAAAGGGCCACGCAGTGACGTGGCCCTTTTGCTTGGTTGGCAAGACTTGATTACGCATGGATGGCCCCATCACCACAGGCCAGCGCCGCCTCGCGGACCGCCTCGGAATAGGTGGGGTGGGCGTGGCAGGTCAGGGCCAGATCCTCGGC
>CBFHVU010000022.1:0-22597 GCA_965659465.1 uncultured Paracoccaceae bacterium | reverse complement strand
GCAGGCGGGTTGGGCGCGCCTGTGTTGCAATACCTTGCGGCAGCAGGTGTTGGCACAATCGGCGTGATTGACGACGATGTGGTGGATAATTCCAATTTGCAGCGGCAGGTCATACACCAAGACGCAGCCATCGGTACGCCCAAGGTATTTTCCGCACAATCCATGATGCAGGCGCAAAACCCCTTTATCACCGTGCAGCCCTATCACCGTCGTTTGACCGCCGATATCGCCGCCGATCTGTTTGCCGATTTCGACATAATCATCGAAGGGTCAGACAATTTCGAAACCCGTTATCTGGCAAATACCTGCGCGGTTAAGCAGGGCAAACCACTGGTCTCTGGCGCGCTTAGCCAATGGGAAGGCCAAATTAGTGTCTTTCACCCCGCCGCCTCTGGCCCCTGTTATCAATGTGTTTTCCCGGAACAACCCGCCGCAGGCTTGGCACCCAGCTGCGCTGAGGCGGGCGTATTTGCGCCACTGCCGGGTGTGATCGGTGCCATGATGGCAGGCGAAGCGATCAAGCTGATTTTAGGGGCCGGCCAACCGCTGATCGGGGAAATGATGATATATGATGCGCTCTATAGCAATGTGCGAAAATTCCGGACCAATGCCGATCGGGCCTGTCCGATTTGTGGATCTGATGACGCGGCTGACGCGACACTGAACAAGGGATAGTTAAATATGACAAATATATTGTTGCAGCCATGGAATACGCCGTTTGACATTCCCGCCTTTGACAAAATTTCGGACGACGACTTTTTGCCGGCCTTTGAAATTGCCTTGGAACGGGATTTGTCCGAAACGCAGGCTATTGCGCAGCAAAAGGCCCCTGCAACCTTTGCCAACACAATTGATGCCATGATGTCGGTTGGACAGGATCTGACCCGTGTTTTGTCGGCGTTCTATGCAATGTCGGGTGCGCATAGCAACGAAAAACGCGAAGCAATCATGCGTGAAATGTCGCCTGCCTTAGCGGCACATTCGTCGGCAATCTATGCGATGCGGCCTTTGTTTGATCGGATCAATACGCTTTATGAAAACCGCGCGACCTTGGGGTTAACTGTGGAACAAGCCCGCGTTTTGGAATTGACCCATCAATCATGGGTGCGCGCCGGTGCTGGTCTGACAGGGGCCGCAGCGGATCGGATGAAAGAGATCAAACAGAGGTTGGCAACCCTTGGCACCCAGTTTTCACAAAACCTGTTGGCGGATGAACGTGATTGGTACATGGAATTGCAGCCCGATGATTTGGACGGCCTGCCGCAATTTCTGATCCGTGCTGCACAGGCAGCAGGGACGGAACGTGGTGTCGATGGGCCTATCATTACCACGTCGCGGTCGTTGTTGATGCCGTTTTTGCAATTCAGTCCAAACCGCGAATTGCGCCGCCAAGCGCAGCAGGCATGGGCCAACCGTGGCGCGCGTGGTGGCGATACCGATAACCGTGCGATTGCAGCCGAAAGCATTAATTTGCGCCACGAAATGGCGCAGTTGCTGGGTTACGAAAACTTTGCCGCCTATAAACTGGAAACAGAAATGGCGAAAAATTCGGACAATGTGCGCCAGCTGTTGATGGATGTATGGAAACCTGCGAAAACGCGGGCTCTGGCGGACCAAGACATATTGGCGCAAATGATGCACGCCGATGGGGTTGATGGACCATTGCAGCCATGGGATTGGCGGTATTATTCCGAAAAACGCCGCCAAGCCAAACATGATCTGGACGAAGAACTGGTCAAACCCTATTTCCAACTGGATCGCATGATTGAGGCCACCTTTGATTGTGCCAATCGCCTGTTTGGGTTGGAATTTGCCCCCGTGGATGTGCCGCTGTACCATCCCGATTGCCGCGCATGGGCGGTCACGCGGGGGGGTGATCATATCGCGATTTTCATTGGCGATTATTTTGCCCGCGGATCAAAACGGTCAGGCGCATGGTGCTCGGCCATTCAGGCGCAGGCTAAATTCCCTGATGTCAAATCCCCCATTGTGGTCAATGTCTGCAACTTTGCCAAGGATACGCCGGCGTTATTGTCGGCCGATGATGTGCGCACGTTGTTCCATGAATTTGGTCATGCGTTGCACCAAATGCTGTCAAATGTGACTTATGAAATGGTGTCTGGCACATCGGTTCCGCGCGATTTTGTGGAATTGCCCAGCCAGCTTTATGAACACTGGGCCATGGTGCCAGAGGTCATGCAAAAACATGCGCTGCATTGTGAAACGGGCGATCCAATTCCACAGGATTTGCTGGATCGTGTGATCGGTGCGCAAAATTATGACATGGGGTTTTCGACCGTTGAATTTATTGCCAGCGCCATTGTGGATTTGGAATATCACCAAGGTCCGTTAACAGGTGATGTGATGGATCGTCAGGCCGAAATCCTGCGCGATATGGGCATGCCCGCGGCCATTGAAATGCGCCATGCGACACCGCATTTTGCCCATGTGTTTTCTGGTGGCTACTATGCCAGCGCCTATTACAGTTATATGTGGGCCGAGGTGATGGACGCGGACGCGTTTGAGGCCTTTGCCGAATTACAAAATCCCTTTGACCCTGCGACGGCCGCGTCGCTGGAACGCAATATTTTGTCCACAGGTGGGTCACGCGATCCCGAAGAATTATATACGGCATTCCGTGGCCGATTGCCCCAAGTGGATGCTTTGCTAAAGGGTCGCGGATTGGCGGGCTGATCCGTTCAAATTTTTTTGGATTATTTTCAGGGCCGGGTGTTGACTCGGCCCTTTTGTATACCTATCTAAGTTTCGTTAGCACTCGCATGGTATGAGTGATAACAAGTCGAAAAACCTAAACGATATAATTATTGCTAAGGAGCCTCAGAGATGGCATTGAAACCGCTTCACGATCGTGTGCTCGTTCGTCGAGTTGAAAGCGAAGAAAAAACAGCTGGTGGTCTGATCATTCCAGACAGCGCAAAAGAAAAACCAGCCGAAGGTGTTGTCGTAGCATGTGGCGAAGGTGCCCGCAAAGACAGCGGCGAATTGATCGCTATGGCAGTCAAAGAAGGCGACAAAGTTCTGTTCGGCAAATGGTCAGGTACAGAAGTCTCCGTTGACGGCGAAGAACTGTTGATGATGAAAGAAAGCGATATTTTGGGCATTTTGTCCTAAGTCGCGAAAACACTAACGAAATTTATTTAGACGAGGAAATGCACAATGGCTGCTAAAGACGTCAAATTCGGCACAGACGCACGCAATCGCATGCTGAATGGTGTCAACATCCTAGCGGATGCTGTAAAAGTAACACTGGGCCCAAAAGGTCGTAACGTTGTTCTGGACAAATCGTTCGGCGCACCGCGCATCACCAAAGACGGTGTTTCAGTTGCGAAAGAAATCGAACTAGAAGACAAGTTCGAAAACATGGGCGCGCAGATGGTCAAAGAAGTGGCATCGCGCACCAATGACGAAGCGGGCGACGGTACAACAACGGCGACTGTTCTGGCCCAAGCCATCGTAAAAGAAGGCATGAAATCCGTTGCAGCGGGTATGAACCCAATGGATCTGAAGCGTGGCATCGACATGGCAACTGCCAAAGTTGTTGACGCGATCCGTGCAATGGCCCGCCCTGTTGCGGACAGCGACGAAGTTGCACAAGTAGGTACAATCTCAGCCAACGGCGAAGCAGAAATCGGTCGTCAGATCGCGGACGCAATGCAAAAAGTTGGCAACGAAGGTGTGATCACCGTCGAAGAAAACAAAGGTCTGGAAACAGAGACAACTGTTGTCGAAGGTATGCAATTCGACCGCGGTTACCTGTCACCATATTTCGTGACCAACCCAGAAAAAATGACTGCAGAGCTTGATGACTGCATGATTTTGTTGCACGAGAAGAAGTTGTCTTCTTTGCAAGCGATGGTTCCTTTGTTGGAGTCAGTGATCCAATCACAAAAACCATTGTTGATCATTGCTGAAGACGTCGAAGGCGAAGCGCTGGCAACTTTGGTTGTCAACAAACTGCGCGGCGGTTTGAAAATCGCAGCTGTCAAAGCACCTGGTTTCGGCGATCGCCGCAAAGCTATGTTGCAAGACATCGCAATCCTGACAGGCGGCCAAGTCATCTCAGAAGATCTGGGCATGAAATTGGAAAACGTCACTATGGACATGCTGGGTACTGCTAAGAAAGTACAGATCACCAAAGACGAAACAACAATCGTTGATGGCGCTGGTGTCAAAGCAGAAATCGAAGCACGTGTTTCACAAATCCGCGCACAGATCGAAGAAACTTCATCTGACTACGATCGTGAAAAACTGCAAGAACGTGTTGCCAAATTGGCAGGCGGCGTTGCGGTTATCCGTGTCGGTGGCATGACAGAAGTCGAAGTGAAAGAGCGTAAAGACCGCGTTGATGATGCACTGAACGCGACACGCGCAGCGGTACAAGAAGGCATCATCGTTGGTGGTGGTGTTGCTCTGGTACAAGCGGTCAAAGGCTTGGAAGGTCTTGAGGGCGCAAACAGCGACCAAAACGCAGGTATTGCAATCGTACGTCGTGCGCTTGAGGCGCCATTGCGTCAGATCGCAGAAAACGCTGGTGTTGACGGTGCAGTTGTTGCCGGCAAAATCCGTGAAAGCAGTGACACATCATTTGGCTTTAACGCTCAAACCGAAGAATATGGCGACATGTTCAAATTCGGCGTGATCGACCCAGCCAAAGTGACACGCACCGCGTTGGAAGATGCGGCATCTGTTGCCGGTCTGTTGATCACAACAGAAGCGATGATCGCAGACAAACCATCCAAAGAAGGCGCCGGCGCAGGCATGCCCGACATGGGTGGCATGGGCGGCATGGGCGGCATGATGTAAGCTGCCAAGCTGGAAAAATTCAGGAAAGGGCTCGCGCATGCGGGCCCTTTTTGTTTACAAGGATCGTTAAATGGGATTTTATGGCCAGAAAATTGATCGCTCTTTTTGATATAGATTATTGATGCTTATTTTGACCGGCTATCATCCCAGGCAAACACAAATTGGTGGCGTCAGATGACATTTGAAAAATTGATATTTGCCTGTGTGTTTGCCGCATTCAGCAGTCCAGTTTGGGCTGATTGTGTCTTGCTCGTGCACGGGTTGGCACGGACGTCAAAGTCTATGTGGATTTTATCCTTTGCATTGGAAAGGCAGGGCTATACCACGGTGCTGATCGATTATCCGTCCACTAAGGGGGACATCGACAGTTTGGCGCAACGGGCGTTTTCCACGGCCTTTTATCAATGTTCTGACACCACCCATGTGGTGACCCATTCTATTGGGGGATTATTGGCCCGCATTTGGTTGGCAGATCAACGGCCTGCAAATTTGGGCCGTGTTGTCATGTTGTCGCCCCCCAATCAGGGATCGGAAATTATTGATGCCTTTGGTCATTATGAATGGTTTCAGACCCTAAATGGCCCCGCAGCCCAGTCATTATCGACGACAGGATATGTGACCCATTTACCGGCGGTGCAGTTTCCGCTGGGCGTTATTGCGGGATCGCACTCAACAAACCCGTTGTTTTCGCATTTGATCCCTGGTTCTGACGATGGAAAGGTATCTGTTACATCCACTAAACTGGCGAATATGGACGACCACATTACTTTGCCAGTTACACATACATTCATGATGACCGACCCAACGGTGATCAAACAGACCATCCATTTCCTACGCAATGGGGTGTTCCAGCGTGATCGGGATTGACCACTGGATCACAAGGAAACCATGAACCAACGGACCCATTCAATAAACTTTGACCCCATCATCACGAAATGCTATCCGCGGCGCAATGATTGGGGACGGCTATGGCGACAACGTTTTTAAATGCCCATGTGTTGGGTGGCGATACGCTGCAGATTTGCGATTTTTCGTTTGGCGATGGTGTGATTTCGCACGTCATGGGGAACAGAACATTTGATCTGTCTGGCTTTGTGATCCTGCCCGGGATTGTTGATATCCATGGCGATGGGTTTGAACATCACTTGGCCAAACGACGCGGCATGTTAAAGGATATCCAAACAGGTCTGCGTGCGGCCCATGCGGAATTGGCATCAAACGGGATTACAACCGCCGTCATGGCCCAGTTTTTCAGCTGGGAAGGCGGCATGCGTGGCCCCGAATTCGCCGCTGTGTTACTGCCTGCCTTGCGGGAATTTCAGCAAACGGTGCCCACAGAATTGGTGGCGCAGTTGCGCATGGAAATTCACATGACGGATCAATACGATCAATTTTTGGGCTTGGTGCGCGACTATGATGTGCCCTATGTTGTGTTTAACGATCATTTACCGCATGAGGCACTGCGCAAAGGCAAAAAACCCCCACGCCTGAATGGCCAAGCGTTGAAAGCCAAACGCAGCCCCGACCAACATCTGGCCATGTTGCAAAAATTGCATGACCGACATGCACAGGTTATGGCCGATTTGCCCACATTTGCCACCCGTTTGCTGGATCTTGGGTGCCGGTTGGGCAGCCACGATGATCACACGCCCGAGCAACGGGCAACATACGCGGCAATGGGCGCGCATATTTGCGAATTTCCCGAAACCCGCGCGGCGGCGGTGGCCGCACAGGGGCCGGTTTTAATGGGGGCCCCCAATTTTGTGCGCGGGGGATCGCACAAAGATAACGTATCCGCCGTTGATTTGGTGGGGGATGATTTGGTGACAGCTTTGGCATCGGATTACCACTATCCGTCGCTTTGGACGGCGATGCAGCAAATTGCAGACGCGCGTGGATGGGGCTATGCCAGTGGGCTGGTGTCCTCTGGCCCTGCTAGGGTACTGGGCTTGCATGATCGCGGCACACTTGACCAAGGAAAGCGGGCCGATTTCATCATTGTGCATCAGGAGAAAATGCAGATCCAAGGCACATTTGCAGCAGGTAAACCTACCTTTGTCACTGGCGATTTGGCCGAACGTTTTATGTTCCTGTAAACAGACGGTTCGTCTGGGCCGCGGGGCCAGTTCTGGCACCGCAGCGCACAAGCGCCCTAAATGGGGGCGCAGGGCGCTACTCTGCCTGTGTAATCACACGATTAAAATGCCCCATCTTGCGACCCACCTTAACATCGGCTTTGCCATAAAGATGTAGGGACACATCAGGGGCCGCAACCAGCTCAGGCAATCGGTCCATGTCGTGACCGATCAGGTTTTCCATGACAACATCACTATGTCGCGTTCCATCTCCCAAGGGCCATCCCGCCACGGCACGTATATGTTGTTCGAATTGATCAATTGCGCAGCCATTTTGTGTCCAATGGCCAGAATTATGGACCCGTGGGGCGATTTCATTCACGATCAACCCAGCGGGTGTCACAAACAATTCAACCCCCATCACGCCCACGTAATCCAAGGCCCGCAGGATTTGCCCCGTCAGCAATACCGCATCCATCCGCTGATGTGCGGTTAAATTCGCGGGAACCGTTGTGGAGTGCAAAATTCCGTCGCGATGCACGTTTTCACCGGGATCATAGCAGGAGACTTCGCCATTCATCCCGCGTGCGCCAATTACGGAAACCTCATGTGTGAAATTAACGAACCCCTCAAGAATGGCGGGCGCACTGGCCATATCGTCAAAGGCGGCCTTTATATCATCGGCTGAATTAATGCGGGCTTGCCCCTTGCCATCATATCCAAACCGCCGTGTTTTCAAAATGGCCGGCATCCCGATGCGCGTCGTCGCGTCATGTAGGTCCGCCAGAGTATCGACCGCCTGATAGGGGGCTGTTTTCAGACCCAGATTGTTCAGAAAATCTTTCTCGCTCAATCGATCCTGAGACACACGCAGAGTTTCGCGATTGGGGTGGATCTGGCAAAATCCCTCTAGGATATCCAGCGCTGATGTCGGGATGTTTTCGAATTCATAGGTAATCACATCGACGGATTTGGCGAATTTTTCCAAGGCCGCCGCATCATCATAGGACGCCTGAAAATGATAATTGGCCACATGGGATGCAGGGCAATCGCCGCCCGGTTCGAAAATACAAGTTTTGAATCCCAAACGGCTGGCCGCGACGGATAACATACGACCCAGCTGTCCACCGCCTAAAATTCCGATTGTTGCGCCTTGTCTTAACATCTATGCGTCTTTCGGTTCATCTGGAATTGACGCTGACAGCGCATCACGCCATGCATCCAGACGCGTGGCCAATTCGGGATCTTGTAATGCCAAAATGCCCGCGGCCATCAGCCCTGCATTCGCAGCGCCAGCGGCCCCGATGGCCATGGTGGCGACGGGGTACCCTTTGGGCATTTGAACGATGGAATAAAGGCTATCGACACCCGACAGGGCTTTGGTCTGGACTGGTACGCCAATGACCGGCACGCGTGTCTTTGACGCCATCATACCCGGCAGGTGTGCAGCGCCACCGGCACCAGCGACAATTACCTGCAATCCCCGTTCCGCAGCCGATTTGCCATAGGCCCATAAACGATCTGGCGTGCGATGGGCGGATACGATTTTGGTTTCATAGGCGATGCCCAATTCGTCCAGAATATCCGCAGCCAATTTCATGGTGGGCCAATCGGATTGACTGCCCATAATAATGCCGACGGGGGGAGTGTGTGACATGTTCATCGCCCTTTTGCCCATAAGAAGCCGGCACTATAGTGATCCCGCGGATTTATGCAATAATATCGGGGGTTAATCTGTCCTCAATCAGGGCGATTTTGTCTTTTAGCAGCAACTTTTTCTTCTTAAGTCGCTGCAAAGTCAGTTGATCAGCGGTACCCTTTTCAACCAATGCAGTTATGGCATCATCTAAATCGCGATGCTCTTGGCGAAACACCTGCAATTCAAACCGAAGCACATCGTCTGATTTCATTGAAAATTCTGTTGGCGCGTTCATTGCGATCCTCTGAATCATTAAGGTTTTATAATACAAAACACAAAGCCATCTGCATAGCCCTTGCATTTCCTAAAATTCACACCCATATTTTTACCAAGGCCGCCAAATTGGGGCCAAGAATTTGGACTGTCGCTTGAATAAGGACGTGTCAATGACAAAGCTGACATTGGGAACATACCCACACATGCTGGGGTTTGAACAATTAGAACGATTGCTGGAACGCGCAGCGAAATCCGGTAACGAAGGGTACCCCCCCTACAACATCGAACAAACATCTAATCGATCGTATCGCATAACGTTGGCGGTAGCCGGATTTTCTGAACATGATCTTGCAATCACCGTCGAGGATCGGCAGCTGGTTATTCGTGGACGCCAGCGTGACGATTCCCAAGATCGGGTGTTTTTGCACCGCGGGATTGCAGCGCGCCAATTTCAACGGTCATTCGTGTTGGCAGATGGTGTCGATGTGGGCGAAGCGATCATGGAAAATGGATTGCTGCATGTCGATTTAACGATCAACCTGCCCGATACGGTTGTGCAAACCATCAAAATCAAACGTGGGGAATAACATGGCTCAGGCAAATCAAGTCGCCAAGTATGGGGTTGTTTATGTCAAAGAGGTTGCAACCCAAGACCTGCCAAAGGAAATTCGTGAAAAATTGGCCAGCCAAAACAAAGTCTATGCCGTTCATAGCGAAGCTGGCGAACGGTTGGCATTGGTCCGTGATCGCAAACTGGCGTTTATTCTGGCGCGGCAGAATGACTTGACCCCAGTTACGGTACATTAGGATAAACCTGCGCGCTGCATCTGTAATGGCATAAAACATTTGCGGTTTGATTGGTTTTGCGACACGTTGTCGTCATGGAATATCAATGTGATTGGATCGATGCGTTTACGGATCAACCGTTTGGTGGAAACGGCTGCGCCGTTGTGCACGATGCGCTGGACCTAGCTGATGATACCTGCACTGCGTTTGTGCGCGAAACGTCCCTGACCGAATGCACATTCGTGGGGCCATCGCAAACGGCCGAGTTTCGAGTGCGGTATTTTTTGGCAGGGGGCGAAATTCCCTTTGCAGGGCATCCCACCATCGCAACGGTATTGTCCCTGTTGAATCGCGACAAATTATCAAGCACACGGATCACCTTAGAAACGCAGGCTGGGATCGTACCGATTGAGATTGATCAAAGCTTTGGTCAGCCGCGGGTTATCATGACGCAAAAGGCGCCCGAGTTTGGCCCCAAAGTAGATCCTAGCAATGTTGCCGCGATTGGGGGGATTGAGGCCGACGATATCATCGGCATGCCGCAAATTGTATCAACTGGATTGCCATTTTGCATTGCGGTTGTCAGATCCCACGATGTCTTGGCGCGGATCACGTTGCAGCCCAAACCATTGGCCGCGTTTCAAAAAGCGGGGGCTGCGATTGGGGTGATGGAGCCGTTTTGGGTCACACTGCAAGGGGCAACCAAGATTGGGGATACATTTTCACGGTTGTTGATGGCCCCGCCAAATCCAGCCGAGGATCCGTTTACAGGATCGGCCACAGGTACAATGGCGGCGTATTTGTGGCACAATGCCATGATCGAGAATAGAAATTTTATTGCTGAACAGGGGCATTGGATGGGACGTCCCGGTCAAGCGCAGGTACACGTTTTGGGGCCGCAGAAACAGATCGCGGGGGTCCGTGTGGCAGGCACGGGCCATGTTTTGATGAGTGGATCATTGTTTCTGTAAGGCGTGCGTATTTTGCAAGCCATGATAGGTCATTTGCCGCCGTTGAATGCCTGGATGGCGCAGGAGCCTCCGGCGGGAGTATTTTTGCAAAACTGAAAGAGTGCGCTTGGGCCGAAGGTCGTCAGCCCAAGTTGTATCTGTATGGTGCTTAATTTTGTTCGGCAAGCCAGCGTTCGGCGTCAAGTGCGGCCATGCAGCCCATACCTGCACTGGTGACTGCTTGGCGGTAGTGGACGTCCGTCAAATCGCCGGCTGCGAAAACGCCTGCAACAGAGGTGCGCGTTGTGCCCGGTTCCACCCAGACGTAGCCGCCGGAATGGATGTCGAGTTGATCGGCGACCAATTCGGACGCGGGTGCGTGGCCGATGGCGACAAAGACGCCTTTGCAGGGGATTTCGGTTGTTTCGCCTGATTTGGTATGTTTGACGCGAATAGCTTCGACCCCTTTGGGATCGGATGTTCCGATGACTTCGTCAAGCTGATGGAACCAAAGGGTTTCGATTTTGGGGTTTTTCATCAACCGATCCTGCAGGATTTTTTCCGCGCGCAGGGTATCGCGGCGGTGGATCAGGGTGACTTTGGACGCGAAATTGGTGAGGAATAGTGCTTCTTCGACGGCGGTGTTGCCACCACCGATGACGACGATTTCCTGTCCGCGATAGAAAAAGCCATCGCAGGTCGCGCAGGCTGAGACACCGAAACCTTTGAACGCGTCTTCGGAGGGGAGGCCCAGCCATTTTGCGCGGGCGCCTGTGGCTAAGATAACTGCGTCGGCGGTATAGGTTGTGCCACTGTCACCCTGCGCCACAAAGGGGCGTTGTTTGAGATCAAGGGATGTGATTAGGTCTGTGATCACCTCGCAGCCCATGGCGCGGGCGTGCGATTCCATATTTACCATGAGTTGCGGGCCCTGAATTTCCGTTTCGCCGGGCCAGTTTTCAACCTCGGTCGTGGTGGTTAATTGGCCACCAGGTTCCATACCTTGGACCAAAATGGGTTCCAACATAGCGCGGCTGGCATAGACGCCTGCGGTATATCCTGCGGGGCCGGAGCCGATGATTAAAACTTTGGTATGGCGTGTCTGTGACATATCTGACCTGTTCATTAAATCTGCGTTGGATGACATATAGACATTTGTGGTCTGCACGAAAAGAGAGGAATTTCGTCGCTACTGCGCGAAATGCACAGTGCAAAAGAATGTTGCGCTGGCGTGAAATAATATTGCGCATGGATAGTGTTATGGTATAACAAGACTAAAAATAGGGGACGCAATTTGATGCCTTTGACAAGACTTGATCCAATCGACCGTTTAATTTTATCCGAATTACAGGCCGATGGACGTATGACAAATGTGGAATTGGCCCGTCGTGTGGGAATTTCTGCGCCGCCCTGTTTGCGCCGTGTGCGCGCCTTAGAAGAGCAGGGGTTTATCAAGGGCTATCACGCCCGTGTCGATAGCCGCGCCTTGGGGTTTGAGGTGCAGGTGTTTGCAATGGTTGGCCTGCAAAGTCAGGCCGAGGCCGATTTGCGTGCATTTGAGGAACGGTGTCAGTCGTGGCCATTGGTGCGTGAATGCCATATGTTGAATGGCGAGGTCGATTTTATGCTGAAATGCGTGGCACCAGATTTAAGCAGTTTCCAAAGTTTTTTGACCGAAGATTTGCTGCGCGCGCCAAATGTGGGGTCGGTCAAGACATCTTTGGTTATTCGCGGCGAAAAGAACGAGCCTGGTGTGCCGTTTGATGTTTTAGAAAGCCGTCTGGCCCAAGACGCCTAGGCGTCTGTCATAGTGTGATGCAAGATATCAAGCGGCCGTAATCCACCTGACCCAAATGCGTCGAGCGACGATAGGAATAAAAACGTTGCGCATCAGAGTATGTGCAATGTCCTGTCCACATCGCACGGCGCAGTCCAAGGGAATCTAATCTGTCTTTGCCAAACATGGGCAGGTTGAATTGATATTTGTCGGGTGATTGCCCAGTGGTAAAAAAACGATCAAAGCTTGGATCAATTTCGATGAAATGATCGCGAAATTCTGCGCCGACTTCGTAGCAGGGTTGTGAAATACATGGACCAATGACGGCCACGATTTGGGATCGTTCGGCACCCAGCGTTTCCATTTTTTCGACTGTATCCGTTA
This sequence comes from uncultured Paracoccaceae bacterium, assembly GCA_965659465.1. Taxonomy (GTDB): domain Bacteria; phylum Pseudomonadota; class Alphaproteobacteria; order Rhodobacterales; family Rhodobacteraceae; genus CAJXSD01. The sequence goes on along the minus strand of CBFHVU010000022.1, from coordinate 9,886 downwards.
GGATGCCATCTAAGGCCCCGCGCCATCCAGCGTGTGCCGCGGCTATGACGCCGTTTTTTGCATCATGAAATAAAACCGGTTGGCAATCAGCGGTCAGAACGGACAGGGTTATCCCCGTAACATTTGTGGCTATGGCATCTGCTTTGACAGGTGCGGTCAGGACTGAATCGGCGATGAAGCAATGTGATGAATGGGTTTGATGAACAGATATCATTGGATGATCGCCCATGGCCAGTTGGACGCGCTGGCGATTGATCGCAACAATTTCGGTTTGATCTGAACTGCCTACGCCGCAGTTTAAGCCATCAAAAATTCCAGACGACGCGCCGCCGCGGCGTGTGAAAAATCCGTGCCGGACCGGACCAAGTGCATCTGAGGTGATGATTTCTAATGTCATGGTTCAAACCCTACAGGATGTTTGGCACTTTTTGGAAACAACGCCATAACTTTGAACAGTGTCCCCATTTCGTCAGGATGGGTCAAGCGGCGATGTGCCTGAATATGGTGATCCAAGGCATCGCCCGATAGATCGCGCGCTAATGTTTGCGCGCGTGCAGTGATTCCCAGCCGTTCCAGCCAAACACCTTGGGGGGTAACGCGTGAATATCCGGATGGTGTCGCTTGTGCAAAAGCCTCGAAATCAACCTGAGCGGTGATGTCGGCTTGCCCAGGGGTTTGCAACGGATCGCAATAGGCGTGGTTCTGCACGGCTTGCAACGTATCACCCAAGGACCGCCAATCGCCATAGTCAAAAATCAACCCCAGCCCGCCGTGTGTGTTTATGACATGTCCGATCTGCTCGCAGATTGGGGCCGCCTGATGACAAATCTCAACGATGTCGCCGTCTGATGTATCGTCCATGCGGGCCATCAATTGGGGCAAATCTGTCGGTGATTTGCTAAGCCCGAAACACAACGCGTCCTGTTGCAATCCGACGGTACGTTCGTGCCAATGGGATCCGTGCCGCTGAAATTGGCGAATGGGCAATGCGTCGAAAAATTCATTTGCAACACAAAACAACGGCGCATCATCCAACTGGGTCAAATCGGTGATCCATGTGATGTCATAACCCGCCAGTGTTTGTTGTTGAATGTCGCGCAGCTTGGGGGATGCTTCGTACAGGGTGATGGTTATTGCGCCATGAAATCCGGGGATGCGTTTGGTTGCGCGCAAAATATCGGCCATCAACGTCCCGCGACCTGGCCCCAATTCAAGCAGCGTAACGCCGCTTGGCTGCCCTGCATCGATCCACGCCTGCGCCAAGGCCAGTCCGACCAATTCGCCGAACACTTGTGAAATTTCGGGGGCTGTAATGAAATCACCACCGCGACCAAAGACAGTAGATTGGGTATAGTATCCATAGGTGGGATGGAACAGACACATCGCCATATACTGGGACACGGTCATTGGCCCATTGGTCCGGATGTTGTTACAGATAATCTGTTCCAGAGGGGTCATTTATTCTTGGCCCTGATCACCAAGGCCAACCCAAGTACGATCATGGGGATCGATAACAGTTGCCCCATGGTTAGGCCGATACCAAAAAACTGCACCGCATAACCGATTGGATTGTCCACGCTTTGGAATTGTGCGTCGGGTTGGCGGAACAGCTCGACAAAGCTGCGCGCAATCCCGTAGCCTATGAAAAACACGCCCGTAATCAGGCCAGTTTTTTTCAGCGCCTGACGCCGGAATGCCAAATATGCCAACAGCAGAGCCAGCACTAGTCCCTCAAGCGTGGCTTGGTATAATTGCGATGGATGGCGCGCGCATAGCCCAACGACATCACCACAGGTCTGCGCCGCTTGGCCTGGGAAAACAACGCCCCATGGCAAATCGGTGGGGCGGCCCCATAACTCAGCGTTGATGAAATTGGCCAATCTGCCCAGCATCAATCCCAAGGGAACTGACAATGCCACCATATCGGCCCCGCGGCCAATCGGTACATTTTGGGTTGTGAAATACAGATAGGCGGCTAGGATCACACCGGCCAAGCCACCATGAAACGCCATGCCGCCTTGCCAAACCTTGATGATATCCATCGGGTTTTCGGCGTAGTAGGCGGGTTGGTAAAACAATACAAACCCCAAACGCCCGCCCACAATGATACCAATCACGGCATAGGTCATGAAATCTTCGATCTGGCGATGTGACATCGGTGGGGTCTGATCGGGCCACAAATGGGGCCGCACACTGGCCGCGACCATAATGCGCCATGACAGTAAGATGCCCACAATATAGGATAGGGCATACCATCTTAGGGCAAATTCAAATCCGCCAAGAGACACGGAAAATATTTCGGGGGATATGTTCGGAAAATGTATCATAATAGTCCCGTGTTTGCCCATTTTTTTGATCATGTGTCAAGCTAGTGACTTTTGGTATCGACATGCCTATATAGATACAAGATGAATGGAGTGTGACATGCAAACTAGAAATAAGATGCTGGATGATTTTTCGCGACTGATGACAAACGCAATGGGTGTCGCGCAAGGCGCAAAAGACGAAGCAGAAACTGCGATGAAATCTATGCTGGATCGCTGGTTGGCAGATCGCAATTTTGTCACGCGCGAGGAATTCGAATCCGTGCGTTTGATGGCGCAAAAAGCACGCGAAGAAAACATCGCATTGGCCGCGCGGCTGGACGCCTTGGAAGCCCAGAAATCTGACAACGCGTAGTTGCGAAATAAATTTCTAACAGTGCCGCCCAAGGATTTGGGCGGCTTTTTCGTGCTGTGGGTGCGGCAATACCCTGATTTCGGCCCAGATAGTGCCTGATTTACGGTTATCCACAAGATATTGTGCGTTAACCCAACATTTTTCTTTACACAGCGATAAAAGCGCAGCACCATATATAGTATGGTGTGTGTACGAAATTCATGCACCTAGAGCAGACACCAAGCGATTGCGGATACTGCCATATCCCATCGCAAAGCGAGGAAGGTGGCGCTATGTCATTGACAGACCAATACCTAGAGGATGACATTCATCCCATAGATATCGTTGAAAATATCGCATCCTACCATGACTGGGAATTTGATCGAATAGAAGAAAATCAAATCGCAATGGCCGTCCAAGGCCAGTGGCGCACCTATTCGATCACTTTGGCGTGGTCGGGCGTTGATGAAACATTGCGGATGATTTGCACATTCGATATGGCGCCCCCAGCTGAGCGATTGCCAAAGCTGTATGAAACGATAAACGCGGTCAATGAAACATCATGGGCAGGTGCGTTCAGTTTCTGGGCTGAACATAACTTAATGGTTTTCCGATATGGTTTGGTGTTGGCCGGTGGCCAGTACGCCAGCGCAGAACAGATTGATACGATGATTTCGAATGCCGTTCTGAATTCGGAACGGTTTTATCCCGCGTTTCAACTGTCGGTCTATAGTGACGAAACCCCGAAACAATCGTTACAAGTTGCCATTGCAGAAGCCTACGGTCGCGCGTAACAATACCCCAAACTTTGATTGGGGGTTCTATGTATTCAGATATTGAGCGCCGCGGACTGGTTCTGTTGGGCTGCGGCAAAATGGGGTCAGCCATGTTGGCCGGTTGGCTGGCATCGGGGCTGTCGCCAACTGCGGTATGGGTGATTGATCCAAATCCGTCAGATTGGGTGAGGGCGCAGGGCGTTCATGTCAACACTGACTTACCCCCATCCCCAGCGATTGTTATTGTCGCTGTAAAGCCGCAGATGATGGGCGCGGTCCTGCCATCACTACAGGCTTTGGGCAATGGCGATACGCTGTTTTTGTCGATTGCAGCGGGCACATCGATTGCGACGTTTGAAACCATTTTGGGGCAGGCGACCCCGATTGTGCGGGCCATGCCGAATACGCCCGCGGCGATTGGTCAGGGTATTACTGCGATGATTGGGAATGGGCACACGGATGGGGATCATCTGCATATGGCCGAAAACCTATTGTCTGCGATTGGTCAAGTGGTTCAGCTGGACGCAGAACAGCAGATGGATGCGGTCACCGGTGTATCAGGGTCGGGGCCGGCCTATGTGTTTTACATGATTGACGCCTTGGCCCAAGCGGGCGTGGCCCAGGGGCTATCGCCCGATTTGGCGATGCAACTGGCCAAGGCAACCGTCGCGGGCGCAAGCGCATTGGCGCAGGCAGCGAATGAAACGCCAACCCAGTTGCGCATAAATGTGACCAGCCCGAATGGCACGACCCAAGCGGGGCTTGAGGTTTTGATGCAGGACGCATCGGGTCTGACCCCCCTGATTGAACAAACTGTTGCGGCGGCGGCTGATCGATCGCGGGAATTGGCCAATGGCTGAAATTTCGTATGATGATTTCTTGGCGGTTGATATCCGTGTCGGCACAGTTTTGCGGGCCGAACCTTTCCCCGAGGCGCGCAAGCCCGCTATCAAAATGTGGATCGATTTTGGCCCTGAGATTGGGGAAAAGAAAACATCGGCCCAAGTCACCGTCCATTACACGCCAGAGTCATTGATCGGGAAACAGGTCATGGCAGTGGTCAATTTCCCACCCCGTCAAATCGGCCCATTCATGTCCGAAGTGCTGGTGCTAGGCTGCATGGATCCCGCGGGTGGGGTGGTGTTGATCGCGCCCGATCAATCCGTGCCAAACGGGGGGCGCATGCACTAGGCTGTGTCGCCCACTGCTGCGCGCCAATGGCGGCGGCATAGGGATACATAGGTTTCATTGCCGCCAATTTGCACTTGGGCCCCTTGGGTGATCGCGCGGCCTTGGTCATCTTGGCGGATGACCATCGTTGCCTTTTTCCCGCAGTGGCAAATTGTGCGGATTTCGCGCATTTCGTCAGCCAGCGCCAATAATGTCGCCGACCCTGGGAACAGGTTGCCCTGAAAATCAACGCGCAGGCCGTAGCACATGACTGGAACCTTTAGGTCATCAACGGCGCGAGCCAATTGCCAAACCTGATCTGGGGTCAGAAACTGCGCCTCGTCTATAAACACACAGGCACAAGGACCTTGTTCCAAGCGCGCCTGGATTTTAGCAAACAGATCATCGTTTTCTGCAAATGTATCGGCAGGTGTCTGGATGCCGATGCGGGATCCGATTTTACCCCGTCCTGATCGGTCATCAAAGGCGGCAGTTAACAGATAGGGATTCATACCGCGTTCTTGGTAATTATAGGCTGCCTGCAGCAACAGGGTCGATTTGCCTGCGTTCATCGTCGAATATTGAAAATAAAGCTTTGCCATGCCGCTTTAATGCCCTGATGGCGGGGCCGGTTCAAGTGGTTTTGACATCTTGTAATTCACGACCCCAACTGGGACAAAGGCCCATGTCCAAGGATTTGCAAATATACGATGCTGTTTTGACAGATCGGGGATCAAAATATGCCGTATCAGGTGCGCCTGCGCGGTCCAAATCGGATGCCTTGGCTGTGATCAAACAGCTGACGCGCGACAAAAAATTTGCCAAGGCGACCCACAACACATGGGCGATGATTTCCAGCAATCAAGGTCCTATCAAAAATGATGATGGGGAATCAGGGGCGGGCATGGTGATTTTGCGGATGCTAGAGCGGGACAATATCACCGACCATGTGGTGATTGTCACCCGCTGGTTTGGCGGCACGCATTTGGGGGGTGATCGATTTCGTCGTGTCCAAGATTGCGTGCGCCATTATCTGGATCATCGGAATTTGGACTAAAGTCCGTCAAATTCGCAGAGAATCTGGACATCCATTCCAATGGCTTCCAATTTTTTGCGTCCACCCAGTGCGGGCAGGTCAATGATAAACGAACAGCCTACGATTTCACCACCCAACCGTTCAATCAGGCTGATGCCAGCCTCTGCGGTTCCGCCAGTCGCCAAAAGGTCATCGACCAACAAAATACGTTCGCCTTCGGTGATGGCATCGTCGTGGATTTCAACAATAGCCTCGCCATATTCCAATGTATAGGCTTGGCTGATGGTGGCACCGGGCAGCTTGCCTTTCTTACGGATAGGAACAAATCCTGTGCCCAGTTGATGCGCGATGGCCCCGCCTAGGATAAATCCGCGCGCCTCAAGCCCCACAACTTTGTCGATGCGCTGACCGGCATAGGGGTGCAACATCTGATCCACGGCCATGCGAAACCCGCGGGGGTCGGCAAACAGGGTTGTTACATCGCGAAACATGATCCCTTCATGGGGGAAATCAACGATTGTGCGGATATAGTCTTTTACAGTTTTCATTGTCTTCAATCTTTATGAGAGTTTAAAAAGAACCCATTCCAAAGGTCCTCGGGTGTGGATGCGCGACCATATAACGGCAAATGCAACACATCCAATGCTAAAGGCCACTGAATACCTAGCCAACTGTAGTGGCGATAAATATCCATTCACCCAGCCCATAGTTTCCATAAACCCCATCCCCACCAAAATATGGGCAAAATACAATGTCAAAGAAATGCGTCCCGCTTTCAATATCGATTGCGTCATACCAAACTTCTCGATTTTAGGTGTGATCCACAATGCGCAGCCTAGCACAAATAACGCGGAACCGGTTGCCGTAAGCACATAAAGTGGATTGGGAGGGATTGGCGCGAAGGTAAACATTTCTGCCCATTCGGTATTGGCGATCCAAACTGTCTCCAAGACATAGGTAAAAAAGGTGATGATCAAACCACCAATAATCAACGGCATTTGTACCGAGTTTGTGGATAACTCTAAGCGCCCAATCCAAAGGCCAATAACCAAGAAACTGGCCCAAGAGAATATCGGGTGAAACCCATTGAAAATAGAATTGCGGATAAATCCGCCGAGCGACCAAAAATCGGTATACTCTAACGTTTCCCAATTCCATCCCCTGTCGAAATCAAAAACAAGGAATAGAACCATGCCAACCAAGGTTATCCCAATACTTCCAATGATCAGTCGCGCAGATGATTGGTTCAGAAATGCCACGCCAACAATGAAGTACAAGGCGTAATAATGAATGATATCAGCGGGGAAAATCAATTGGTTTAACATGCCGAGGCAAAACAGCACTGCCGCACGCTTTAAAATACGCCAATGATCTGGTCGTCCCAGCGACATCCCTATCCCTGCAAGAACAACAAAAAGTGCGGCGGCACGTCCTTCGGTGGTGTCGATCAATCGCGTTGTCATCGACGTGTCCCAAGTCACATCGGCCACGATCCTGAAATTGACAAGCACCATTCCGAAAAAGGCCAGAAACCGAGCGAGGTCTAATCCGTGTAGTCTCATGATAAAACCCGACCCGCGACTGCGTCTAATTTTGACACAAGTGTAGGGTCGCGTTTGTCGGGTGCTGTGATGATGGCATATTCCAGTGCTTTGTCGCAGTAATGCGGGCAATCGTTGCGGGTGGCGCCCAGTAATGCGGGCAGGCGGGACACCAAATCGCGGGCTTTGGTTCCGTTACCTTGCAGGGTTGCAAGGATTTGGTTGATATCGACGGCCCCATGATCGGGATGCCAGCTGTCATAATCGGTGATCATGGCGACGGATGCGTAATCTAACTCGGCCTCGCGGGCCAGTTTGGCCTCGGGCATATTGGTCATGCCGATCACATCTGCGCCCCAGCTGTCACGGTACATTTTGGATTCAGCCACAGTTGAAAACTGCGGCCCCTCCATCGCCAGATAGGTGCCGCCCATATGCACGGTGATCCCTGCATCCTGCGCAGCCTGATGGCAGATCTGCGACAGGCGTGGGCAGGTCGGATGCGCCACCGACACATGCGCCACACAGCCCGTGCCAAAGAATGATTTTTCCCGTGCAAAGGTTCTGTCAATAAATTGATCCACAATCACGAAATCACCCGGGGCCATGTGATCGCGAAATGACCCGCAGGCTGAAACACTGATTACATCGGTCACGCCCAAACGTTTTAACGCATCAATATTTGCGCGATAGGGCACCGTTGTTGGCGAATGGACATGGCCGCGCCCATGACGCGGCAGAAACGCCATTTCGACACCGTGTAAACGACCGGTCAAAATTTCATCCGATGGAGCGCCCCAAGGGGTGTTTTGTTTCACCCAAATTGGGTTTTCCAGTCCATCTATATCATATAGTCCGGATCCGCCTATGATTCCGATTTTCACGTTTTTCATCTGTACCCCTACAGCTGTAAATTCTGTTGGGCCAATCAAGCACAACGGGGTGCAAAGGCCAAGGAAATTCCACCTTAATCAAAACTCTGTGAGATGAGCGGGTTTTCAATAGGGCGCGTATGCGTTAAGCAGCGCCCAGACACGATAGACCCAAGAGAAAGAGTTTTTTCATGAAAGACGCATTTTTTTCAGCCTTTGCAAAATTAACAGGGGCCGGAGATGACCAAGTCAAGAACGAGCCCTTTACCGTATCACGCCTGCGTATCGAGGTTCTATCAGGTTTGACCGTGGCATTGGCATTGGTGCCCGAAGCTGTGGCGTTTGCGTTTGTGGCGCAGGTGAACCCATTGGTGGGGTTGTACGCAGCGTTTATCGTGGGTTTGATCACGGCACTGATTGGTGGCCGGCCTGGGATGATTTCAGGGGCGACCGGGGCCTTGGCGGTGGTTATGGTGTCTTTGGTTGCAGAACATGGTGTGGAATATCTGTTCGCAACTGTGGTCTTGATGGGGATTTTACAAATCTTTGCTGGCGTCATGCAGTGGGGTAAATTTATTCGACTGGTCCCGCATCCCGTAATGTTGGGTTTTGTGAATGGGCTTGCCATTGTTATTTTCTTGGCTCAGATGACCCAGTTCAAAGATCCCAGCTCTGCGAGCGGATCTTATTTAAGTGGATCGGCGTTGTATATCATGCTGGGGTTGGTCGGCCTGACCATGGCGATCATCTATTTTTTGCCGCGCTTCACCAAAGCCATTCCCGCACCATTGGCCGGGATTGGTATTGTCGCAGGATTGGTTATTGTCTTAGGGCTAGATGTTCCACGCGTGGGCGACATGGCATCCATTCAGGGTGGATTGCCCGCCTTTCATATTCCAATGGTTCCACTAACATGGGAAACGTTTGAAATTATTTTGCCATACTCGGTCATTTTGGCTGCTATCGGTTTGATTGAAAGTCTGCTGACATTGAATTTGGTGGGTGAAATCACGGGAAAACGCGGTGGGGCCAGTCAAGAATGTGTCGCGCAAGGCGTTGCCAACACGGTCACCGGATTTTTTGGTGGCATGGGTGGCTGTGCGATGATTGGGCAATCCATGATTAATGTCAAATCTGGCGGACGCACCCGTGTTGCCGCAGCAACGGCTGCTGTGTTCTTGTTGGTGTTCATTTTAGTAGGTTCCCCCATAATTGAACAAATTCCACTGGCGGCGTTGGTCGGTGTGATGTTCATGGTGGTCATTGGTACATTTGCTTGGAATTCATTGCGCATTTTGCGGCGTGTTCCATTGACGGATGCGCTGGTTACCGTGTTGGTAACAGTTGTCACAGTCATGTCGGATCTGGCGGTTGCCGTTGTTGTTGGTGTGATTGTGTCGGCCTTGGCCTATGCGTGGAATAATGCACGGCGCATTCATGCAAAGATCGAATTTGGCGATGCCGGTGACAAAATTTACCGAATCCAGGGTCCGCTGTTTTTTGGGTCAACGGACGGGTTTATCGAATTGTTCGATATTTCCAACGATCCCAATACGGTCATTGTTGATTTTGATGACAGCCGCGTCGTTGATCAGTCTGCATTGCAAGCGATCGAAGCTGTCGCAAGCAAATACGAAGCGGCGGGTAAGCGGATTCAGCTGCGCCACCTAAGCCGCGATTGTCATAAGCTATTGGCAAAGGCGGGCCATCTGATGGTCGATAGTGATGACGATCCTGATTATGGTTTGGCTGTCAATTATTCTGTTCGTACCGGTATTCTGGACAGCGGGCATTAAACGGATTGTTTAAGAAAAAGCGCGCATCAGGGGATCG
>CBFHVU010000021.1:0-23025 GCA_965659465.1 uncultured Paracoccaceae bacterium | reverse complement strand
GGCGTAGACACATCACACATAGTGTGTTTCCTCTTCTTTAGGTTGGGGATGTTGGGGAAATACAAACAGTGGCTTGTTTATATGTGGATAGTTATAACCTATCCGTGTGTAAATGTCAAGTTTAAACAACTAATACATGTTTATAAATACAAACTTCCCTTAGTTAAACATTAAAGTTTAAACTACGTAGCAATGTCGTCCCCCACGGACGACACATACATTAGAGTACAAATACATTGTTAGTTTTATGGTGTTTGTTTTGTAGATAAAGTAAAAACTATTTCTACTATGTAGTAATACCATACATAAATGTCTTTTAGCTTATCTGTATTTATGGTACTATGCTAAAGAGGGAAAGGAGACCGTTTTCACAACAACAATAAAAGGTCTTATCAATGAAACACCCAAAACTTTTATTCATAGATTACCCAGACAAACTTCTTAGTTTTATAGAGTACAAAGCGTTAATGACGTTTTACATCCGTCCTAATAAATACGACTTGTATGAAGTCTACCCTGAACTTGAACGCCGTTGGACCTTCTGGAATGATGAGTTCTTTACAGTCTACAACAAGAACCGAAATGATTGGCGAGTTGAGCTACACAACAAAGTCCTAAATGATGCATCCTCTTTTGATGAGGCGCAACAAATGCTGCAGTCGAGTGTTCGTACTGATCGTGGACCAGCAAGAGGAAAGCACCTGAAGGCTGTAAAGAAGGGCAACGCACAGGAGCAATACCAAAGAGATCAACTTGGCGAAGGCTTCATAGAAAACGATGCGCTCCTGAGTGCAGCCAAGATCGCTTGTATTAAGTTAGCGAGTGACTGGGCTGAGTTATCAGAGATAAAACTTGTAGCTCAGGAATTCGAGGATCAACATTGCAAGCATCCTTTATCAAACGAGCAGAGAAAGACCTTGCTTGAGGTTGTCATGTTGCCACGCATAGAGAAGCTAAAGACGCCATCTATTGTGGAGTCTAAACTCTTGGCGACTGGAGATAAGCGTCTGTACTTCTTGTGGGGTAAGATCAAACAGCGATGTGAAGTGGGTGATACGATTGACTTGGCACAGTCGCAAGTTCTTGAGCTTGTGGGTGGTAGCACTAAGGGTGCACTTGATCTGGTAAAGTCTCTCGTCAGCGTTGGTGCGCTGGAACTTGTTCGTAAGCCAAAGATAGGATCGCTTAATGGAAAGGGCGGGAAGTACAGACGGCTTGTATGATCTGTTAAAGCGTAAGCTATACCCAAGTTAAGTACAGACACGAATCTATACACAGGCAAGTAGATATCAGAAACATGGAGCCCATCAACGCAAACGCAAGCTCACTACAAATCACCCACCAAAACTGGGTACAAGCAAAAAATAAATATCCGCAAGCCGTTGTTAATAAAGAAAAAATTGTTTATGGCGGAGACGAAGGGATTCGAACCCTCGAGACGGTTTCCCGCCTACTCCCTTAGCAGGGGAGCGCCTTCGACCACTCGGCCACGTCTCCGCTGACCTCTTTATAGTGACATTGTGAAATGGACAAGGGGCGGAACTTGTTTTTTGACAGAAAATTACGCGTCACGTCACAATTCGCCTTGGAAGTTGTGTGACAAGGGCGCAGCCCGGTCACACAACGGACGACCCTGCGTGGCCCGCAAGGGCCACACCGCGTAAAACAGCCCCTTGAAAAACAGCTTAGGTGTTGAACAGAAAATGCATCACATCGCCATCTTGGACGATGTATGTTTTGCCTTCCACGCGCATCTTGCCGGCCTCTTTTGCACCAGTTTCGCCACTGCAGGCGATATAGTCATCATATGCGATTGTTTCTGCACGAATAAACCCGCGTTCAAAATCGCCGTGAATAACGCCAGCGGCCTGTGGCGCGGCCGTGCCGCGGCGGATCGTCCAGGCGCGGGCCTCTTTGGGGCCGACAGTGAAATAGGTTTCCAATTTCAGCAGTTCATAGCCTGCCCGGATCAAGCGGTCCAACCCAGCTTCCTCCAGACCCATTTCAGACAGGAACATGTCTGCCTCTTCCGCCTCAAGCTGGCTGATTTCCTCTTCGATCTGCGCAGAAATAATAACGGTGCCGGCACCTTGGGCTGCGGCCATCTCGGCCACTTTGGCGGAATATTCATTGCCATTCGCCGCATCGCCTTCACCCACGTTGCAGACGTATAAAATCGGCTTGGTTGTCAGCAGCTGGAGGTTTTTCCACGCGCGTGCATCCTCGGCATCGACCACGACCGAACGGGCGGGTTTACCATTTTCCAGCGCGGCCAAGGCCTCTTTCAACAAACGCTCTTGTTGTACCGCGTCTTTGTCGCCACCGCGCACTTTGCGGCTTAGGTTTTGCAGGCGTTTTTCTATGCTTTCCATATCGGCGATCATCAGCTCGGTTTCGATCGTATCGGCATCGGCCACGGGATCAACGCGCCCTTCGACATGGGTGACGTCGCCATCTTCAAAACACCGCAGCACATGGGCAATCGCATCGGTTTCGCGGATATTGGCCAAAAACTGGTTTCCCAACCCTTCACCTTTGGACGCGCCCTTGACCAATCCGGCAATATCGACAAAGGTCAGACGCGTTGGAATGATTTGTTTCGATCCGGCAATCGCGGCCAATGTATCCAGGCGCGCATCGGGAACAGCCACATCCCCAACATTGGGTTCAATGGTACAAAACGGGAAATTTGCGGCCTGCGCTGCAGCTGTTTTGGTCAATGCGTTAAACAGGGTTGATTTGCCCACGTTTGGCAGACCGACGATACCCATTTTAAAACCCATGTGATCTCTCCTAGATATGTTTCACGCGCTTTTAGGCTGTGGCCCTGTCAGGCGCAAGCCATTCGCCCCTGTTTTGCACACTTTGCCCGCGTTAAATTCACGCTTTACAATCTTTTTGTTGGAAATACAGCCCAGCAGCTATTGATTTTTATCAATGATTCAGGTCAAACCGATCCGAGATTTATTGAGGGGACCCAAGATGACCAGAATTGACGATAAATTCGCAGCCTTACGCAAAGAGGGCAAAAAGGCGTTTGTCTCTTATGTCATGGCAGGTGACCCCGATTACGACACATCGCTGGAATTGGTGCGTGGTTTGCCCGCAGCAGGCGTTGATATTATCGAATTGGGTCTGCCGTTTACCGACCCTATGGCCGATGGCCCCGCCATTCAATTGGCAGGTCAACGCGCCTTGGCCGCGGGCATGACCTTAGAGCGGACATTAGAAATGGCCCGCGCCTTTCGTGAAACCGATGACACCACACCGATTGTGTTGATGGGATATTATAACCCGATTTACAGCCGCGGGGTTGACCCGTTCTTGGCCGATGCCAAAGCCGCCGGAATTGATGGCTTAATCATCGTAGACCTGCCCCCAGAAGAAGACGACGAGTTGTGCATTCCAGCGCAGAAAGCTGGATTGAATTTCATCCGACTGGCGACCCCCACCACCGATGACAAACGCCTGCCCAAGGTTTTGGAAAACACCTCCGGCTTTGTCTACTACGTCTCGATCACTGGGATCACAGGCGCCGCCGCCGCACAGGCCAATGTCGTCGCCCCCGAGGTTGCACGGATTAAATCGAAAACCGACCTGCCGATCATCGTAGGTTTCGGCGTGCGCACCCCCGAAACCGCCAAAGACATTGCAGGCATCGCCGATGGTACGGTCGTGGGATCGGCGATCGTATCAGAATTGGCATCGGGCAAATCCGTGGATGAGGTTCTGGCCTTTGTCAAATCATTGGCGGACGGGGCGCATTCGGCCTGATCCTGCGATCCAACCTGTCATTTTTGGGCGGCCCACTGGGTCGCCTGTTTTTTTGGGGCCTATCCTCGTACCGCTTTGGGGTTGCAAGATACGTTAAATTGGTCAATAAATATCACCAGTTTGCAAGGATACGCCAAATGCCCGTGATCACCAATATCCAAGATTTGAAAGACATTTATATCCGTCGCGTGCCCAAAATGTTTTACGACTATACCGAGTCGGGCAGCTGGAGCGAGCAGACCTTTCGCGAAAATGTCAGCGATTTCGATCAAATCCGGCTAAAACAACGCGTGGCCGTGGATATGACAAACCGCAGCACCGCCACGCAGATGATTGGCCAAGATGTATCCATGCCCGTGGCATTGGCCCCCGTCGGTTTTACAGGCATGCAATCGGCCGATGGTGAGATCAAGGCAGCACGGGCTGCGGAAAAATTTGGGGTGCCCTTTACCCTATCGACCATGTCCATCTGTTCGATTGAGGATGTGGCCGCACATACGACCAAACCATTTTGGTTTCAGCTTTATACCATGAAAGACACGGGCTTTGTGTCAAGTCTGATCCAGCGGGCCAAGGATGCAAACTGTTCGGCCTTGGTCATTACGCTGGATTTGCAGATCCTTGGGCAACGCCACAAAGATATCAAAAACGGCCTATCTGCGCCGCCCAAGCCCACGTTGAAAAACATGATCAACCTGTCCACCAAATGGCAGTGGGGTTTGGGAATGTTGGGCACGAAACGGCGCACCTTTGGCAACATTGTCGGTCATGCATCAGGGGTCAAGGATACATCGTCCCTGTCCGAATGGACGGCCACCAGCTTTGACCACAGCCTAGATTGGGAAAAGGTCGCCAAGATCAAAGAGGAATGGGGCGGCAAGGTGATCCTAAAGGGTATATTGGATGCAGATGACGCCAAGGCGGCGCTGTCCGTAGGGGCCGATGCGATTGTTGTGTCCAACCACGGCGGTCGTCAGCTGGACGGTGCCATCAGTTCGATCAAGGCCCTGCCCGCCATTATGGATGCCGTCGGCGATCAGATCGAGGTTCATTTAGACAGCGGCATCAGATCAGGCCAAGATGTGTTAAAGGCGCTAGCCTTGGGCGCCAAGGGCACCTATATCGGTCGGTCCTATATCTATGGTCTGGGCGCAATGGGCGAACAGGGCGTGACCAAAGCGTTAGAGGTCATTCACAAAGAAATGGACACATCCATGGCGCTGTGCGGGCATAGGTTGATTACGGATGTAGACCGCAACACGCTGTTGGTGCCCAAAGATTTCGGGCGTGAATGGGCCTGATCCTTCACCATCATCGCAGCCGTCATCGCAAGACAACGGTGACCGCGATCAAAAGTGCCGCAATCGCGGTAAAAGACGTGCTCAGCGTTCCCAATTCCGACAGGAAACCCATCATGGGCGGGCCGAGGAAAAACCCGATATAGCCAATGACTGCTACCCGCGAAATCGCTTGGGTCCGCAGATGTTCTGGCGTTACCTTTCCCACATGGGAAAAGAGCATAGGTACCATCACAGACACCCCCGCCCCCAGCATGGCAAAACCGGAATACACAAATACCGGCCCCGCCCCATGCGCCGCAGCCAAGGCGCCAATGGCCGACATAATCGCGCCAACGCGAACGATTTTTAATTCATTGACGTTTTGCAACATATATTGCCCCGCCAATCGTCCCACCCCCATCGTTGCCCCCAAAATGGCAGGGCCCAGTGCCGACATTTCAGCCGAGGCCAATAGCACCCGTTCGATGTGCAGGGCGGACCATGCTTCGCTGGCCAATTCTGTCATAAAGGCCACCATAATAGCAAAACCGGGCACAACGACAATCGCCCAAGGGACCGACACCTGCGCATCGTCATCTTGGGGGGCGGTGGATGTCTTGGCCGGAACTGAGGTCATCCAAACCAGCAGCCCAATCAGGACCAGCACGCCCAAGGCATATTGCCCCGCGCTGATCCCCGCGCCACGGGTCAGACCCGCAATCACCGCTGAAATCGCATAGGCAAATGAAAATGCCGCATGATTTAGCCCCATCAGCGTCACGCCATTGCGCGATTCGATTTGGGACAAACGTGCATTCATGATCACATCTGTCGTCCCCGCAATGGAGGATGTCACAATCATGCCAACTGTAAACACAGCCAACACTGGCGCAAAGGTTGGAATCAAAAAAACGCCCCCAAACACGCCCATTAAAATCACTATGGCACGCCGACCCAACAGCACATCCAGTTTGGGCGCCAACCACATTGTGATCACCGACCCTATGGCCGAGATAAACATCGCCAATCCAAGCACGCCGTCCGTGGCCGAGATTTGCGATTTGATATCAGGTATATAGGCCGCAAAGGCGCCAAAGGCTGCGCCCAACATCACAAAGGCCGGAAAAACAGGGCGGGACAGAATCACATCATCAATTATTTTCATAAGAGCAGTTAGATCGCCAAATCCGACCACCCGCAATTGGATTTACATCCGACTGTCAATAAAACCGCTTTCCATTCCCGATAAACTCCTCTATACGCGCGATCCATGCAGGGCTACAGCCTTGGAGGAGTTCTGCACAAAGCTTAGGAGATATATTATGGCTAACGAGATTCCAAATCTAACAGCTATCGCGCGTACGGGGACAGGCAAGGGCGCCGCTCGTCAAGCACGTCGCGATGGCATGGTACCTGGTGTTATTTACGGTGGCGGCCAAGACCCGCTGGCGATTCAAATGCCTTTCAACGAATTGCTGAAACGCCTTAAGCAAGGCCGTTTCCTGTCAACTTTGTTTAACATGCAGGTCGAAGGTCAAGAGGACGTACGCGTTATCTGTCGTGACGTTCAGCGCGATGTTGTCAAAGATTTGCCAACACACGTTGATTTCATGCGTTTACGTCGTACATCAAAAATCAACCTGTTTATCCCGGTTGAGTTCATCAACGAAGACGCAGCCCCAGGCATCAAACGCGGTGGTGTTTTGACTGTTGTGCGTCCCGAGGTTGAATTGGTTGTAACTGCAGGTGACATTCCTGAAAAGATCACTGTTGATCTGACAGGCATGGCAATCGGCGACATCGTACACATCAACGACGTCACATTGCCAGAAGGCACCAAAGCGACGATCGGTCGTAACTTTGTGATCGCCAACATTTCTGCGCCATCAGGATTGAAAGCACAGTCTGACGACGAAGAAGAGGGCGAAGGCGAAGCAGAAGAGTAAACCTCTGCATGTTTTGAAATAGAAAACGGGGCCTTTGGTCCCGTTTTTTTGTCTTTGCAACCCTTTATCCAACGCTCTATGTTGCCGCAAAAGAGGGAAAGATATGCAGATTTTCGTAGGTCTTGGGAACCCTGGCCCAAAATACGCCGAAAACCGTCATAACATCGGATTTATGGCGATGGATGAAATCGCGCAGGCACATGGGTTTGGGCCGTGGCGATCCAAATTTCAGGCACAAATGACCGAAGGTCGATTGGGCAATGACAAGGTTATTTTGTTAAAGCCTGAAACATTGATGAACCTATCGGGGCAATCGGTTGGTGAAGCCATGCGGTTTTACAAACTGACCGCGGATGATGTGGTGGTCTTTCACGACGAATTGGATTTAGCGCCCGGGAAATGCCGCGTTAAAACGGGTGGCGGTCACGCAGGGCACAATGGATTACGGTCGATCCACCAACATATCGGCGAGGCCTATCATCGTGTCAGGTTAGGCATTGGGCATCCGGGGCACAAAGACCGGGTTGCGGTCTATGTTTTGTCGGATTTTGCCAAGGCAGAACAGGATTGGCTGGATGATTTGATCCGTGGCATCGGGCGCGGTGCTGCGAAACTGGCCGATGGTGATACGGCTGGGTTTATGAATGCAGTCGCTTTGGCCCGGCCCCAACCCGTCAAAGCCGGCAAGCCCACAAAGGTTTCACAACCCCAGATTGAAAAAACTGCGCCTCCAACCAATAATGCGGCTGAGGATGACAGATCCCCACTGCAAAAATTGGTTGATAGGTTTAAATGATTTACAGTTCGATCTTTTACGATCAGGCCCGAAATTGCCGCGATCTTGGGTCGCCTTTTATGGGCAAATTGATGACGTTATTTGGGGATAAAATTGCCCAAGGATCGGATGTGTTCGACCCGCTGGCGCGTTTGGTCAATGATCCGGATGCATTTGCCGGGAATTTCCCGCTGCGCTTGGCAGGTGCGTTGCATGGGTTTGTGTTGGAAAATCCAGATTGCGCCTTGGCCAAGGCCTATCCCCCCGCGCAATGGGAACAAGATCTGATTTGGGCCGGTCTTGGCGAAACGATTGCACAGAATTCAGATTGGATTGCAAGATGGGTGATGGTGCCACCGCAAACCAACGAAATTCGCCGCTCAAGCGTAATTGCCGCCGCCGCACGAGGGATATTTGATCGGTATCAATTGCCCCTAATGGTATCAGAAATAGGAGCAAGTGTGGGTTTGAATTTGAACTTTGACCGCTATCAGGTGGCAGCAAAGGGATTTGATTTTACACCCAGAGATCCGATTTTGACACTGACCCCCGATTGGCGCGGGGGGCCTGCTCGGACAGGGGACATTCCAGTAGTTGACCGCGCAGGCGTTGATAGCGCACCATTGGATGCGCATGATCCAAGGGACGCGTTAAAACTGCGCGCCTATACTTGGCCAGATCAAATTGACCGCCTAGAGCGATTGGATCCCGCCCTGCCCCATCAAAAGACACAAATAGAGCGTGGGGACGCCGGTCCATGGTTGGCCAAGCGTATAATAGCACAACCCGAAAATGTTGTGCCTTTCATTTATCACACCGTTGTACGTCAGTATTTTGATCCAGCTTCCGAGAAGGAATTTCAAAGTGCATTGGACATGGCTGCGTCTAGGGCAACCCAGCAACGACCCGTTGCGCATTTTTCGATGGAATATGATGGAGCGGTTGACTGTGCAGGTTTGCGATTGTAGCTTTGGCCTGAAGGCATCTGGTGTGATTTGGATCGTACGGATTTTCACGGGCGCTGGGTTTCGTGGAGAGGGATCGATTGCTGAAGGATTGATTGCGCTGACGCGCAAGCCTGCGGCGCGAGTATTTTTACAAAAATGAAAGACGAAACCGCGCAGTTTTTTCGGCTGCGCGGTTTCGAGGTGTTAGACGTTTTGGTAAATTTCGTGGATTTTCGCGACCGCCTGTTCTGGCGGCAGTTCTTGCGATTGACCTGTGCGGCGGGAGGTGAGTTCAACGACACCATTCTTCAAACCGCGTGGACCCACTGTGATGCGCCATGGCAGACCGATCAGATCCATTGTGGCGAATTTGCCGCCCGCGCGTTCGTTGCGGTCGTCATAGAGGGGGTCGAGACCCAGCGCGGTGAGGGATTTGTAAATCGCGTCGCAGGCCGCATCAGCCTCGGCGTCGCCCTGTTTCAGGTTGACGATGCCGCAGTGGAAAGGTGTCACGCCCTCGGGCCAGATTATGCCATTCTCATCATGGCTGGCCTCGATTATGGCGCCGATCAGGCGGCTGACGCCGATGCCGTGGCTGCCCATATGGACAGGCACGTTGTTGCCCTGCGCATCTGCCACGGTCGCGCCCATAGATTCGGAATATTTGGTGCCGAAGTAGAAGATTTGGCCAACCTCGATCCCGCGGGCCACACGGCGGCGTTCTGCGGGGATTGCGTTAAATAATGCCTCTTCGTGGGTTTCATCGGTGCGGGCATAGAGCGATGTAAATTCGTCCAAGACCGCCTGACATTGTGCGCGGTCGTCATAGTCGATGTCACGATCGCCAAAGGTCAGATCGGTGACTTGGCTGTCGTAGAATACCTCGGATTCACCTGTTTCAGCTAGGACCAAGAATTCGTGTGTATCGTCGCCACCGATGGGGCCACTGTCCGCGCGCATTGGAATGGCCTGTAGCCCCATGCGTTCGTAGGTGCGCAGATAGCTGACCAAGTGACGATTGTAGGCGTGTAGCGCGTCCTCTTTGGTCAGGTCAAAGTTATAACCGTCCTTCATGTAAAATTCGCGGCCGCGCATCACGCCAAAGCGCGGGCGTACTTCGTCACGGAATTTCCATTGGATTTGATAAAGGGTCAGCGGCAAATCTTTGTAGCTACCAACGTGTGAGCGGAAGATATCCGTCACCAATTCCTCGGCCGTGGGGGTAAAGAGCACGTCGCGATCGTGACGATCCTTAATGCGGAGCATTTCAGCGCCATAGGCGTCATAACGGCCGCTTTCACGCCAAAGGTCCGCCGATTGAATGATCGGCATTTGAATGGGTATGTGGCCCGCGCGGATCTGTTCTTCGTGGATGATGTTTTCGAGTTTGCGCAGCACCTTGAACCCCATGGGCAGCCATGAATAAATACCTGCGCTGGCCTGTTTGATCATGCCTGCGCGTAACATCAAACGGTGGCTTACGATTTGCGCCTCGGCGGGCGTTTCTTTTAGGACGGGAAGGAAGTAGCGAGACAAGCGCATGTTGTGGTTCCTTGGCTTTTAATGACTGATAGACCGTATTAAATAGTTACACGGCACTCAAGGCGGGGATACGATTTGGGGTTGAAAAAAGCAACCATGTTCCTCAGGTTATATCTCAGTTCGAAAAGGAGTTAGCCCGTGGCATTGCCAGTGAGAGAACAAGCAAAATACTGGGGGATCGTAGCCGTTGTATTGGCCGTTGTGCTATGGACTTTGGGCAATGTATTGCTGCCCTTCGTCATTGGCGCTGCTGTGGCCTATTTTTTGGACCCCATTGCAGACCGGCTGGAGGCAATGGGCCTTTCACGGATCGCTGCGACAGCAATAATTACGGTTATGTCGATCCTATTTTTTATTTTGGCGGCTTTGCTGATTATCCCCACGCTGATTCAGCAAACAACCAATTTGTTCAACACGGCGCCTGACATTTTCCGTCAATTACAAATGTTCTTTGCTGAACAATTTCCAACGGTCTTGGACGAAACGTCCCCTGTGCGGGACGCGCTGTTGTCGGTTGGGGCATCCATCCAAGAAAAAGGGGCCACATTGCTGGCCAAGGCTTTGTCCTCGGCGGCGTCGTTGTTGAGTATCGTTTTGCTGTTTGTCATTTCACCCGTTGTGGCAGTGTATTTGTTGCTGGATTGGGACAACATGATTGCACGTATCAACGCTTTGTTGCCCCTAGACCATGCACCGACAGTGCGCCAATTAGCACGCGATATTGATAAGACGCTTTCGTCATTTGTGCGGGGGATGGGATCTGTGTGTTTGATATTGGGCACATACTACGCTGTTGCCCTAATGATTGTCGGCTTGGAATTTGGACTGATTGTCGGTGCGATCGCAGGTTTGGTGACCTTTATCCCCTACGTGGGCGCCCTGCTGGGGGGGGCCTTGGCAATCGGACTGGCTTTATTTCAGTTCTGGGGTGACTGGATGAGCATCGGATTGGTCGCGGGCATATTTTTTGTGGGCCAATTCCTTGAGGGGAATTTTTTGACCCCAAAACTGGTGGGCAATTCCGTGGGCCTGCATCCGGTTTGGTTGATGTTGGCCCTATCTGTGTTTGGTGCATTATTCGGATTTATCGGAATGTTGATTGCTGTCCCGGTTGCAGCCAGTATTGGGGTGCTTGCAAGGTTTGGAATATCGAATTATCTGCAAAGCCGCCTATACCGCGGGCTAAGTGGAATTGATCCGAAAGAGTAAGATGTCGAAACAGCTGATTTTAGATTTGCCCAAACGCACATCGTTGGGGCGCGGTGATTTTTTCATTTCACAAAGCAACGCGCTGGCGATCGCCTTGATCGAGGATTGGCAGAATTGGCCCAATCGCAAACATATCCTGTACGGCGCCAAAGGGTCAGGAAAAACACATCTATCCCATGTTTGGGCCAACGCAGCGGGGGCCGATGTGATCGCAGCCACCGATTTAACCAAGCACGATGTGACAGAATTGGCACAAACCAATGTTGTTGTGGATGATTTGGACCAAATGGCGGGCGACATGGCCACGGAACAGGCCATGTTTCATTTGCATAACCTGATTGCAGCGCAGTGCAATTTTTTACTGGTCACAGGGCGCACTGACCCCAGTAAATGGAATTTATCCCTGCCCGATTTGGCATCCCGTCTGCAAGGATCACGCGCAGCTACATTGGCCGACCCTGACGATTCCCTGTTTATCGCATTGCTGGCTAAATTATTTTCCGATCGACAATTGTTTCCGGCGCCCGATGTATTACAATATTTGTTGATACGCTGCGATCGATCCTTTGAACAGGCACAGTGCATCGTGGATGAACTAGATCGACAGGCCTTGGCTGAACATCGCAATATTACGCGGCGCTTTGCCGCCGAGGTACTAGACAAACTTGCAGTTGATTAGGGCGCAAGGCCGCTTTACAACAGTCGGTGTTCCCGACGAACGAGGCACAGGATGAACCAGACGACCAAAGCACAATGGGCCCCCTATGACAGTGCCGATTTTGCCAATGTCCAATACCCCTATCTGAAAAAAGTTGGTGTGATTGATGTGGGGTCAAACTCGGTGCGTTTGGTTGTGTTTGATGGGGCGGCCCGATCGCCCGCATATTTTTACAACGAAAAAATCATGTGTGCTTTGGGCGCAGGGATGGCACATTCGGGGCGGTTAAACCCAGATGGGCGCAAACGGGCTTTGGCCGCGATTGACCGCTTTGTGCATCTAGCCAAAGGAATGGGCGTGCCCAAATTAACCGCCGTGGCGACGGCCGCCGTGCGTGATGCATCTGATGGCGAAGAATTTTGCAACGAAGTGCTGGAAAAAACAGGTCAAAAAATCTGGATCATCGACGGATTAGAAGAGGCGCGTCTGTCGGCCCAAGGGGTATTATTGGGCTGGCCCGGCAGCTATGGTCTGGTCTGCGATATTGGTGGATCGTCAATGGAATTGGCCGAAATCAGTGGCGGCCATGTGGGCAAGCGCGTTTCATCCGATCTGGGGCCGCTAAAGCTGCGTGAATTGACCGGTGGGAAAAAAGGTCGCAGTCGCCACATCAAAGAAATGCTGGCGAAAATGAGCGACGCCTTGGGCCCCCAGCATAACCGTTTGTTTTTGGTGGGTGGATCGTGGCGTGCCTTTGCGCGTGTCGATATGCTGCGGCGGGGCTACCCATTGCATGTCATGCATGAATATCGGATGAGCACGACAGATATCCGCGAAACAATCGCCTATCTTGGTGAACATGACCACACCGAAATCCGAGAGCGCGCTGGAATTTCCGTCAGTCGGATGGCCCTATTGCCTTATGCAGCAGAAGTGTTAAAGCGCATCATCTCTATTTTCAAACCCAAGGATATTGCCGTATCCAGCTATGGTATCCGCGAAGGTATGCTATACGAAGAAATGCCCCAAGACATGCGCGATCGCGATCCATTGATCGAGGCGTGCCATTTTGCCGAGATGAAGGATGCCCGTATCCCCGGTTATGGCCAGCACCTGTTCAATTTCGTCCAAGGGCTGTTTCCTCTGGCAACCGATGAATTTCTGCGCCTGATCCAAGCAGCCTGCCATCTGCACGATGTATCGTGGCGCGCGCACCCCGATTACCGCGCCGAGGTCTGCTTTGACAATGCCACGCGCGCAAATTTGGGTGGCCTGAAACATTCCGAACGGGTTTGGTTGGGTCTGGCGCTGTTGCATCGTTATAAAAACAGTCGGGCGGACAGTCCGTTTGCGGATCTGTTTACGTTGTTGAACGAAAAACAGCTGCAATCGGCCGAAATCATCGGCAAGGCCATGCGTCTAGGCGCAATGCTGTGGATTTCCGACGATCACATGCACGCCGAGTTAAAAATAAACCGCAAACGCCAGATAGTGATTTTGGAATTGTCAGAGGATATGTTGCCCCTATTTGGCGAAGTTGCCCAGTCACGATTTGACTCGCTTGCGCGATCGTTAAAACTGTCGCCACGGGTGGTGACGACCTAGTCTAGGTTCAAATCTAGCGTTACTGGAAAATGGTCACTGGCTGTCATCAGTGCCGGAGTCAATTGTGG
This sequence comes from uncultured Paracoccaceae bacterium, assembly GCA_965659465.1. Taxonomy (GTDB): domain Bacteria; phylum Pseudomonadota; class Alphaproteobacteria; order Rhodobacterales; family Rhodobacteraceae; genus CAJXSD01. Next base: position 9,221 of record CBFHVU010000021.1, on the reverse strand, counting down.
GGGTAACTGCACTTCATACGGGTTCAAAATGCGCCATTTCCCAGCCTTGTCCGTCAAATTTGGACTGACAAAAATATAATCAATCAAGGCATTCAAATGGGGTGTATGATCGCGCCCTTGGAACCGCGCACTATAGGGTAGATCGCCAAATTCATCCACGACGACCTGTGCAACATGTGGATCAAACATTGGCGCATCTTGGGATCCTGCGCCTGCGATAATTTCGATCGAGGATCGCCCAAACAGGGTTTCATAGGTATCCAAACCCGGCCCATCGTTGAAATCGCCCAAGACAATCATATCCGTACCGGCGGCCAATCGTTCTGAAATACGCCGCCGCAGCCAGATGGCTTGGGCCAATTGTTTGCGGCGGTTTTTGATGGATTGCTGCATCGCCTCTTGTAGATTGCGCGCACCATGGGGGGCCTTGGATTTCAGATGTACGCCGATCAATTCCACAATGCGTCCACTGGCCAGTTGCACCTGTGTTTCCAACGGGGGCTTTGAAAATTGAACCCGATCAAGCCGCGAATCGATATCCAAATCAATGTCAAAACTGCCATCAAATCGCGGCGCTGTTGGGCCCGCATGGGGGGTATGTGTAATGGTGCAAAGTTTGGGGTCATACATAATGGCCAATTCCTGCTGGGTTTCATTTGCAAACCCCATAACGCAGGCATCGGTGCGCAGCCCGAAATGGGCGCAAAACCGTTGTAGTGCAGCAATCGTGCTGCGATCTGAACTATGATCGGGGGCCTCGACCAGTAAGATGATATCAGCATCTATGGCGGCAAACACAGTCCCCAGCGCCGCAATTTGAACCTGACGGGTCACATTATACCGGCCAGACCATCCCTGATCGATCAACAGCATCCCGCGATCATCAAACAGCGCATTGAACCATTCGACGTTATAGGTGGCAATCCGCATCCAAATTCAACGTCCCTTACTTAGGTAATCATAGGCATCGTTGATCTGTGCCATTTTTCGTTCAGCCAGTGTAACGGCCTCTTGGGGAAGACCACGGGCTATCAATTGATCTGGGTGATATTCACGTGCCAACCTGCGATACGCGGCACGGATCGCATCGGGATCATCGGTAGGATCAATTCCCAACACACAGAAGGGATCAGGCGCAGCATCGGGCACAAAGGTCGTGCGCAATCTTTCGAATTCCGGCCCACTTATGCCAAAGATTTTGGCAACATCGGCTAGAAACGTATTTTCCTGCGGGTGATACGTGCCATCGGCAATTGCGATATAAAATAACCCCTCTAGCAAATCGCGCAATGTCTGGTGCCCTGCCCCAAACATCGCCCCGATCCGTCGCGCATAGATATCATAACCCGCGACATCTTGGCGCGCCAAATTAAACACGCGCGCGGCATGATCGTGATCGGTTGAGGGAATTTGAAACACTTGGCGAAAGGCGGTTACTTCATCTCGGGTCACACGTCCATCGGCCTTGGCCATTTTGGCACCAAGGGCAATCACCGCAATGGTAAAGGCAATAGTCCGCTCTGGCGGCGTGCGCAGCCGGTCAAAGACCGCAGACAGGCTTTCGCCATTGGCCAACGCGGATAACGCTTGGGATATTTTGGACCAAATTGACATAACGGCTATTGCCTAACACGAAACACAGCGGATCGACAGCAAATTGCGCCTTGGAACAGCAAATTTCACAAAAGCGTTATGTCAGTGTGACAACCCCATTTGGGCTCTCTATCGTGGCAGACATCCCCCCGCATTCGCGTCCACGCACCACAACACGCGGGTCAGAAAATGTGTCCGTTAGAAAGGATTTTAACGAAATCGCATGAGGGTGTTCGATCTGCAAATTGGTCAATCGACAGCCAACATCGGGCAACCGCGTGACGGGATGATCCGCCCCCATCCAGTCGATCACCGCCGGCGCACAATTATCCAGCGGCAAATGCCCCGATTTGGGGACCGTAATCTGCCAGGTCAGATCGTCACGCGATACCGTCATCATATCGCCCGTACCGATCAAGGTTTTGCCAATCACACGGCGCGGTTTATCCGTTTGCAACACCCAGTTGGATAATCGTGGCGACCCGGAAAACGTGTCCAATCCAAACCAACGCGCATGGGTGGGCTTGGGCGCGTCTGGATCAATTGCGATCACTTCAAGATATGCATCCCCCAAAGACAGCAGCGCGTTATGCGTTCCAAACGCCGCATGTTTCCCACCAGTCGTCATTGAAACGCCCAACAGGTTTTGAATATAGTCGACCCCTTGGGATAGGGACTCGGCGGCAATAACGATATGATCAAGTTTTAACATGGTTTCAGCAACGTTCCGTTCTAGGCTGAGGTTAGACAAATAGTCGCAAGAATATGAAAAAATCTGCAATTCTTGGGAAAATGCCCAAAAATTAATCACTTTAACCCTGGTTGTTCTGATTGAACGTAGGGGGAAACGATCCGCTTGCGCGACCGTGCTTCGCGCCATGTCATAAACGAAATGGCTGACATGATCAAACCTGCCCCAAAAATGACCCACAGGTCAATCGCTTCTCCAAACACGATGGCCCCTGTTGCGACTGCCCAGATCAATTGCAAAAATGTGACGGGCTGGGTGACCGTCACAGGGGCCGCGGCAAAGGCCAGTGTCATAGTGTAATGCCCAACTGTGGCGAAACACGCGACCGCGAACAATAGCATCACGTCCACAGCCGAAGGCGGCACCCAAACCCACCATGCCAAGGGCGCCAACACGATTGTGACCAAAATGGACAGCGCGACAACCACAACCGATGGGTGCAGGCACCCGGACACACGCTTGGCAATCAGATAAGATCCCGAAAATCCCAGTGATGTGGCCAGCATGGCCAAATGCCCCGATGACACATCCCGAAATCCAGGCCGCAGAATGATAAAGGCCCCGATTAAAGCCACCCCGATCGCAATGATGCGTCGCAGCGCCAGCGTTTCGCCCAAAAACAATGCCGCCCCAATCGTCACATAAACAGGTGTCATGTAATTCATCGCCGTCACATCCGCCATGGGAATAACACCCATAGCATAGAACCATAAATTTACGGCAATCCCATGCACAATCCCCCGCAGCCCCAACAGGGTCAGGTTGGATTTGGTCAAGACCGACATAGTCAGATGTTTTAGCATCGGGATCAACAACACCAAACCCAAGGCATAGCGCAAAAATGCCGCCTGACCCGCAGGCACACGGCCATCTACAAATTTGACACCCGCCGTCACACAAACAAACATGATCCCGGTGACGACCATCCAAAACACCCCCATCAGTGTATTGGTTGCACCGGTTGGTTGCTGTACCATCACGCCCCCTGTATCAACATATAGGCCAAGCTGAACATGATGATGCCAATCACGACATCCAATATTTGCCACGCCCGCGGTGCCGCAAACAATGGCGCCAATAACCGCGCACCAAAGCCCAAGCTGAAAAAGAAGACAAAGCCGGCCAAAGTTGCCCCAACCGCGAACAGCAGGGGGCTGGCATGGGTTTGCGAAATGGATCCCAACAGCACAACAGTGTCCAGATAAACGTGGGGGTTTAGCCAAGTGAACATCAAACATGTGACAATCGCCTGTCGCTGCGTGTTCAAAACGCCATCTGCGGTCAAACCATCAGTGGCACGCAGGGCCGCCATCCACGATCGGACACCATAAAACGCCAAAAACGTAGCCCCAAAATACCGAATGGCCGTTATTAAATCGGGCATCTGGCTGATCAATGCGCCCAGCCCTGAAACGCCCGCGATGATTAGCACTGCATCCGACACGGCACAGGTCAATACAATCGGCAGTACAAATTTCCGCGCAAGCCCCGCCCGTAACACAAAGGCGTTTTGTGATCCGATCGCCAAAATCAGCGAAAATCCCAATAAAAAGCCGGAGACCAAACTGCCCATAAAAAAGCCCCTGTGTGCACAGGGGCGTTTTAGCATGCAACAGATATTGCGTATAGTTCTATTATTGTAACCTACTAGATCACGGCTGCCAATTGAACGGCCTGACGCTGGGATAGGGGTTCGGGGTTCACATAAGATCCCGCCTTGGTATTCGGCGCATGCGCCAGCAATCCCTTATCAACCAAACTCTTCAAACTTCGGTGAAAGGTGGGTTGTGTAATGCTTTTGGATAATTCATGGTTCTTGATATCTTCGGATCTGGCGATCCCGTCTTTGGCCGAAATCACCAGTTGCACGGCATAAAACACATCCTTTTCGTTTTGCGTCAGATGACCCAAACCTAAATCGTTTTCCATACCATGTAGCAGTTCGCGCAGTTGCGCGACGTTTAAATATCGTTGAGATGACATAATTAGACCCGCATTCATTTGTTCTCGTTAGGACAGTAAATCATACTAAAGTAATATTTTCAACTTTTTCTTTACAATCTAATTACTGCCATAGCAAAATTAAAGAAAATTCCTTATTTACATGAAAAAACAGGGTAGTAACGCAGTAAAAGTGGATCAATTTGGGATTAATGTCGCAAAAAACTTGCGTCAAGAACGAATTTAATTTCAGTTAAAATGATAGTTTATGCCAAAAAATGAATAAGGCGCAGCCAACCCGCGCCTTATTCAGAATATCGCATGTATTCTTACAATTGGTCCATCACGTCGTCTGATGCTTCGAAATTTGAAGTGACACGCTGTACGTCATCATCGTCCTCAAGCGCGTCGATCAATTTCATCAAACCGCGCATCCCATCTAGGTCCAGCTCGGTTGTTGTGGTGGGTTTCCAGACCAATTTGGTCGATTGACTTTCACCCAATTCGGTTTCCAACGCGTTCGCGACATCTGACAGATCGGTGTCCTGACACCAAATGACATGTCCATCTTCAGAAGATTCCACATCCTCTGCGCCAGCTTCGATTGCGGCCATCATGACCGTATCGGCATCGCCCACATCCGCACCATAGGTAATTTCCCCCTTGCGTTCGAACATGAACCCAACAGAACCGGTTTCGCCTAAATTTCCGCCATTTTTGGAAAATGTGGATCGCACGTTTGACGCGGTACGATTGCGGTTGTCGGTCATGGCCTCGACAATAATGGCGACCCCGTTTGGGCCGTATCCTTCGTAACGGATTTCTTCGTAATCGTCCCCTTCGCCCGCGGCGGATTTTTTAATTGCGCGTTCGATCACATCCTTGGGAACAGAATTCGATTTCGCCTCTTTTACAGCCAAACGCAGGCGCGGGTTTTTTTCTGGATCAGGATCGCCCATTTTGGCGGCGACTGTAATCTCCTTTGACAGTTTAGAAAACAGTTTCGACCGCGCCGCATCCTGCCGCCCTTTGCGGTGTTGAATGTTTGCCCATTTTGAATGGCCTGCCATGGTATCCTCCAAAAAATGAATTTTGCCCTTATTAAGCCCGCCTGCGCGTCGGGGCAAGCCCCCCTATAGCGGAAAAACATAAGGAATCATGACCGAAACAATGATCCCAATACTTAGGTTTAATGGAATGCCCACCCGTAAAAAATCGGTAAAGCGATACCCCCCTGGCCCATAGACCAGCATATTCGTTTGGTACCCGATCGGCGTGGCAAAGGATGCCGATGCCGCGACCATCACCGCCACAACAAAGGGGCGCGGATCCACGCCCATCGCCTGGGCCAAGCCAATGGCAATTGGTGTGACAACAACAGCCACCGCATTATTCGAAACCATTTCCGTTAAAACCGAGGTCAGCAAATAAATTGCCCAAATCATCAACACCCCCGGCAGCAGCGAAATATAGGGGGCCAGCGCATCGACAATCAGCTGGACTGCGCCAGAATGTTCCAACCCCGCGCCAATGCCCAGCATTGCAAAGATCAGGACCAACAGGCGTCCTTCAACGAAATCAAATGCCTCATCCGCATCAATACAGCGGGTCAGGAATATGATCGCCACCGCCAGAATGCTTAGCATGAAAATGGGGGCCAGCCCCAAGGCGGCCAGAATAACAATCCCCAACAGGGCCAGCACCGCAATCGGCGCATGCCCACGGCGATAGGCGCGGGATGTGGGCTTTGACACATCCACCATATTCATATCAGCGGCCAGTCGCTGAATGTCTTCGGGCGCACCCTCAAGCAACAGGGTGTCGCCCACCTGCACCACCAAAGCATCCAGCTGGCGGCCAATGTTTTGATTGCGGCGATGCACGGCCAATGGGTAGACCCCGTACCGGCGACGCAAACGCAGATTGCCCAGACTGCGCGCCACCATGCGGCACCCGGGGGTGATCAGCACCTCAACCGTGGTGGTTTCAACGGCAGATACCTGATCGACGGGACGCAGGCTTTTGTCCTGTTGCAGGCTTAGCAGTTCTGCCATTTTCGTGCGTAACACAACGCGATCCCCAGATTGCAGCACCACATCTTGCATATTGCGGCGCAGCGATGCATCGCCACGGATCACGTCAATCAAACGCACCCCATCCCGTTTGAACAGGGCCACATCTGTCACAGGCTGATCAATCAACGCAGATTCCGGTGGAATGACCGCTTCGGTGAAAAATTTCTTTTTCGATTTGTCTGACAGCAGGCTGGCCATACTGTCGCGATCTGGCAACAATAATGGACTGACAAAGCGCAGATAAATCATGCCCCAGATGACCACCACAATGGCCACCGGTGTGGTTTCAAAAATACCAAAGGGTTGCATCCCTTGGGCGCGCGCCACACCATCAACCAGCAGGTTCGTGGATGTGCCAATCAGGGTCAACATCCCCCCCATGATCGCCGCATAGGACAACGGGATCAACAATTTTGACGATGCCAACCCCAAAGTGCGCGACAGCTGCACAAACACAGGGATCATCACCACAACGACCGGTGTGTTCGAAACAATAGCAGAGGCCAAAACCACAAACCCCATCATCATCGCGATGGCGCGTTTTGGATGGGTTTTGGCCTGCGCATCTGCAAAAACGGTAAAGGCGTCCAAGGCCCCCGTGCGCACCAAAGCGCCCATTACCAAAAACATCGCTGCGATGGTCCATGGCGCGGGGTTCGATAACACCGCCAATCCCGCGTCATAAGGCAAGATCCCCGTAGCCAATAACACCGATACCCCGCCCAGCGCGACCACTTCGGTCGGATAGTTTTCGCGGACAAACATTACAAACATTGCCAAGACAATGGCAATCGCCAGATAGGGCGCCACATCAGGGGATGTGAAAAAGTTTGACAGCATTAATTGTCCTTTGAACGTGTTTGCACCAAGCTCATGCCTGCCATCATGCAAACAAGTGAGGCCCAAAGATAGGGGGATTGTGCTTCGCCCAGAAACAATATGGACCAACAGACGCCAAAAAAGGTGACCATATAACTGACCTGAGCGGCAAAGACCGATCCAACGCGGCCCACCAACCATACATAGCTGGTATATACAATCGCATGGATTAGGCTGGCGCCAAGCAGGGCCAATTCCGCCGCGCCAAAATTGGCCAAGGGGTTAAAGACCTGACCCGTCACAATGGCGGCAGGTGTCACGATGAACCAACCGACCACAGATGCCCCCAATAACGTTTCAATCGGGCCATGATGGAGCGTGCCAAATTTTGAAATATAATTCCCCTCAATCCCATAGAAAAACGGGGCAATCAGGGCGATAGGAACAAACCACAAAACCGATCTGTCTGGGAAACTGGCACTCGGGGCTACCAGTAAAATAACGGCAATCAATCCGATTACCAACCCCGACAAACGTTTCCACGAAAACCGATCCTGCCCCATCGCGATGGCAATAGGAAAGGCCCACATCGCGACTGTGGCAATCAAAATCGCCATAAAGGCCGCAGGCAGATGAACGGCCGCGGTATAGGATGCCGTATTGGGCAAAACTGTTCCGACCAATGCCACAATGGCAAACAGCTTTAGCGACGGCAGGCCAATTCGCAAGGGTTTGCCGCGCAGCATCACCACAGCTGATAACAAAACCGACATAATTGCCAGTTGCCAAAAAATTAATCCAAATTCTTGGTGCCCCGTGGATACGGCTATTTTGGTCAATGGGATAGACGCCCCCCACCCTGCCCCCAACAGGATCAAGACAACATAGGGCCAAAACCGCTGGATCATGGGGCAGATTGTTCCAATTTTCCGCCATGGCGGATCATTTGGATGGCCACTGCCTTACCCGTTTTATCGTCCGTTTCCACCAAAACGCCTGACAATGTGGCAGGCCCCATTGCGGGTTCAAACCGGTTTTTTGTCATCCCTGTCACAAATCGGCGCAGCGGTTCGGCGGGATCCATGCCGATCACACTGTTATAATCGCCGCACATGCCTGCATCGGTTTGATAGCCCGTGCCTTTGGTCAATATCATCGCATCCCCCGTGGGCACATGGGTATGTGTGCCAACAACCAATGATGCACGCCCATCACAGAAATGCCCCATGGCCATTTTTTCCGATGTCGCTTCGCAGTGGACATCCAGAACAATCGCTTGGACCTGACCGCCCAGAGGGTGGTTGCGCAAAATTTGATCAACTGCACTAAAGGGATCATCAAAGGCGCGTTTCATGAACACCTGCCCCAAAACCTGTGCCACCAGTATTTTGCGCCCCCTCGTATCGGAAAAAATGCGCGCGCCGCGACCTGGGGCATTTTTGGCAAAATTCAGCGGTCGGATAATGCGGGTGTCTTGTTCGATATAACTCAGCATATCCTTTTTATCAAAGGCATGATCGCCCAAGGTGACGCAATCGGCGCCTGCCTCAAGGATCAGTTTGGCATGGGGTTCGGTCAGCCCTGCACCGTTGGACGCATTTTCAGCGTTTACAATGACGAAATCAACGCGCCAATCGCTGCGCATCTGTTTCAAATTTGCCACGATCGCATCGCGCCCTGCGCGGCCCATGACATCGCCTAGGAATAATATCTTCATGCCCTTTCCCTAGGCCCAGTTCCGCCAAAGCGCAAGACCGCGCAATCAATGGCTAAATTCAATAATCCGGCTTTCAGTGATAATCATATCCAATGGCTGGTCAGTCGGCTCTAGGGGCAGTTGATCGGCCTGTTGCGCATCATAGGCAAAACCCACAGCCAAAACTGGCCCATGTGCACGCAGCAATTCCAACGTGCGATCATAAAATCCACCGCCATAACCCAACCGCCCGCCCGCGCTGTCAAAGGCGACCAGTGGCACAATCACAATTTCAGGAATAAAAAAATCATCCACCTGCGGAATGGACGCACCAAAGGGGCCATCG
>CBFHVU010000020.1:0-23788 GCA_965659465.1 uncultured Paracoccaceae bacterium | reverse complement strand
TAGAGGTATGTCTAGGTACTTGCGCATGCAAAACGCGTATAGGCGCTGGGTGCAGAACACAAGGAAAAGCTACGAGTTGGGGTAATACGCGTTTTAGGTGAAAGCGGCGCATAATCAGGGGGTTGGGGGTTCCGATAAGATTTAGTTATTGGCATGCCAATACTAACCATCTCAGGCTCTTAGGAAGCTCTTAATATAGACACGGGTCGAGTCCGCCTTTATCAATTCATTTAACTGATCATCCGCCGCAAAGGTCGGTAGCTCGTCCCCACTCCGGCTGTAAGGGTCACTCTCCAAGGGCCGGCGCAGTACCAGGTTTTCGTCATGCTCCGTCCTCCGTTCCCTTAACGTAGCATAGGACCAGATCAAATAGCGATGCTCAATATGGGAATGAGTTGAGGCGTTGCATTTTGTTAGTTTTCCAATACCTTGCCATTCATACTGATAAAGTCTGTCAAGCGCGTTGGTAAAATGTTGTGTTTGATGTAAACACGGCACAGCATCCCATTAATTTTGGATGCCATCGACGGAAAACGGGATGCGCTGACCATTTTCAGCACGGATTATGATACGCCAGATGGCACCTGTATCCGCGATTATGTGCATGTCTGCGATTTGGTGGATGCCCATGGTTTAGGGTTGAAATGGCTGCAATCAGGGCGCGGCAGTCGCGTATTTAATTTGGGCACGGGTGATGGATTTTCGGCGCGCCAAGTGATTGATCAGGCCAAACATGTCACAAACCGCCCCGTCCCCGTCACCCACGGCGCGCGCCGCCCTGAAGATTGCACCAAATTGGTGTCAGGCTCGCTGCGCGCAAAGTCAGAACTGGGCTGGTCGGCAGATAGGTCCAACCTGAAACAGATGATCACAGACGCATGGCGTTGGCATCAGATGGGTGGGTCTACCGCTTAGAGGCCCTGCCTAGCGCATCACAAATGGGTTTGCCATGGGGTTGTCGGATGTGTTGATCCATGTGGTTTTTGTGCGGGTATAGTCCAAAATCGCCTCTTGCCCCGCTTCGCGGCCATAGCCTGATTGATTTAAGCCGCCAAAGGGCGCAATGGGGGAAATGGCGCGATATGTGTTGATCCAGCAAATGCCAGATCGGATGCGTTTTGACACCCGATGTGCGCGGGCTAGGTTTTGGGTAAAGACCCCCGACCCCAATCCAAATTCGGTGCGGTTTGCCATGGCGATTGCCTCGTCTTCGGTGTCAAAGGGGACCAGTGACATGACAGGACCAAACATTTCCACGTCCAGCGTAGCGATTGTATGGGACGGGCATTCCACCAAAGTGGGCGGCATATAATTGCCTGCCTGATCCAGTGGGGTACCGCCAAAATGAATGATACCGCCTTGGGTTTTCGCGGTGTTCAGCGTGGCGGTTATTTTGTCAATTTGCGCGCGTGTGCACAGCGGCCCCATATGGGTTTGCGTCGCCAATGGGTCGCCTACAATGATGCCCGCTGATTTTTCGCGGATGGTTTCGATCAGGTTGCCCAAAATCGACCGATGCACCAACCCCCGCGATCCGGCAACACAGGACTGCCCTGATGCGCCAAAATTCGCAGCAATCAAACCATTGGCCGCACTGTCAATGTCCGCGTCATCAAACACCAAAATGGGGGATTTGCCCCCCAATTCTAATGTTGTCACGGCAAAGTTTTCGGCCGAATTGCGCACCACATGGCGGGCCGTTTCGGGGCCGCCTGTAAATGCGATTCGATCAATGCGTGGGTCGCGGGTCAGGGGAATTGCGCAATTTTCGGCGTCACCCGTGATGACGGAAACCACGCCTTTGGGAAACCCAGCCTGGTCGATCAATTTGGCAAATTCCAGCATTGGAACGGGTGCGATTTCCGATGCTTTCAGGATGACGCTGCAACCTGCGGCCAATGCGGGGCCCAGTTTGGTGGCCGTCAAAAACATTTGCGCATTCCACGGGACGACAGCGGCCACAACGCCGATGGGCATGCGGGATGTGAAAACATGCATGTCTGGTTTGTCGATGGGTAAAACAGCGCCTTCGATTTTATCAGCCAGACCAGCGTAGTAGCGGTAATAATCCGCGACATAGCCCGTTTGCGCAGCCGTTTCGGCCAGCAATTTGCCGCTGTCCATTGTTTCCAATCGCCCCAAATCCGCCGCGTGGGTTTGGATCAAATCGGCAAGGCGATACAACAGTTTCCCGCGCTGGGTTTGGGACATATCGCGCCACTCTGGGTCGTCTTGGGCGCGTACTGCAGCCGCAATGGCGCGATCTACATCTTGGGGGGATGTGCAGGCGAAACTGGCCCAGATTTCGCTAGTTGCGGGATTGATGCTGTTGGCGCGGACCCCCGTGGACCCGTCACAAAATGCACCGTCGATATACAGTTGAAAATGGGGCTGTGTCATAAATCAATCCTTAGGTAAATGCGGGCATCACATCGTTGATAAAGCGTCGCAAGGATGCTTTCTTACGCTCAAAGCTCATGCCGCTGTCGATCCAAAACGAAAATTCATCATAGCCCAAATCTTGGTACCGCTTTAGGCGGTCGATGACCTGTGCTGCGGTGCCAATGGTCAGGTCGCGGGCAATATTTGCGCGCGTGATCATTGTGTTATTTGCGACGTCTTGGTCGGACAACCGTTCGATTAATCCCTGTTTGACGGGGCGTTTGTTTTGGAACCACGCGCCAAAGTAATTGTAAAACCGATGCAATTCATCCACCGCTTGGGACACATCGTCGTCATCCTGACCCACATAGGTGTGATGCAGCAACATGATTTTCGGCACCTTGGTGGGGTGTTTTTCGCGTGCGTCATTGAACCGCTGCATCAGGCTTTCGATTTCGGCCATACCTTGCCAAAGGGGCGTAACCTGTACGTTGAAATTCTGGGCTACGGCAAATTCGTGGCTGTTCGGATCACGCGCGGCGATCCAGATGGGGGGGCCATCTGGTTGTACCGGTTTGGGGGTCGATGTGGTTTCAGGGAACTGATAATATTCACCCGCGTGTGCATAATCGCCCTGCCACAATTTGCGCAAGGTGGGTGCCGTTTCGCGCATACGTTGGCCTGCCTCCCACGCGTCAAGACCGGGCATGATGCGTTCGTATTCATAGCTATAGGCCCCGCGCGCGATGCCAATTTCCAACCGGCCTTTGGTCATCAGATCTGTTGCGGCTGCTTCTCCGGCCAATGCAATGGGGTGCCAAAACGGCGCAATCACTGTGCCCGTGCCCAGACGGACGTTTTTCGTGTGATGGGCCAAATCGACCAATGACAAAAATGGGTTCGGCGCGATGGTAAATTCCATGCCGTGGTGTTCACCGGTCCAGATCGCGCGCATGCCGCCGTCATCTGCAATTTTACACAGGTCAATGAATTCGTCATACAGCTGCTGGTGTGGCTGGCTGTCGTCAATGCGTTCCATATGGGCAAAGAGTGAAAATTCCATGTTATGGTCTTTCGTCATGATAGTGGATATCGCCGCTGTGATCGTCGCCCACATACAGGTTGAAATGCCCTGTCGTGCGTTCGATTGCATAGCGGGCTAGCATTGCGGATTGTGCGGTTGATGCGACCTTGATCTGGTCCAGTTCCGCGATGGGGATCAAAGTGCCCGCCGCCTGAGACGGGGCAGCGGCGGCATGTGCCTGAACAAAGGTTGACCGCTGCCCAGTGGCGCGATCGGTATAGATTGAAAATACCTTGCCTAGTTTTGCCTGCAAACCCAAGGCGTGAAACCAATCCAGCAGGCTTTGGCGTGCGGATGTATCGGGTTTTGTTTCGATTTGGGGCAATGACCAGTGGTCGGTTTGGGGTTGCATCAGGATTTTGCCATCGTATTCAATGATGGTGCCGGCAATTTGAACTGTGTTGGGATGGGCCGTTGCGGCGTCGCGTTCCATGCCAAGGCTAAAAAAACGCCCCGATGAATACCCCAGACCCAATGCATTGCGTTGGCAAAAATCGCGCACCTGACCCATTAATATGATATGATCCCCTGCGGGTATGATTTGATGGGTGGTACACGAAAACTGGGCAATGGCCCCATCAATCACGGGAATCCCATGGCAATCATCCGACCATGCGACGCGGGCAAAGCGATCGCCTTCGTATCCGGCAAAGGTGTTGGCGATATCCTCTTGGCCCTCGGCCAAGATGTTAACCGCGAAATGGCTGCAATGGGCAAAGGCGTCAAAGCTGGACAGAAATTTTCCCGGACAGACCAGCAGCAGGGGTGGGTCCATTGATACAGATGTAAACGAATTGGCCGTGAACCCATAGGCTGTGCCATCGGCCCCCCGCGTTGTGACCACGGTGACACCCGTTAAAAATCGGCCAAAGGCCGCGCGTAATGTCTGCGGGTCAAAGCTCATGTTGGCAATCCTTTAGAAATCTCTGCAAATGGAGTTGGACCGCCGCGGCATGTGTCATTGGCATCATATGCGCCGCACCGTCGATGATTGCCGCGCGGCCCTGCGGGCACAGGCGGGCCATGTCGGTGGACATTTGCGGCGTTGAATTGGGTTCGCGTGATCCCGTAAGAAACAGGGCAGGGACCGCCAAATTTTGCAGTCGGTCATCGGTGGGGCCATCGTAGTGTGCAAAAACCTGATAGGCCGCCAGATAGGATGCGAAATCCACGTGGGCTAGCCAGTCGTTACATGCAATGGCCGCTGGATCCGATAGATCGCTGAACCAGCGCTGCAATGTGGGCAACGGGTCCGCGCGGCCTGTATCGCGCAGCTGTTCGACACGGGTATAGATGGCTGCGCGGTCCGCAGCACTGCGTTTGTAAATGGCGTTCATCGCCACAACACCGCGGACCAAGGGCTGGCGCGCCGCCAATTCGACCGAAATCATCGCCCCCATAGAATGCCCCATGACGATTGTGGGTTCATCAATGCAGGGCAATATCCGGTCAGCAAAATCCCCCAATTCAGGGTCCGTCGCGGCAATGGGCGCGCTGGACCCGTGGCCGGGCATGTCAATCGCGGTGATCCGATACTGCTGACTTAGCGTGGTGATTTGTTTGGCCCAGGCCTCGGCCCGCAATCCGACCCCGTGGATCAGTAATATGTGCGGGCCGTAGCCGCAGGTGATGGCCGACAGTCCGCCGACATCAGACCGCGGCTGGGTTGTCCAGATCATGGCCCAAATCCTTTAGGTCTTGGTAACGGTCCCCAATTCGATGGTGCGGGCGCCCAGATGTTGCACCGCCCAAGACCACGACGATTTCATCGGCACGGGGGGCATCTGGGATGGAAAATTGGATTGTCAAATAATGTGACCGCCGCCCGGCATCGTTTTTGTCCATCAATGGTATCATGATGGGCGCATCCGCCCCGCCGCGTGTATTGGTAAAAGCCAGATAGGATTTCGCGCCCACCGCTTCGCGATAGAAATTGCCAAATCGCAACGTGTGGATCAGGCCCGAGGCATGTTCAACTTCGCCATCCAAACCCACAACGGCGGCTTTGCCATAGGCTTCGATCGCGTCACCTGATCCCCCTGCCAGCGCGATCATGCGGTTGGTCATCATTTCGCCCAAAATCGGGCCATAAGCTTGGATTCCGGGTTTCAAATCCTCGACAAACCGTCCGGCCCATGGGTTTTTGACCACAGCTGCCACTGCGAACATACGCCATGGACGATCTGCGGGGCGGAACCCTTCGATCAGGATTTCTTCGTCATAGGTTACGATTTTGCGAATTTCTGGTTGCATGGTTTATGTCCCTTTAACTTGGCCTAGGTGTCGCTGTTCACAGGCATTTTGACAAATTAAGAATTTACTGGCATATGCATTAGTAAATCTAATTATATGGTTATCCAATGGCTAGATCCTTGCCGCCCGTGAATTGGTTTCGCGTTTTTGAATCCGAAGCACGGCATTTGAAATTCACCGCCGCCGCCGAGGAATTGGGCATCACACAATCGGCGGTTAGCCAACAAATCCGGTTGCTGGAATTGCGGCTGGGCACGCAGTTATTCGTGCGCCAACCCCGCCGACTGTCGTTGACAGATGCGGGACGAAAATTGTTTCCGCAGGTTTCAAAATCGATCCAGTATCTGACCCAAGCCACGGAACTGTTCGATCTGGGCGCGGGGCAACAGGTATTGACAGTGGCCACATCCGTCAGTGTTGCGCAATGGATCATCGCACCGAATTTGGCTGATTTTCAGGAAAAACACCCGGATTTGAAAATTCGACTGCTATCGACGATCTGGGCCGATGATTTCAAATCCTCCGTATCAGATGTAGAAATTCGGTTCGGATCACAGGCCCAGGTGGGGCAGGGCGCGAAACGGTTATCACCTGATGCCTTGTGCGCGGTCGCACATCCCAATTGCGATCCCCATGCAGCACCGCAAAAGTTGATTGAGGCTGTCGGCACAACCCAAGGGTGGCGGCATTGGGCCGCGGAAAATCCGCAAATCAACATTCCACCCTCTCCAGATGTGTTTGTCGATTCCTATGGCATGGCCGTCACCTTGGCGCTGCAAAATTCGGGCATTGCCTTGGTCAGTTCGGTTTTGGTGCGACCGATGGTGAAATCGGGCGAATTGATCAAATTGGGTCAGCACGTTCCCCACCCGAGCGAAGGGTATTTTTTGGCCGTCAATGACAACAGCCCTGCAGCACAGGCCTTTCAAACGTGGTTTTTAGGGTTGCCACATTTCACGGCCTAGACAGCCTCATGCGAGCCGTTCCAAAAATAGGTCAACGTGCATTGACTGGCTTGATCGGCGTCTTTTGCGAACTGAACTTTTCCAACATGGCCGTGGTAATATTTGCAACAGGTCGCGTTCTAATCGATCGTGCGCCTAGGTGCCCAAATCTTTGCCCTGATCTGATTTAAATTGGGCGATTACCTGTTTGAACTGATCCACCGCGGTTCGGGATATATGGGGTTTTGCACAACTTGCACAAGGCATCCGACAGGAGGCATGCACATGCCGCAAACCGGCTTGCAGCACTGTGGTGACGGTTTCATGGGTAATGCCACTACACTACCCGCCATGATGTCGACGGGCCCCCTAGCTCAGCGCATCATTTTGCGCAGCGTTTCAACGCCTTTGGGCGAAGTTGCGGCGCTACCAGATGTTAAAATGCGGCCGATCCCCAGATTGTTTGCAAACTCGACGCAGTCGACGGGATTAGCCGATCCATCAACCGCACGGTACAGTGTGATGTCCATACCGCGTGCCGCGTGACAAAGCCGCTGCATCGCGTTTAGGTCCAGGGTGTGTTGCGGTGTTAAGGCCGCAAAAACCACACCCGCAAACCCTGCGGATTTCATGGTTTGAATTGCGGCCACCATGTCATCAATTTCGCGTACGTCATAGGATTAATAATCGCCACTGCGCGGGCGGATTATTGCATAAATTGGCACATCTGCCTGACGGGCCTGTGCAATCATGTCAGGCGTTGGGGTAAGCACCCCTTGATCCAATGCGCTGCACAGTTCGATGCGGTCCACACCCGCGTCATTGGCAATCTGCAAACCCCGCAGATCATCCACACAGATTTCCAGACTGATCGTCATGGCGCGAGGTACCCAACAAATGATAAATCATCACCAAGCTGGATAAGATCACCAATGGGACGATTTCGTATATCTGTTAGATGCGGTAACCCTATAACATGGGCAGGGACCGTGATCGCCGCCCTTAGCGCATCGGTACGGTTCAGGCTGATGATGTTATGCAGGCGATAAACACCCTGCGCTTGGGTGATATGTGCGCCTGCAAGACTGCCTTCGGTATTGACCAGACAGTTAGCATCCAATTTTATGTCCATGCCATACAGGCTGAACTGATCTGGCCCACCAACCGTTGGCATCGAGTCTGACACGATGAACATGCAATCTGGTTTGGGGCGTGCCCGCATGGCCAGCGCGACCATTTCATCGGCGACATGGATTCCATCCACAATAATACCCGCTGCAATATCTGAATTGATCACGGCACCCGTCACACCCGGTGCACGGTTTAGCATGGGCGACATTGCGTTGAACAAATGCGTGGCACAACGGACACCTGCCGCAATTGCCGCGCGGGTTTCGTCAGCGCTGGCGTCAGAATGCCCGATTGAAACAACGGCCCCCATGTTGGCCAGTTGGCTGATTTGGCAAGGGGTCGTTGCCTCGGGGGCGATGGTGATCATTACGGGGATATCATGATTACGCAGGCGGCGAACATGGGCCATGGTTTGTTCATCCATAGGCCGCACAAATTCGGCAGAATGTGTGCCACGTCGCGCAATAGAAATATGCGGTCCTTCGATGTGGATACCTAAACAGGCGTTTTGGGATTTTGCCGCAATCGCCGCATCGACCGCTTGGGGTAGGACCTGTTGATGGTCGGTGATGACGGTTGGCAAAATATGTGTGGTGCCATAGCGGCGATGCGCGGTTGCGATCTGTGCAATTGTTTCTGCAGTTGGGTTATCGTTGAACAAAAACCCCCCACCGCCGTTGACCTGCAAATCAATGAAACCGGGCGAAATGATGCCCGTCAGTGGTTGGGCCGATGGGGGTGCTTGGGCGCTGGGGATCAGGCCTATGACACTGTCATCTGCGACATGCAGGGCAACGTTGGATTGTAATTGCTGTCCATCGAACACAAAGTCGGGCAGAAACCAAGCCTCGGTCATGCTGTGACTCCTTCTTTGTGGATGTCATAGGGGTCCAAAGCAATTTCGATTTGGGCGTGAATTAATCGTGTAAATTGTGTCCCATACAGCGTGTCAGAACGGTCCAAAACAGAGGGCGCAAAAAACTGTCGTAGTACAGGATCCGGAATAACCGTTTCGTCAATGGCGGTTTGTAGCTTTGAAATAACAGCTTGCACCGCGGGGTCCGGCCAATAATATCTGATGCGATCGGCATACCCAAAATGACGGGTATAATCATCGCTTGCACTGTAGTGGGCTTGCCAACATTTGGGTTGTGCCGTCATCAATCGATCCATGGTTTCGATCAGGCCCGCGGATTTGCCAACCATAGCCAAGGCCATGTCCAAACCATAAACGACTTGCCGATAGGCAAAGGTCAATGCTGGACCAACCTTGTGCAAGCCAAAGCCCAAGTTTGCCAGCTGTGGATAGACCTGTGGGTTTTGATAATCTGTCGAATGCGCCTCAAGACATAGGCTGGGCCATGTCATCATCACACGACGTAAATCTGGGTCACGATCAAGTGGGAAATGATGTACCTGCATCGGCGAAAATTCGACACCGGGTTGCACGACCAATCCGATCACGCGCCCTGTGATGTCGTGCAGGCCATAGTGGTTGAATGCCTTTTGATGTGCCAAGAGTGTCTTGGTTGCCGCTGCCGGTGTTGTCGCAGGAATATCACCATGTTCATCGACCCGTGCCCCGCCGGGTGGTGGAACCTTGGTGCGGATAACGTATTTTGGCAATGGTGCGCCTGCGGGAACAGCGGCTTCGCAGACGGCGGCTAAATCAGCACTACGATCTGCAGTGATGTCATCTGGCAATTGCGCAGGCTCGCCCGCGCAGCCTTCGGAACAATTTAGGTGAATTTTTTCAAACCCTGCGGAAACATATTCCGCGACCATATCGCGGGCCTTGGCCATGGCGTGATCTGCGGGCAGGTGGCGCCAAGCCTGCGGGCCCAAGTGGTCCCCGCCCGTTTCCTGTGCAAGATTATGGATGTCGGCCATAAACTGAGCGGGCGTTTTACCGGTGTAGCCACCATCTTGGTTGACTTGGTTTGATGTGGCCTCGATCAGGATTGTTTTATTTTTTCGTTTCGCCCAGCCGAGTGTCGCGCGCAAAACATCTGGATTCGTAGTACAAATCGATGGAATGGCGACCGTTTTATTAGCACGATTTTGATTGATGATATCGAGCATTGGGTTATTCATTGCGCGCCTCTTGTGCTGCTGCTAATGCAGCACCGCGTGCCCCGCTAACATCCCCACCTTGTGCACATGATAGAACGGGCAGGCCAAAACCCGTAAACTGTTTGCGCTGCATGTGGTTTTTCAAATCTGTGGTCATATGTTCAATTTTACTTAGCCCACCGCCAATAACGATAATATCTGGATCAACCACTTGGGTCAGTGAAAGCAATAATTCGGACGTTAAATCGCACCAAATCGACCAGACGTCCTGTGCCGGACCTGCGACGCCTTTGGCTGATCCGATGTCGGCGGGGTCCATTTGGACGCCGGCCACATCGCGGGCCATGCGGGCCAGTCCTGGTCCAGCAATATAGGTTTCAACGCACCCTTTGCGGCCGCAGCCACATGTATAAATCGGTAAGTCGTATTTCTGTATTAACGGCGCTGCGGCGGGCATGTGGCCAAATTCGCCCCCCCAATGGGTTGGCCCCGCCCGCAATTTGCCATCAAACACCACGCCGCCGCCAACGCCAGTGCCCAGAATAAGGGACATCACCGTAGAATGATCGCGGCCAGCACCAAAGGCCGCCTCGGACAATGCAAGCGCACGACAATCGTTGACATAGGTGATTTTATGACCTGTGGCACGTTCAATATCTGCTGGAAACGGTTTGCCCATGGCTGGTAAATTTGCGGCAAACGCATTGTCCTGCGCATCTAGTAGACCTGCTGCACCAATCCCAATCGGAATGGATCGGCCCGCTTGGGTCACGGCCAAAGTGATCTGGCTGGAAATTACCGATAGCAATGCGTCATAGCTGCGCGGTGTCGCTGCACGTTGTCTGTCAACCAAGGTCCAATCTGCGTCAAACAGCTGAACCTCAGATTTGGTTCCACCCAGATCTATCCCTGCATAGGCAATCATTGTGTTGAAACCCCATAGAGTTTTACCCCTGAGACCACACGGGTCAGTGTGTTTTGCCCGACAAAGGGGTTATCGACGTTGTAGCCCATCGTATGCGACCAAATGATGCCTGCAATCTGACCAAACAGCACAGCATTCGGCGCGGCCCACAGGGGCCCGTTTGGATGGTCAAGGTCGATATCGCCCCGCGGTCCAAAGGTTATCACGCGCGACTTGGGATATTGCTGGCGTAGTTCGGTGATCAAATCGGTTTCGTACCTGTGTGCGGGGTTGAGCATCCTCATTTGAGTGGTCCATATTAATTGTTAGTGCATGGTTGGCCTCGGATCCAGCTTTATGTTGGTTTCCGGGGCTGGTGGTCGAGAGCCTAATGCACTGTGTGGTCTCTTTGTGTTGTAGTTTGTTCGCCATTGGTGGTCCTCCGTTTCGTAAACATTGACATGGACCAGTAAAAATTGGGAGGCTCAGGGCGAACGGTTTCAGGTCAAACCGGGGGCCAAGTTATCATTGCAAAGCCATCACCACCGGTCAGAACATTGGATCGTGGTAGCAGGCACAGCGCAGGTCACCATTTATGATCAATTATCCCTGATCAGCGAAGGGCAATCCATATACGTCCCATTGCGTGCAAAACACCGATTGGAAAACCCGGGCAAGGTTCCAGTGATCCTGATTGAGGTTCAAACCGGACGTTATCTAGAAGAGGACGATATCATTCGCTATGACGATGTCTATGCCCGTGCCTAGGTCAGCTGTCCCACAATAGTGGCAAGGAAAATATAACGCCCTGCCTTGGCAAGGCTTACCCAAACCACAAATCGGATCAGCGGTTCGCGCATGATACCCGCGACAATGGTGATGGGATCGCCGATGATAGGAACCCAAGACAACAACAGCGAAAATTGCCCGAATTTGTCGTACATCCGTTGGGCTTGGTCCAATTTTTCAGGCGATGCGGGAAACCATCTGTGATGCTGAAAGCGTCGTAAAAAACGCCCCAAGACCCAGTTAATCACCGACCCCAACACATTGCCCAAACTGGCAATGGCGACCAGCAGAATTACCTGATCTGGCTGTTGGGTCAGGTGATAGACCAAGACCGCTTCGGATTGGGCGGGCAGGATGGTGGCTGCAACCAAGGCTGACAAAAACACGGTAAGTAGGGCCATCATTGCTTTCTGGTTTGGTTTTCCGGATCAATGGCGCGGTATCAGAAAAATTTCCCTAAGTCTTGGAAATATGTGCATCTTTTGACTTATTTCAGTTTGACCACTTGGATTTAGCCAAAAAACCGTGTTTATTCAATGGCATCAGACATCCCGTCACGGGATGCGTCTGAACGTGTTTTAACAGCAGGATGAATATGGAACGTGCACAGTTGACCCATTTGGCCCGTCTTGAATCAGAGGCCATCCACATCATGCGCGAGGTTGTCGCCGAGGCAGAAAACCCCGTGATGCTGTATTCGGTTGGCAAAGACAGCGCCGTCATGCTGCATTTGGCGAAAAAGGCATTTTATCCATCGCCCCCCCCATTCCCATTGCTGCACGTTGATACCACTTGGAAATTCCAAGACATGTATAAACTACGCAACAAAGCGGCGCGCGATGCGGGTATGGAATTGCTGATCCATCATAACCCCGATGCCGTGGCGCAGGGGATCAATCCGTTTGATCATGGGGCGCTGCACACGGATATGTGGAAAACTGATGGGTTAAAACAGGCACTGGACAAATGGGAGTTTGATGCCGCATTCGGTGGCGCACGCCGTGACGAAGAAAAATCGCGGGCCAAGGAACGCGTGTTTTCATTCCGCACCGCCCAACACCGCTGGGATCCCAAGGCGCAGCGACCCGAATTATGGTCGCTCTACAATGCGCGCAAATCCAAGGGCGAAAGCATGCGGGCATTTCCCATTTCGAACTGGACCGAATTGGACATCTGGCAATACATCCACCTAGAGGGTATCGAAATTGTGCCACTTTATTTTGCTGCCTCGCGTCCCACGGTGGAACGCGACGGATTGATCATCATGGTCGACGATGACCGGTTCCCACTGGACGAGGGCCAAGAACCCGTAATGCGGTCCATTCGGTTTCGCACCCTTGGATGTTATCCGCTAACAGGTGCGGTAGAATCACAGGCAACCACCCTGCCTGAGGTGATCCAAGAAATGCTGCTGACCACCACATCCGAACGCCAAGGCCGCGCCATTGACCATGATGCGGGTGCATCCATGGAAATCAAAAAACAGCAGGGGTATTTTTGATGACTGATCAGGTATACAAAACCGATGCCCTGATTGCGCGCGATATTGATGCCTATCTCGAACTGCATCAAAACAAAACCTTGTTGCGGTTTATCACATGTGGGTCGGTCGATGATGGCAAATCGACGTTAATCGGGCGCCTGCTGTACGACAGTAAAATGATATTTGAGGATCAGCTGACGCAGCTGGAATCTGACAGCAAACGTTTGGGCACACAAGGTCAGGAAATCGACTTTGCCCTTCTGGTGGATGGTTTGGCCGCCGAACGCGAACAGGGGATCACGATTGATGTGGCCTATCGGTTCTTTGCCACGGAAAAACGTAAATTTATTGTGGCGGACACACCCGGTCACGAACAATATACCCGCAATATGGTAACAGGGGCGTCAACGGCGGAATTGGCCGTTATCCTGATTGACGCACGCAAAGGGATCCTGACACAGACCCGCCGTCACAGTTATTTGGTGCACCTACTGGGCATCAAAAACATCGTCTTGGCCGTGAATAAAATGGATTTGGTGGGCTATGATCAGGCCACCTATGATCAGATCGTGGCCGATTATACCGAATTTGCGGCATCCATCGGGATCACCGATTTTACCGCCGTTCCGATTTCAGGGTTCAAGGGGGATAATATCACTGGTCCGTCTGACAATACGCCGTGGTATGATGGTGTCAGCCTGATGACGCATTTGGAAACCGTCGAATTGGATCAAAGCGCGGATCAAACGGCCGATTTTCGCATGCCTGTGCAATGGGTCAACCGCCCCAATCTGGATTTTCGCGGGTTTTCGGGCAAAATCGTATCGGGTCAGGTGAAAGCTGGCGATGATGTGCGCATTTTGCCATCGGGCAAAACCACCCAAGTGGACCGCATTGTCACCATGGATGGTGATTTGCAACGGGCCGTGGCGGGCCAATCCGTCACCCTGACCCTGCGTGACCAAGTGGATTGTTCGCGCGGCCAGATTATCACCGCCGCCAACAGCCCGCTTGAGGTTGCCGATCAGTTCGAGGCAACGGTAATCTGGATGTATGATGTGGCCATGATTGTTGGTCGCGCTTATTACCTGAAAATCGGCGCGCAGACGGTGTCGGCCACCGTGGCGCAACCCAAATATCAGGTAAACGTCAATACATTGGAACATACGGCGGTCAAAACGCTGGATTTGAATGCCATCGGCGTGGCCACGGTGACCACGGATCGCGCGATCCCCTTTGCGTCTTATGCCGATAATCGCGAATTGGGTGTGTTCATTTTGATTGATAAAATGACCAATGCCACTGTTGGCGCTGGGCTGATCCACTTTGCATTGCGGCGCGCACAGAATATCCATTGGCAGGCCACGGATATCACCCGCGACCACCACGCCAATTTGAAAAACCAAACGCCTGCTGTGGTCTGGATGACAGGGTTGTCAGGATCAGGAAAATCAACGATTGCCAATGCCGTTGAACGGAAATTGGCGCGGATGAACCGACATACGTTTTTGTTGGACGGCGACAACGTACGCCATGGGCTGAACAAAGATCTGGGCTTTACCGATGCGGACCGGATCGAAAACATCCGCCGCGTGGGCGAGGTTGCGAAATTGATGACCGATGCCGGATTGATCGTGATCACCGCCTTTATTTCGCCGTTTCGGTCCGAACGCGACTTGGTGCGTAACATGGTTGCAGATGGCGAATTCATCGAGGTGTTTATTGACACCCCCCTATCGGTTGCTGAACAGCGCGATATCAAAGGGTTGTACGCCAAGGCGCGATCGGGGCAGCTGAAAAACTTTACCGGTATCGACAGCCCCTATGAACCGCCGCAATCGCCCGATATTCATATCGACACAACCAAATTAACCGTCGAGGCCGCGGCAGATTTGATCGTATCGAAAATCATTGATCGGGTTTAATCGTATCTGGTGTTCAACCGGATTTCACGCATCATCAGGGCCACGATCAACCCGCCAAGGCTGACCGCGATCACGATATAATAAATCGGGCTAAGCGCTGTGACCACTGCCTGTGCCACCTGTGTTTGCACGCCGAGGGGCAGGGCGGCCATGGTCATGGGGCCCAATTCACTGACATTAATCGTGATCCCTGGCGGCAGCGCAGGGCCCATCCCCAGCGCGAAAATCGTGCCGAAAACGGCCACGGCGATTGATCCACCAACCTGACGGAACATAACACCCGATGCAGTGGCGGTGCCCATGTGTTCGCGTGGAATTGCATTTTGTAATGCGGTTGTAATGACGGGGAAAACACAGCCCATGCCCAAACCCACCGTTGCCAAAGACAGGCCAAACCCCAGTGTGGTGGTCTCCAATGATAGACGCGTCATTGCGCCCGCGCCCAGTGCCACCATAGCCAGACCAAGAATGGGCAGTATTTTATAGCGTCCCGTGCGTGACATGAATTGCCCGGCAAAGGTCGAACTGGCGATAATACCCAAGGTTAGCGGGACCAACATCAATCCTGATGTGGTTGGGGATTGGCCCAATGCAATTTGCAGATAAATCGGCAAAAATGTGATGGACCCCAACATTACCGCCCCCGCGACAAAGCTGATGATGGATGTGGTGGTAAACAAATTTTCACGAAACAAATGCAGGGGTAAAATTGGCTCTGCCGCGCGCTGCTCGGCCCAAATAAAAATGCCGGTCGACACAATGGCCGTGGCCAGCAATCCCAACGCCATAGCTGATGACCATGACACCCCATGCGCGCCAAGGCTGCTGAACAATGTCAGGCTGGCCAAGGCCAATGTTAATGTCACAGCGCCCAGCCAATCAATCGCGTGTTTAACCCGATCCCCACGCGGGGCAAAGCCCATGGTAAACCCGACCACGGCCAAAATACCAAAGGGGACGTTGATGATGAATATCCAATGCCAGCTTAGGTTTTGGACAAACCACCCGCCCAGCAGGGGGCCGATGATGCTAGATGTCGAAAAAATGGCTGCAAACACGCCTTGGATTTTGCCCCGTTCGCGCGGTGGGATGACATCGCCAATAACGGCCAAGGCCAGCACGAATAACCCGCCACCGCCGAGCCCCTGCACCGCGCGCGCATAGATCAGCGCATCCATGCTAAACGCCAGTGAACACAGCAATGACCCCGCCAAAAATAGGCCCACCGAAAAATAAACCATCAGGCGGCGTCCATACAAATCGCCCAATTTTCCATAAAGGGGGGCAGATACCGTTGAGGCCAAAATATAGGCTGTCACGACCCAAGACATTTTTTCCAATGCGCCGAATTCAGCAACAATGGTGGGCAGCGCGGTGGCCACGATGGTTTGATCCAGTGCCGCCAGTAATAGCAATAACGCGACGGATCCGATGACCAGCTTGGGTGTGCCAGTGCTGGTACTGGCGCTGGTGTGTTCTTGGGGCATAAAAATAAACCGACTAGTTTAGTTGTGAAAACAGCTATCCAGTCGCAGGATGAAAGTCAATTCAAACCAAATAAAAAGCCCGCAGCGCCAAAGGCGCGGGCTTTGGCCGGATTGTGGTTAGGCTAGCCTAGCCATTGCGCCACAATCAGATATAGGTTCAGGCCGATCGCAATGTTGAACGGAAATGTAATGCCCAACGCCAAAGTCAGGTAAATTCCCGGCTGCGCCTGTGGCAGCGCGATACGCACCGCTGCCGGCACCGCGATATAGGATGCAGATGCACATAGGGTCATGAACAGGAATATACCCCCTGCGCTTAGTCCCAAAATTACCCCTGCACCCGACCCTATCGCGGCTGCAATCAATGGCATGATCAGCCCAAAGGTTACAATCGACATATCAATCATTTTGCGGTTTTTTTGCAGGTTGGTGCCCGCGGATAACCCCATATCCAACAGGAATATACACAAAACACCGGTAAAGGGGGCGACGATGAACGGGCTGATCTGTTCCATGCCTTGGGGGCCTGTAATGACACCGATCAGGAATGACCCCAACAACAATACGATCGATCCATTCCCCGCAATTTCGCGCAGCACCTTGGTGTTGATGCTGCGACCGCCTGTGGCCAGCCATAGGGCCGACAGGATGGCGGGCGCCTCCATCATGGCGGCGACGGCGATCAGGTATCCTTCGTAAGTCATACCGGCGCTGTCCAACACGCTGGTTGCGGTGACGAATGTCACGATTGAAATCGACCCATAATGCCCCGCTACGGCCGCAGCGTTCAGTTGATCCAACTTGGTCATGGCCCGTAGAATGCAATAGGCTACGAATGGGATCAAAAACGATACAATCAACCCCGCCACAATACTGGTGCCCAGCTGCAAATTGATGCCGTTTTCGGCGACGCTGACACCCCCTTTGTATCCGATGGCAAACAGCAGATAGATTGACATCACCTTGGCCGCGCCGGATGGGATGGACAGGTCGCTGCGGGCCAAAGCCGCCACCAATCCCAGCAGGAAAAACAAGATCGTAGGCGCGAGAAGATTGGCCCCTGCCATTGCAAGCGTGGTTTCTAGCATAATTCAACCCTCAATCAGGTGTGGTTTACTTGGTCGACAGTTTCAGGACGAAATATCCTAAAATCCCCGATGCAATTGATCCCATCAGAACGCCCAGTCGCACTTTGTCCGCCATATCGTTGCCGTCGAACGCCAGTGCACCGATAAACAATGACATGGTAAATCCGATACCTGTTAGACCTGCAACGCCGTATAAGTGCACCCAATTGACGCGCGCTGGCATGTTGGCAATACCTGTTTTGATTGCAATCCACGCGGTACCAAAGACACCGATTTGCTTGCCAAAGAACAGACCCAAGGCAATACCCAAAGGCAGCGGATCAAACAACATAGACACGGACAATCCCGCCAAGGACACACCCGCATTCGCAAATGCAAACAGCGGCAGGATCAAAAAGGTGACCCAGCCATGCAGAGCATGTTCCATCCGGTGCAGCATGGATTTGTTGCCGTCTTCTTCCTTCATTGGAATGGTCAGGGCGATCAAAACGCCGGCCAGTGTCGCGTGAACACCCGATTTCAAAACGGCCACCCACATGATGATGCCAAGCACGATATAGGGCCAAGATTTCTTAACCCCCATTCGGTTCATTGCAACCGCAATAACAAAGGCCAGCAGCGAAAATGTCAGCGCACCGGTTGACAGGTCCGAGCTATAAAACAGCGCGATAATCACGATTGCGCCCAAATCGTCGATGACCGCAATCGCCAGCAACAACACCTTTAACGATGCGGGCACGCGTGATCCGACCAGTGCTAAAATACCCAAGGCGAACGCAATGTCGGTGGCCGCAGGAATGGCCCAACCGTTCAGTGTTTCAGGGCTGCCCGAATTGATCCACAGATAAATTAATGCAGGGCCCGCCATGCCCCCGACAGCAGCCAGCAATGGCAAAATTGCTTTGTCGATGCTGGACAATTCGCCGCGCAACACTTCGCGTTTGATTTCTAAACCAACCAAGAAAAAGAAAATCGCCATCAAGCCATCATTGATCCACAACAGCAATGGTTTCGAAATTTCAAACGTGCCTGCGCCCACGCGGACGTTGGTGTTCAAAAAACCACCATATAAATCCGACAAGCCGGAATTTGATGCAATCAAGGCTGCTGCCGTTGCAATCATCAGGAAAATACCGGCGGTGGTATCTTTGTGTAGAAAATCTTGGAACTTGGAATGTGCGGCCATTTCTGTCTCCTGCATTGTGTCTAGGGGGCGATATGGGGTTGTCAGTTGTATAAGGCAAATATATATTTTGAATTGATAATATAGGATTAAACTATATGAAACTGACATTGCGACAGATGGAATATATTGTGGCCATCGCTGAAACGGGTCAGTTTGCCTTGGCCGCGCGGCGGTTGAATGTGTCGCAGCCGTCTTTGTCGGCACAGGTAGCCGAATTGGAACAGGCCTGCGGTGGCAAATTGTTTTTGCGCGGGCGCTCTGGGGCCACGCTGACCCGGTTGGGTCAAGATGCGGTGTTGCGGATCCGTAAAATCCTGCGCGAGGTCGATGATCTGAAACACACCCTGCGCGGCGGGGGCATGAATTGGCAAATCAAACTGGGCGTTTTGCCGTCGATTGGGCCGTATTTGTTGCCGCCGGTTGTGCATAATTTGCATCGCCATTTTCCCGATGTGCGGCTGGTGGTGCGGGAATTGAATACGGTTGATTTGGAAAAACACCTGCGCAGCGTTCAGTTGGATATGATCATTTCCACACCCGAGGATCATCCAGGGACATTTCAAATTCCGCTGTTTCGTGAAAAACTATGGGCTGCTGTGGCCAAGGATGATCCCTTGGCGCAATCAGCCTATCCGGTGCCCCTGAGCGCATTGACAGGGCGGATGTTTTTGACCCTAGAAAAGGGCCACAGGTTATCGGCAATCGTGCATGGATTGGCCGACAAGGCGCAGGCCTATGTGTCCGAGGAATATCAGGGCACCAGTTTGGATGCCGTCCGTCTGATGGCAGCTACGGGTGCAGGGGTCGCCATATTGCCAGACGTCTATGCCCGAACCGAGGCACGGCGGGGGTCGGATGTGCATTTATTGCCGATCCAGGATCCCGCAGCGCAGCGCGACATTTGTTTGGCCCTGTCGCGTGCGCCGGACCGCGCCGATCAAATCAATGATTTGGCATCGCTTATCATTCAGGCCCATGCCAATATCACACAAATCAGGGTGTGATTTGATTGTCAGGGTGGTTTGGGCAGCTGATGACGTGATCATTGACCAGCCCCGTCGCCTGCATAAACGCATAAACCGTGGTGGGGCCGCAGAATTTGAACCCATTCTGTTTCAACGCTTTGGCCAATGTGCGCGATAGATCTGTTTGTCCCGGAACATCACGTACAGATTGCCAATGGTTCACAACGGGTTGATGATCCACATGTGACCAGATGAAATTTGCAAACCCTTGGGTTCGTTCAATTTCCTGCCACGCACGTGCATTGTTTATGACCGCAGAAATTTTGCCATGGTGGCGAACGATTTGCGGATTTTGGACCAGATGATCGACGTTATCATCCCCCCATGTTGCCAAAACATCTGGTTCAAACTGGGCAAATGCCGCGCGAAATCCATCGCGTTTGCGCAAAATCACGATCCAACTAAGCCCTGCTTGAAACCCCTCTAGGCAGAGGCATTCAAACAGTTGCCGCCCATCGCGAACGGGTCGGCCCCATTCGGTGTCGTGGTATTGAATATACAGTGGGTCATCCGTGACCCAATCGCAGCGTGTCATTATTTTGCAAATCTTTAGGGTTTGTTAGTGTTTTCAACCGATCTTTGCAGACAAGTATGGAGTCTGCGATGCTAAACCACAAGCTAATCGACATTTCCCCGCAAGAGGAAAGCCCACTGGCCTATGCCGATGGGGTGCGGCATGGGGATGCGATGACATTGGTCCGCGCTGCATTGGATCGGGGCAATGCAGCCTTGGCATTTCAACCCATCGTATCGGCGCAAAATCCCGCAGATATCATTTTTTACGAAGGACTCATCCGTATTCCCGATGAACGGGGTCGCATCATTCCTGCGCGGGTTTTTATTCCATTTGTGGAAAACATC
This sequence comes from uncultured Paracoccaceae bacterium, assembly GCA_965659465.1. Taxonomy (GTDB): domain Bacteria; phylum Pseudomonadota; class Alphaproteobacteria; order Rhodobacterales; family Rhodobacteraceae; genus CAJXSD01. The sequence goes on along the minus strand of CBFHVU010000020.1, from coordinate 3,173 downwards.
GAATTGGGCCGTAAAATTGATGCAGTCGCGCTGGAACTGGGGTTGCGGCATTTGCTGGAAAATCCTGATATTCGCATTTCGCTAAATATGTTGGCGCGTTCCATCGGATACGGCCCGTGGTCAGATACCTTGGCGCGGTATTTACGGCGTGATTTGAACCTGGGCACACGGTTAATTCTGGAAATTACCGAAAGCTCGGCAATTTTGGTGCCTGAACTTGTCCTGAGCTTTATGAAGGATATGCGCAAACGCGGCATCACATTTGCCTTGGATGATTTCGGGGCGGGCACCACGTCGTTCCGGTATCTGCGCGATTTCAATTTTGACGTGGTCAAGGTCGATGGGCAATTTATCCGTGGCGTGGCGTGGCGCAAGCTGGCGATAATCAGGTGTTGGTGCAGGCATCACCCGCGATTGCGGAACATTTCGCCATGCATACGGTCGCAGACTCGGTTGAAACACAGGCCGATGCGGATTGGCTCTGTGCGCACGGTGTAGATTGTTTGCAGGGGTATTTGTTTGGTGTCCCAAAAATAAAAGGAACTGACGCTAGGTAACTATGCCGCGGCAGCGGGAATTACAAATTTCTTGCCGCATTGCAGCAAAAGAGGTATCAATCCCCCAATCGTCTATGATGGCACACATTGGAGGACCCTATGACAAACGTAGTAATCGCATCTGCTGCACGGACTGCCGTCGGCAGTTTTGGCGGATCATTCGCAAACACACCGGCCCATGATTTGGGCGCGAGCATGCTTGAGGCACTGGTGGCCCGCGCTGGCGTCGATAAATCAGAAATTTCCGAAACCATCCTGGGCCAAGTGCTGACAGGCGGTCAGGGGCAAAACCCAGCGCGTCAGGCGCATGTTAACGCGGGCCTACCGATTGAATCGTCCGCATGGGGTATTAACCAAGTGTGTGGTTCCGGTCTGCGTGCCGTCGCCTTGGCTGCGCAGCATATTCAGCTGGGTGATGCGTCGATCGTATGCGCAGGCGGACAGGAAAACATGACCCTGTCGCCCCATGTGGCACATCTGCGGGCCGGCCATAAAATGGGCGACGTGAAATACATCGACAGTATGATCCGTGATGGTTTGTGGGATGCGTTTAACGGATATCACATGGGTCAAACGGCCGAAAACGTTGCCGAGCAATGGCAGATCAGTCGTGATATGCAGGATGAATTCGCCCTTGAATCGCAAAACAAAGCTGAGGCCGCACAAAAGGCCGGCAAATTCGATGACGAGGTAATTCCATTTACAATCAAAACCCGCAAAGGCGATATTATCGTTGATAAGGACGAATATATCCGTCACGGCGCCACAATCGAAAGCATGCAGAAATTGCGTCCCGCCTTTACCAAAGACGGCAGCGTGACCGCTGCTAATGCGTCGGGTTTGAACGATGGTGCAGCGGGTGCGTTGTTGATGTCGGCCGATGACGCAGAGCGTCGCGGCATCGAACCTCTGGCGCGGATCGTGTCCTATGCAACCGCGGGCTTGGACCCCAAAATCATGGGTGTCGGACCCATCTATGCCAGCCGCAAAGCCTTGGAAAAAGCGGGCTGGACCGCAGATAGCCTAGATCTGGTCGAGGCAAACGAAGCCTTTGCCGCGCAGGCCTGCGCCGTGAACAAAGATATGGGATGGGATCCGGCCATCGTAAACGTAAACGGCGGCGCAATCGCTATCGGCCACCCAATCGGTGCATCCGGCGCGCGTATTTTGAATACATTGTTGTTCGAAATGAAACGTCGCGGCGCGAAACGCGGATTGGCGACCTTGTGCATCGGTGGCGGCATGGGCGTCGCTATGTGCCTAGAGCGTCCATAAGATTTAATGCGGGGCCATTTGGCCCCGTTTATTTTCTGCAATGCGGAAAATATCCAAGAAATAATATTGCGCAATCAGCAGTATTTATGTAACCAAGTTACGCACACGATTCATAGAGGAAGACATTTACATGGCACGAGTTGCATTAGTCACAGGCGGTTCACGCGGTATCGGCGCAGCAATTTCCAAAGCATTGCAAGCAGCAGGCTATCAGGTTGCTGCAAACTATGCCGGCAATGACGGAGCCGCCGCAAAGTTTACAGAAGAAACCGGCATCAAGACATACAAATGGAACGTTGCTGATTATCAGGCCAGCGCCGCCGGCATCGCACAGGTCGAGGCGGACATGGGCCCGATTGACGTTGTGATTGCAAACGCAGGCATCACACGCGACGCGCCATTCCACAAAATGACACCAGAACAATGGCACCAAGTTGTCGATACCAACCTGACCGGCGTATTCAACACGGTTCACCCCGTTTGGCCCGGAATGCGCGAACGCAAATTTGGTCGCGTTGTCGTGATTTCATCCATCAACGGTCAGAAAGGTCAGTTTGCCCAAGTGAACTATGCCGCGACCAAGGCAGGCGATTTGGGCATCGTCAAATCATTGGCCCAAGAGGGCGCACGCGCCGGCATCACCGCCAATGCGATTTGCCCGGGCTATATCGCGACGGAAATGGTGATGGCAGTTCCTGAAAAGGTGCGCGATTCAATTGTTGCACAAATCCCAACAGGTCGTTTGGGCGAACCAGAAGAAATCGCACGTTGCGTTGTTTTCTTGGCGTCAGACGATGCGGGCTTTATCAATGGTTCGACAATTTCCGCGAATGGCGGACAATTCTTCGTTTAACGCTTCAGAACCGCGATAAACATTCAAGGCATGCCTAGTGGCGTGTCTTAACTTTTTTGATCTGGCGAACCTTATAGCCATCAGCATAACTGTTATATTGCTTGCGCCGAATCTTTGCCCAATACCGTTTTCTAGGTTTTGCGGCGATATCGTCTGCTCTGTGAAATAATATCCATGCGATAATGAATAACAGCAGCAAAGTTACAGACGCCATTAGTGCATATGGATTCTGGCGCAGTCTCATTCCCAATTGATAGGTTGACGGCATTTCCATGCTCGTCAACAATTCTGTCGCAGATTGATCGCGTATGATGGCCACAACCAACATGATCAGCAAGATCAACAGGGCGAAAAAAATTGTGAATAAGATCTGACTGCGCTTCGACATTTCAATTGAACCTTGGGTCTATGCGGATACTACACATAGAAAAATGGCTCTTTTATGTCAAACGAGGATTATCAAAAACAAAGGCCGCATTTTTGCGGCC
>CBFHVU010000019.1:0-24867 GCA_965659465.1 uncultured Paracoccaceae bacterium | reverse complement strand
TGATGTGGCCCACCATGTAAACGAAGGGCAAATCCGCATCGGTAAGGACAAATTTGCATCATTTTGCGACCATATGAACATCTGTTACAAGGAAAACCTGACCGATATCGTTGTGTTTACAAATGACAACAACACCCGCGGCGCGGCGGAATTTACGGTCAATGGCACCTATTTGAAAACGGATGGTGATTTGCCGGCAGCCCACGGGCAACAGTATTGTTTACCAGCAGGATCGTTTTTTACCCTTGCTGATGGAAAAATTACACGCGTCGTTACCTATTACAATTTGTCCGACTGGATTGAACAGGTTTCATGATTGACCTGCGTATTTTGACAGGTGATGCACTGCAGGCGACGTTGGAAGATGTCGCCCAGCTACGTATATCGGTGTTTCGCGATTGGCCGTATCTATATGACGGCGATATCGACTATGAACGGGGCTATCTGCAAAACTACCGTGACAGTGCAGCGGCGATTTTGGTTGGTGCCTTTGATGGGGATCGGTTGGTAGGGGCATCAACGGGAACCCCAATGTCCGATCATGCCCAAGATTTCGCGGATGCCTTTGCGCAGACGGACTATGATTTGAACGACTTGTTTTATTGTGCTGAATCGGTTTTGTTGCCTGACTATCGCGGTCAGGGAATTGGACATGCCTTTTTCGAATATCGCGAAGCGCATGCACGTAAATTGGGGTTTGATTATGTCACCTTTTGCGGTGTCATTCGTCCAGATGATCATCCATTGCGACCCAAATCATATCGCCCGTTGGATCCGTTTTGGACCAAGCGGGGATATAAAAAACTGACCGGTGTAACCGCGCAGTTTCAATGGAAAGACGTGGATCAGCCCGAACAAACGGGCAAACCGTTAAAGTTCTGGATCAAACCGGTTTAGGAGATATCCTGCATTGCGGTCAAAAATGCGCGAATTTCGTCCATGGAATTATAGTGGCACATGGATACGCGCACGCAGTCTGACCACCCCAATGGATTTAGGATGCCGCCCGAATAATGGTCCGCTTTGCGTGTGTGGGTGCGGATGCACCGTTCGTTCAGTGCACTGACCAATTCTGTGGATGCGCGCCCTGCAATGCGAAAGGATACCAAACCTTTGCGTGCAGGGTTCTCCGTACCGCCGATGATTTCGACGTTTTCGATGCCTTTCAATCCCTTAAGGTTGCCAATCCCGTGGATCATGGCGTCGGTCAATTGGGTTTCATAGGCCAAAATTGCGCGGCCTGCGCCCACCAAACGGTCGCGACGGTTGTCGGATGGGGCCACTTGGGCGCCCAACCAATCCAAGTAATTGACCACATCTGACATCGTGGCATAGCTGCCCGTATCGCGCGTGCCCAATTCCCAGTTTTGCGCGGGCCCCCCGATCAGGCATTCATGGTCCAATGCGGTCAATCGGTCCGATACCCAAGCAAACCCATAGCCATGCCGCGAAAACATTTTATACGGGGAAATGGCATAGCCATCGATATCATAACTGTCGATATCCAACGTGCCATGGGCTGCGTTTTGTACGCCATCGACGATGATGAAACAATCTGGTGATGCGGCACGTATGGCGGCGACGATGCCCGCCAAATCAACCCCCATCCCTGTCACAGGCGAGGCATGTAAAATCGTGGCAACACGGGTATTGTGATTGACCACATCTGCATAGGCCTGCGGTGTCACAAGACCTGTTGCATCATCGTGTTCCACACTTAGGTACGGGCGATCTGAAACCTCGGCCCAATGTTTCAGGGCACTGCGCGTTGCGGGATGTTCAAAGGTCGATCCGACAACATTGCCACCGTCCGGCGCGCCAACAGTTGCCGTGCGCACCAGTCGAAACAGCAGCTCGGTCCCGCTTTCACCCACAAAAAACTGGCCCTTTTGTGTGCCGAACAAATCGGCTGCATCTGATTTAGCCTGTTTAATGATATCGACCAACGCATGTGATGCTGGATTGTCACGACCTTGGTTGTCGGGAATTGCCGCAAATTTTGTCGACGTGTCCACAACCGATTTCAACGTCAAAGCACCGCCTGCATTTTCAAAAAAGATGCGTTCGCCGGCAAAAGGGCAGGTATCAACATGTGCAAATTTTTCGCGGATTGCTGGCAGAATGTCTGAAATCGTCTGTGTCATTCGTTTACTCGCTTTGGCTAGGGTCGCATTATCCATATCCAGATTTAGGACAAAAGCAATGGGAAACCAGATTTCATTTTTGCGCCCCTTGCGTTGGATGTACCAAGGTGTAATCTGCCCAGCAAAGGGGAAGTTATGTCAGATTTTGTAACGCTCTACGAAATGGGTCCACGCGATGGTTTGCAAAACGAACCTGATTTGATCGCGACACAGGACAAAATTGCATTGGTTGATCGCTTGTCTGCTTGCGGACTAAAACATATCGAAGTGACCAGCTTTGTCAGCCCGAAATGGGTGCCACAAATGGCAGATGCGGCCCAAGTACTGGCCGCGATTTCACGCAAACCTGGTGTGGTTTATGCCGCGCTGACACCGAACATCAGGGGCTTTGAAAATGCGTTAGCAGCGGGCGCGGATGAGGTGGCTGTTTTTGCGTCTGCCTCAGAGGGATTTAGTCACGCCAATATCAATTGTTCGATTGTGCAAAGTATTGAACGGTTTGCCCCGATCATGGATGCCGCACGTGATGCAGGGGTGCGTGTGCGCGGCTATGTGTCATGTGTAACGGATTGCCCCTATGATGGGGCTGTATCACCAAGCGTGGTTGCGGACGTTGCTGCAAAATTAATGGCGCTAGGATGTTATCAGGTGTCTTTGGGCGATACGATTGGGGCCGCAACCCCCCAAACAACAACCGAAATGTTGACCGCTGTCTTGAACCAAGTTGCGGCACAAAACTTGGCTGGGCATTTTCATGATACCCAAGGCCATGCAATCGACAATATTGCCGTTGCTTTGGATATGGGGTTGCGCGATTTTGATGCCGCTGTCGGTGGGCTGGGGGGATGCCCCTATGCCCCGGGTGCGCAGGGGAATGTTGCAACGGAACGTGTTGTGGAATTTCTGCAGGCGCGGGGGTTCGAAACGGGGATAGACCGCGAAGCATTGAATGTGGCTGCGATTTTTGCCAAGGAATTGCGTAAATGAATGCAAATTTTGAAACATTGAATGTCACGCGCGACGACGCAGGGATCATATTGTTGGAACTGGCGCGGCCCGATAAACGCAACGCCATGTCCGGTGAAATGATTTCAGAGCTGACGCAATTTGCGAAATCCGTTGGTGCCGATAAAACCGCACGGGCTGTCATTTTATCGGGGCAGGGTTCCGTATTTTGCGCAGGTGGTGATCTGGGATGGATGCAACAACAGATACAGGCCGACCGCCCCCAACGCATGGCCCAGGCCCGAAAACTGGCCGAGATGCTGTTTGCACTGAATACCATGCCTTTGCCATTGATTGGCCGTGTGCATGGCGGTGCATTTGGGGGCGGCGTGGGCCTGTGCAGTGTTTGTGATGTTGTCATCGCCGCACAAGAGACCAAGTTTGCGTTCACGGAAACGCGGCTGGGGCTGATCCCTGCTACAATCAGCCCCTATGTGTTGGCGAAAATGGGCGAACGGAACGCGCGCCATGTATTTATGTCATCGCGTGTGTTCACGGCCAAAGAGGCTGTCGATTTATCCTTGGTCAGTGATGTTGTTGACATGGCGGATTTGGCGGATCGCGTGCAGGCCGAAATTGACCCGTATTTATCCGTTGCACCAGGGGCGGTTGCCGCGTCGAAATCCTTGGCGCGTTCATTGGGGCCGCGCATCGATCTAGATGTGATAGAGGATACAATCATCCGATTGGCAGACACATGGGAAACAGAAGAGGCGTCGCATGGAATTGCCGCATTTTTGAATAAAACCAAACCCCGCTGGGCGTAACCCAGCCGCGCCTTAGCTAGGTCCGTTGAATGGATTGTAAGTGCTTTAAAATATCCTGTCCAATTGGGGTGGGGCGCTGGGAATTGGCATCCACTTGCACTTGTGCAAAAAAGCCCAGGGCAAATGCGCGTGCCTCTTGGTTTCGAAATAACCCGATATCATAGCGCCACGATGTACGCCCAATGTGCGTAACGCATAGGCCAAGGTGAATTTTATCTGGATAGGCGGCCTGTTGCAGATATTTGCATCCGCTTTCTACAACAAAAAACTGCAGGTCTGTGAAATCAAAAAAACCACGATCCCTTTGCCAATTCGTGACAGCCGTATCGATCAATGAATAATGTACGACATTATTCATGTGGCCATAGGCATCATTGTCCATCCACCTGGTATCAAGGGATTGAAATTCAAAAAAATCGGCTCTGTTATCAAATGTTTTTTCTGTCATGGATCCATCATTCCTCAAGGTTGGTAAAATGACAAATGGTATTTGATGACGCTTGGTCATATTCGCCTGTCTTGAACTGCGCGTAAATTTCTATCAAGGTTTCGAAAACCAACTGGAGGTATGGAAAATGCAGTTCACGGAAAAAACGGTCGCTATCGTGACAGGTGGGGCGTCTGGCTTGGGTGCCGCGACGGTACGTGCTTTGCGCGCGCAGGGCGCACAAGTTACGATTTTTGATATGAATTCGGAACTTGCTGCGCAAGTTGCGGCCGAAACAGGTGCCAGTTTTATTCAGGTTGATGTCGCAAACCCCCAACAGGTTGCGACAGCCATAGCCAATGTTGCGCAAGCGGGCGGGTTGCATTTGGCCGTCAACTGCGCCGGTATTGGCCCTGCGGCCAAAACCGTGTCGCGCGATCAGGCGCATGATCCAGAATTATTTGCCAAAGTGATTTCAGTGAATTTGATTGGAACATTCAATATCGCATCGCAAGCCGCATTGTGGATGACACGCAATGATGCTTTGTCAGATGACGGGGCGCGGGGGGTCATTATAAACACTGCCTCGGTGGCGGCATTTGATGGGCAGATCGGGCAAATTGCCTATGCCGCATCGAAAGGTGGCATCGTCGGAATGACATTGCCAATGGCGCGCGATCTTGCGCAAACTGGTATACGGGTTGTATCGATTGCACCGGGGTTATTTTTGACACCGCTTTTGGAATCGCTACCCGAGGATGTGCAGATATCACTGGGCCAACAGGTGCCGTTCCCATCGCGTTTGGGTAAGCCCGCAGAATATGCCAAGATGGTCTGTCATATTTTTGAAAATGACATGCTAAATGGTGAAACAATTCGACTAGATGGTGCCATACGCATGGCCCCACGGTAAAAGCGGATTTGTTATTGGGTGCGCAGCATGCGGAAAAACGAAGATGCGCCCCACCCCGCGACAACAGCGATTACAAGCGATAGCAACGCGTATAAAAACGGTTTTTCGTGGGCAAGCGTATATAAGAAATCTTCCATCCCGACTTTGCGAACGTCGATCGTCGTTTCAAAGCTTGATACGACAGCGCGATCACGGGTTAAATAAATTTTCGTTTTATACTCGCCTGCGGTCAAATTTGCCGGCATTGGGATGCGGGTCTGAAACAATGTGTTTTGATCCAATAATACGCCATTTTCATAAATACCGAATTTGCCCTGTGTTTCACGGATCCGTTTTAACGCATCATTGAACAGTTCGGTATCTGTGACCCGTGTGTCCACAGCACGAATGGCACGAGGGATTGAAATGCGATGGCGCAGATCCTCAGTATCAGAGATAATTTCCTGCCATGGCATCGAGGTCGAAACCGCATAAAAACTGGGGGCCGCGTCCACTTCGATTTCGTCCGTGTTCATCCATATTCCTAACTTTCGTTCTTTTCGGCGGACTTTGACGCGTTCATTCGGGCCGACAATTGTCACAATGACGCCCAGTTTTCCATCAGGCTGTGGCGCATCACGTTTGATTGCCCCAAAAATCAAAATCTCGGATCCATCAAAATTAGCCGTGATTTGCACTTCGTCATGGTTCATGCCCAACACGATGTTTTCTGCCCTGACGGCCGTTGCAAAACATAACGTAAGGATAAAAAACAGACGGATCATGGCAAGATCGCCACGCGGCTGACCGAATACAGCTCGGCCGGTTCAATCAGCAATTCAAGTGCAATTTTGCAACAGACCAGCAAAACCATCGTGGCCAACAATATGCGCAACTGTTCTGCTTTCAACTTTGCGCCGATTTGGGTGCCAATTTGTGCACCTATCACTGCGCCCAACAGTAGCAATACGGCCAAGACAACATCAACTGTTTGACTGGTCACGGAATGCAAAACTGTTGTGAATGCCGTTACAAAAATAATTTGATACAGCGATGTTCCAACAACAACTTTGGTTGGCATATGCAGCAAATAAATCATTGCGGGGATCATGATGAAACCACCCCCAACACCCATGATTGCGGACAAAATACCGACGCATACCCCCACAAGCAACGGCGGAATAACCGAGATATAAAGACCAGATGTCCGAAACCGCATTTTCAACGGTAATGTTTCGACCAGCCCGCGTTTGCGGTGCACAGCGAGGGTATGGCCTTTTTTCTGACGGCGTATCGCACGCAGGCTTTCGATGAACATCAATCCGCCAATAACACCCAAAAACACGACATAGCATAGACGCACCAGCAGATCGACTTGGCCCAATGATTTCAGATAATTGAACAAGATCACGCCAAAAGCAGCACCAATCAATCCGCCAATGACCAATATGGATCCCATTTTGAAATCCACGGTTTTTCGTTGCAGATGCGCCAACACGCCTGATATCGACGACGCCACAATCTGGGTCGATTGTGTTGCAACGGCGACTGCGGGTGGGATGCCGATGAAAAACAAAAGTGGGGTTAATAAAAACCCACCGCCAACACCAAACATCCCTGACAATATGCCCACGATCCCACCCAGGCCAAGGACCAGGAATATGTTCACCGATACTTCTGCTATGGGTAGGTAAAATTGCATTATTTGATTATCGCAGTCTGGGCTTGAATTGCAAGCAAGGTGTGTGGTGTTCGTCTAGCGTTCTTTGACATATGGTTCGCCCCCTGCGCGCGGGGGAATGGCTTTGCCAACAAAGCCGGCCAAGATGACCACAGTCAAAACATAGGGAAGAGCGTCAAGGAGTTGTACTTGTACCTTAAAGCCTGCGTATTTTTCGATTAAGTCTGGGCGCAGTGCTAAGGCCTGTAAAAATCCAAACAGTAAACAGGAATACAGGGCATACCATGGGCGCCATTTCGCAAAAATGAGCGCCGCCAGCGCGATATAGCCGCGCCCTGCGGTCATATCCTTGACGAAACCAGCCTGCAACGCGGTCGCCATATAGGCCCCTGCGATGCCGCACAGCACCCCGCAAATCATAACAGCGCTGTAACGCAATCCGATGACGGATATGCCTGCGGTGTCGACTGCCTCGGGTGCTTCGCCCACGGCGCGTAGCCGCAGGCCAAAGCGTGTGCGATACAGAACCCACCATGACGCAGGCACGCAAGCCAGTGCCAGATAAACTAAAATGGAATGGCCCGAAATCAATTCAGCATAGATTGGTCCGAAAAATGGCACGCCCTCTAACGCAGTGGCAAAGGGCAGATCCAGTGATTCAAACCGTGCGCCCCCAAACAACGATGGTGTTCTGCCGCCTTGTTGGAACCAACTTTGTGCCACCAATACGGTCATGCCGGCCGCCAAGAAATTGATCGCAACACCGGAAATCAATTGGTTCCCGCGAAAGGTGATGGAGGCCAATCCATGCAAGATGGATAACGCCAGTGATGCGGCAATCCCTGCCAATAACCCCAAGAACACCGAACCTGATGCAAAGGCAACCGCTGCCGAAAAAAATGCGGCTGCCAGCATTTTGCCTTCTAGCCCGATGTCGAAAATGCCTGCGCGTTCTGAAAACAGCCCCGCAAGACAGGCCAGCAACAACGGCGTGGCTAAACGCAGTGTGGAATCCGATACGGTTAACAAGTCGATAAAAAATTGCATGGCTTTACACCTTGTTCCGGTTCAGTTTGATGAACGCTTTTTCCAAAGGCGCGCGCACCATATTATCCAGCGCACCCGTGAACAAAATGACCAAGGCCTGGATCACAACAATCAATTCGCGTGGGATCGATGTCCACAACGCCAATTCTGCGCCGCCTTGATACAAAAACCCGAACAAAATAGATGCCAAAACCACGCCAAACGGGTGGCTGCGCCCCATCAGTGCCACTGCGATGCCGATAAACCCAGCGCCCTCGGTCATGTTCAAAATTAACCGTTCGCTTTCGCCCATTGTCGTGTTGATCGCCATCATTCCAGCGAGCGCACCGGAAATCAGCATGGCAATAACGGTGATTTTGACTGGGTTGATACCTGCATATTTGGCCGCGGATTCAGATTGACCAAATGCGCGGATTTCATAGCCTAGCTTTGTGCGCCAAACCAGCACCCAAACAAAAAACGCAGCCAAAAGGGCTAGAACCAAACTTACATTTGCAGGTGCAGCTTTGGAAAACTTAATTCCAAGCGGTGTCAACAGATCATGCAGCGTAGGCAGATGTGTGGCCATTGGAAAGCTGGCGGTAGCTGGGTCCATAGATGTCGGTGGCCGCAAGATATTCACAAGCAAATAGTTCAACAGCGCCGCTGCAATAAAGTTAAACATAATTGTGGTAATCACAATGTGGCTACCGCGCTTGGCTTGCAATATCGCGGGGATATAGGCCCATGCGGCCCCCAGTAATGCGGCCCCGACCGAACAACCGATAACGGCCAGCGTCCAGTGTGGCCATGGAACATATAGTGCGACCAATGCCACGCCCAGGCCGCCTAGCATGGCTTGGCCTTCGCCGCCGATGTTGAACATGCGTGCATGAAATGCCACAGCAACTGCAAGACCGGTGAACATAAAATTCGTTGCGTAATACAGGGTATAGCCCCACCCATAGGTCGATCCAACAGCCCCCGTTACCATCATTTTTACGGCGGCAATTGGATCCTCACCAATGCCTATGATCACCAATCCTGAAATGAAGGCTGCCAGAAACAGGGAAATTAGCGGGATCAGAACAATATCTGCCCAAGCTGGCATTTTTTGCATTATCTCGTTCCCTCTGCGATACCGGCCATCATCAAACCTAATTCTTTTTCATCTGTTTGATCCGGCAGACGTTCACCCATAATCTTGCCATCAAACATGACAGTGATCCGGTCTGACAAAGATATGATTTCATCCAATTCAACGGATACCAACAAAATTGCTTTGCCTTGGTCACGAAGTTCGATGATTTTTTTATGTATAAATTCGATGGCCCCAATATCGACGCCGCGCGTGGGTTGACCGATTAGCAAAACATCTGGCTCGGCCTCGATCTCGCGGGCGACGACGATTTTTTGCTGGTTCCCGCCCGAAAAATTCTTGGCTGACAGTTTCGGGTTTGGCGGGCGCACATCAAAGCGTTCCATTTTATCAGCGGCATCTGCGTAAATTGCGCTGTTGTTCATGAAAATACCGGACTGATAGCGTTCCTTGCGATGATACCCAAAGGCGACGTTTTCCCATGCCATGAAATCCATCACCAAGCCTTCGGTTTGTCGGTCCTCGGGTACATGTGCAATTCCACTATCGCGGCGTGATTTTCCATCGCTGTTGGGGCCAGACAGTGGTAATTCGTGGCCCCGCATGCGCAAGGTTCCAGTCGCAGGCATATAGCCGCCCAAAACCTCAAGCAATTCGGATTGACCGTTTCCGGCAACACCTGCAATGCCTAATACCTCGCCCGCGCGCAGTGATAGGGATATACCCTTTAGCCGTTCAACGCCAGCCTCATCCCAAACGCGCAGGTTTTCAACTTCTAAAATCGGGGCGCCGGGCTGGGCGGGTTTTTTATCAACTTGCAGTAATACTTTGCGACCGACCATCAATTCAGCAAGGTTTTGGGGATTGGTCTGTGATGTTTGCACGGTTGCGGTCATCTGACCGCGGCGCATCACAGAAACCGTATCCGTGATGTCCATGATTTCGCGTAGTTTGTGCGTGATCAGGATGATCGTTTTGCCCTCTTCGCGCAGGCGGCCCAAAATGCGGAACAGCTGATCTGCCTCGGATGGGGTCAAAACGCCTGTGGGCTCATCCAAAATCAAAATATCAGCTTGCCGATACAGCGCCTTTAGGATTTCGACGCGTTGTTGATGGCCCACTGACAGATCTTGGATCAATGCGTCTGGATCAACTTCCAATTCATATTCTTGGGACAGTTCTGCCAAGGTTTTTCTGGCTTTGGCTAGAGACGGGCGCAGTACAGCCCCATCCTCGGCGCCAAGAATAATGTTTTCAAGCACGCTAAAATTCTGGACCAGTTTGAAATGCTGAAACACCATACCAATTCCGGCTGCGATGGCGGCTTGGCTGTCGGGGATTTGCGTGCGTTTTCTGTGAATAAAAATTTCGCCTGCGTCGGCTTTGTAAAATCCGTAAAGAATGGACATCAGCGTCGATTTGCCCGCGCCATTTTCGCCGATGATGCCGTGGATTGTGCCGGGCATCACGCGGATAGAAATATCTTTGTTTGCTTGAACAGGGCCAAAGGCTTTTGAAATACCAACTAGCTCAATGGCTGGGGCGCCAGTTTCCTGCCGCCCCTGTGATTGCACCGATGTCATCTGATTTATTCGACTGGGCAGCTGTTGTCTGACATGTAATCGTGGACAGACAGTGCGCCCGATCCAATCGCTGCTGCTGCTGCGTCAACTGCGGCCTGCATGTCGGCGCTGACCAATGCGGCGTTGTTGTCATCCAATGCATAGCCGACACCACCGTTGGACAGACCCATCACATTGAAACCGGTTTCCAGATTTTCACCTTGGGTAAAGGCATCATAAACGGCGTTGTCCACGCGTTTCATCATGGATGTCAAAACTTTGCCAGGGTGCATATAGTTTTGGTTGCTGTCCACACCGATGGACAAGATGCCTTCGTCTGCGGCGGTTTGCAGAACGCCAACGCCTGTACCGCCGGCTGCTGCATAAACAACGTCTGCGCCTTGAGCGATTTGGGCTTTGGTCAATTCAGACCCCTTAACTGGGTCATTCCATGCGGCAGGTGTTGTGCCGGTCATGTTTTGGATCACGGTTGCGTTTGGATTAACCGCTTTGGCACCTTGGACATAGCCGCATGCGAATTTACGGATCAGTGGAATGTCCATACCGCCGATGAATCCAACGGTGCCGGATTTCGATGCTTGGGCGGCCATCATACCGACCAGATAGGATCCTTCGTGTTCGTTGAATACAACGGAACGTACGTTTGGTTTATCAACAACCATGTCAATGATTGTGAATTTTGTGTCGGGGTATTCATCTGCAACTGTTTCCAACGCCGATGCAAAGGCAAAGCCTGCCATTACGATTGGGTTTGCGCCCGCTTCTGCAAAACGGCGCAATGCTTGTTCGCGCTGTGCTTCGGATTGCAGTTCGATTTCGCGGAATGAATTGCCGGTTTCTTCGGCCCAGCGTTGCGCGCCAGTGAACGCCATTTCGTTGAATGATTTGTCGAACTTGCCGCCCAAATCGAAAATCAACGCAGGTTCAGCAAAGGCTGCGCCAGCGCCAACAACCAAAGCAGTTGTTGCGCCCAGAATTTTTTTCATAAGTGTCATGGTTCTCTCCCACAGATTACAGACTCAGTCTGGTTCCATTTGTTTTGGATGAACCAATAAGGCCGTGATCTGCCGGAATGGTCAACCAGTTTTTCCAAATTAACGTAAAGTCAGTCAGGCAAATCGTTTATTTCCAAAGATTTCGCTAATACCAGTGCATCTGTGATACCACCACTGCGGGTTCGATAATACTGTTTGCGCAGCCCAACCTGTGTATAGCCATTTGCGGCGTAAAACTTTCTGGCCGGATTATTTGTGATACTGACTTCTAGGATCGCCTGTGTCGCGCCACGTAACTGGCAGGCATGCTCGAAATTTTTCAACAAGTTTTGACCTTGACCTGCGCGGCGGATTTTGGGGTCCACGATTATCATATGCAGTTCAGCTTGGCACATGATCACCGTGCCAATGGCAAAGCCATTTGAATTTGCTGAAACGACGCAATTTGGATCGGTCAATGCCTTGGCGTATTCGTCGGCGGTCCAAGGTCGTTGATCGGGTCCTGATGCCGCATGCAGATCGGCCATTTGTTGCGGGGTCATGTCAAACGGTGCGGTGCGGTATCCTTGGACGGGGCGGCATCCGCAGGCTTGATGTAGAACGGGGTTGGTCTGTAATGTCTGGCGGTCTGGGTCAGGCGCTGATGTGCGACCAATGCCATGCGTTCGACCAATGTCGTGGAATCAAGCTGTGGCAGGACAGGCAGGCCAAGTGCATCAGCATCCGATTGTGTGCCCAGTTTTGCACTGGCGGTACCATTGTTGAGCACAGCGTAATATATCTGATCCCTAGGGGCGGGCACTGTTGCCACCGCATTTTGGCGTTCATCTAGCCATGTCGCATCGAACTGGGTGACCCCAATCGCGGGAATATTGCGTGCAAGTGATAGCCCGCGCGCCAGTGACACAGAAATGCGGATTCCGGTGAAATTGCCCGGTCCGGTCCCAACGGCGATCGCTGTGACCGTGTCCCATGATTGGCCGGATTGTTTCAAAACATCGTCTAGCAGGGAGGGTATCGTTTCTGCCTGTCCACGGGCCATTGGTTTTACACTGTTTGCACCAATACGGTCCCCCACAAGCACACAGGCCGCGCAGTGCGCGGCCGATGTATCGAATGCGACTATGACTGGATCACAGCTCAACTGGGCGCACCTCGGCCACCTCGGGGATGTAATGGCGCAGCAGGTTTTCGATCCCCATTTTCAACGTCATCGTGGACGATGGGCAACCTGCGCAGGCGCCTTTCATTTGTAGATAAACGATGCCCTTTTCAAAGCCATGAAATGTGATGTCTCCGCCGTCTTGGGCCACTGCGGGGCGTACACGGGTGTCTAGCAGTTCTTTGATTTGACCGACGATTTCTGCATCTGCACCATCATGATTGTCACCATGTTCTGCCGCGCCCGCGCCAATCAGCGCGGGCTGGCCCGATTGAAAATGTTCCATAATCGCGCCCAACAGGGACGGCTTGATATGATCCCATTCTGTCGCATCGTCTTTGGTGACGGTGACGAAATCACGGCCTAAAAACACACCCGAAACACCAGATACAGCAAAAATACGTTGTGCGAGTGGTGACGATTCTGTACCATCTGCGGATGGAAAATCTGCTGTTCCATCTTCAAGCACGGTTAGACCGGGCAAGAATTTCAGTGTCGCTGGGTTTGGTGTAGATTCGGTTTGAATAAACATGTTGCTGCCTCCGCAAGTTGCATCACATATGCTTGCCATGATCCAAAATGTCAAGTTCTTAGAACGGTTCTAAGTCAGGGCGTCAAGTTGTTCCTTGGTCAGATTGCCAGGGACAACAGTGATTGGACAGGGCAGGGTGCCTGCGTTTTTGGACAGCTGACTGACCAATGGGCCTGGTCCCTTTTTGTCCAAACCCGCGCCCAAAACCAAAATACCGATTTCGGGGTCAGATCCAATATGGGCCAAAATTTCGGTAACGGCTTCGCCTTCGCGAATGTGCAATTCGGGATCAATGTTTTGCCGATCTCGCATCCATTTGGCAAACACCTCATAATGCGCCTCGATACGTTCGCGGGCCTCTTGGCGCATGATGTCGCCGACACCGATCCAGTGATTGAATTCATCTGGGGGAATCACCGACAAAATTGCGACACCACCCCCTGATTTAGATGCCCGCATTGCGGCAAACCGCATGGCATTCAGGCATTCGCGGCTGTCGTCTAAGACGACCAAGAATTTGCGCATCTGTTTCCCCATTCATTGCGATTTTGCAGTGCTCAGTCTGCCGCTAGCAATGCGCCTGTGTCAAGAAGAACGTGGCTGCACACAACGCCCCCCAATTTCACGCACCAAAAAGCTTGGTTGCGAAAAGGGCAACGAGGAAAGCGTTCATTCAATGTTATCTTACGAACCCGACAATATCATAGGCCTGCTGCAAAACAGGTTGCGCAATGTCGCGCGCGCGTTCTGCACCGCGGGCCAAAATGCGATCGATTTCCGCAGGGTCTGCCATCAGGCGTGACATTTCTGTTGAAATGGGAGCCAATTTATCAACTGCCAAATCCGCCAGTGCGGGTTTGAATTTGCCCCAGCCTGCGCCGGCATATTCGGAAATGACCTGTTGCGAGGTTTGATCGGACAGGGCGGCGTAAATATCGACCAGATTGCGTGCCTCGGGACGGCCGGCCAGTCCGTCCAATGTGTCGGGTAAAGGTTCTGGATCGGTTTTGGCCTTTTTGAATTTTTTGGCGATGGTGTCGGCATCATCGGTCATGTTGATGCGTTCCATATCGCTTTCGCCGGACTTTGACATTTTCTTGGACCCATCGCGCAGATTCATCACGCGTGTGGCGGGGCCTTCGATCACGGGTTTGGTTTCGGGGAAAAAATCCACCTTGAAATCGTGATTGAATTTCTGCGCAATATCGCGGGTCAATTCGACGTGCTGTTTCTGATCCTCGCCCACAGGGACATGCGTGGCGTGATAGAGCAAAATATCCGCAGCCATCAGCGATGGATAGGCATAAAGGCCCAAAGATACTTTTTCCGCGTTTGATCCGGCTTTGTCTTTGAACTGTGTCATGCGGTTCATCCAGCCGACACGGGCGACACAGTTAAACAACCACCCCAATTCGGCGTGCTGGGACACTTGGGATTGATTAAACAAAACCGATTGTTCAGGGTCGATGCCCGAGGCGAGGAAGCCTGCGGCCACTTCGCGTGTCGCATGGCACAGCTCGGACGGGTCCTGCCAGACGGTGATTGCATGCAGGTCAACCACGCAATAAATGGTTTCGAAATTCCCACCCTGCATATCAACAAAGCGTTTGATCGCGCCTAGGTAATTGCCCAAGGTCAAACCACCTGATGGTTTTATCCCGGAAAACACACGCGGGGTGAATTTGGCGTTTACGTCTGTGGTCGCCGCATCAGTCATCTATATTCTCCGACTAGAAGTTTTGTTGCAAACCGTCTAACCCTAGGACCATATTACGTCAAGCAAGAGGACCCAATGGATCACAATCGCCCCCAGCCTATCCTGAACCCAATGCCATCCGTCATTATGGGTTTGTTCGTCTTTATCGCCGGGATTGAGGTGATTTTCGTTTTGGGAAGTATGGGGATCTTGGGGGATGCGTCCGCTATCGGATGGCGCAATGCCGCGGTCAGCGATTATGCCCTGACCCCCGCCGTATTGGGGTGGATGTTGGAACAGGGGCAGTATCCGTCGGAATTGTTGGTCCGTTTTGTGACCTATTCGTTTGTGAATGGGTCCACCGTTGGGGCGGCTGTGTCGATTGCGCTGTTATTGGCCATGGGGCGCATGGTGGGACAGGTATTTTCGCAATGGGCGGTGTTGCTGGTTTATCTGCTTTCGGCCGTGTTGGGTGCGGTTGTATTTTCGCTGGTGGCGCCAGACACAGAATGGCTGTTTGGCAGTTTTGTTGGAATTTATGGATTGATTGGTGCCTATTCGTTTATCAACTGGGTCGCATTGCGCGCAGGCCATGGCCCGCAGGCGCAGGCCTTTACCTTGATTGCCATGCTGATGGGCGTGCAGCTGTTATTTGGTATGTTCTTTGGGGCAAATTCCACATGGATCGCGGATTTGGCGGCGTTTGTTGTTGGATTTGGGCTGTCGTTTTTTGTGGCCCCTGGGGGATTGCGTCGCATTTTGGCAGCCATTCGGCGCGATTAACGGGGGCTTAACGGCGGCGGCGCAGGCTGGATTTCAGGTCCTGGAGATCAAACGCGCCCAAGGCGCGTCCGCTGGCTCCATAGACCAGCGCGCCTAAGGCAATCAAACCAATCGTTCCAAGGATACGGGCAGGAACGGTCGTGGTATAGCCCATGGTCTGTGTTGAAATCACCCATAACACAGCGCCCATAATCCCCGCGGCCACGCACATTTTGACGATGCGCACCCGTACCTGCGGGGTCAATCGCACCACATCGCCAAACCTGCGCGCAGACAAGACCAACAGCACCACCATGGCCCAAGACGACACAGTGGTGGCCACAGCCGCCGCAATCCAGCCCATCCATGGCATCAGGCCCAGTGCCAACACGGCATTTATAATCATGGACCACACGGCCAAGCGAAACGGTGTTTTGGTGTCTTCGCGTGCGAAAAACAGCGGTTGCAGCAGTTTTTGCAAAATAAACGCTGGCAGTCCCAGACCATAAATCGCCGTGGCCATTGCGATTGCCATGATGTCATCGCGATTGGTTGCGCCATATTCGTATAACACCGATGCCAGCGGCGCAGGGATGACCATTAATGCCACCGCCGCGGGCAGGGTCAGGGCCAGCGCAATTTCTGTGCCTTTGTTCAGGGCCTGTTTCGATCCTGCGGCATCATTTGTTTGCAGTCGTTTGGACAATTCTGGCAATAACACCAGCCCAACAGCAATACCCACCACGCCTAAGGGCAATTGATACAACCGATCCGCACCATAAAGCCAGCTGATCGCGCCTGGATATTCGGATGACACCAACTGTCCCATCAATAAATTGATCTGCACCACCCCATTGGCCAAGGCTGCGGGCAGCGCAATGCGGATCAATTGTTTCATTTCGGGCGACAGCCTTGGGCGCGACAGGGTGATGGGCAATCCCGCCTTGTGACAGGCGATCCAGACCATGGCCAATTGTACCACGCCTGCAACAGGGATCGACCAAATCAGATAGGATATATGCCGCCCGTCCATGATCCATGACAGCCCTAGCGCCGCGATGACCAAGATGTTCAAAAACACAGGTGCCGCTGCAGCCACGGCAAAATGGCCCTTGGCATTCAACGCCCCTGACAACAGTGCGGCAGAGGAAATCAACAATATATAGGGAAACATCACGCGACCGAAATCCACGGTCATGTCAAACCGTGCATCCCCCGCAAACCCGCTGGCCGTGATCCAGACCAGAGCCGGCATAAAAATCATCGCAACCGCGGTCAGGATCAACACAACAAAGGTCAATCCCCCCATCGCCTGATTGGCAAATCCAACCGCATCACGATCATCTGCCAACCGTTTGGAAAACATCGGCACAAAGGCCGCGTTAAAGGCCCCTTCGGCAAAGAAACGACGAAACATATTGGGCAGGCGAAAGGCCGCGACAAAGGCATCCAAAACCGGGCCCGCGCCAATCAAGGCAAACAGCAAAAATTCGCGTACCATGCCCAGCACACGGCTGAGCAAGGTCCAAAATCCCACTGTCATGATGGATCGCAGCATATTATCCCTATATGTTATCCTTGGGCGCGTTCGACGCCCTTGGCGATGGCGTCGCGCAGATTGCGTTCAATGGCACGTTGTTTGGTTTCATTGTAGAATTTTAATCCAAACATGTCCTTGACATAAAATGTGTCTACCACTTGTTCGCCATAGGTCGCAATAACAGCAGACGCAATATAGATGTTCATATTGGCCAAGGTGCGGGTCAGATCATATAACAAACCTGGACGGTCGCGTGTATCAACCTCAATAATGGTATAGATTTCGGACCCATCATTATCAAAGGTGACCGAGGTGGACACACGAAACGCTTTCTCGCGTTTTTTGAATTTGTCTTTTTCTTGCATCGCATCGCGTGCGATGACTTCTCCTTTTAGGGTTTTTTCGATCATGTTGCGCAGGCGGGGCAGGCGGCTGCTTTCATAGGGGCCTTCGTCGCCATCTTGGACCCAAAAGGCCGCCGTTGCATAGCCGTCCTTGGATGTATAGGTGCGCGCGTCCACAACATTTGCCCCAACTAGGGCCAAGGCCCCGGCAAGACGCGAAAAAATACCGGGATGATCGACCAAGGCAAAACAAATCCGCGTGGCATCACGCTCCACATCCGGGTGCAGGTCTAGCCGAATTTCATCGGTTTCGATACCGCGTAACAAATTGGCAAAAACCACATGCGCTGTCACATGCAACCCCTGCCAATAAGGGGCGTAGTGGCGGTCCATTTCTATTGTCAGGTCCGCGTCGGGCCAGTCGCCCAATGCCTGTTGCAACGCTGTTTGCGCCTCGGCGCCTCGGTTTTCGCGGGTCACAGCCTCCATCCCATCCTCTAACACCAGTCGGGTTTGACGATAGAGCGCGCGGATCAAGGCCGCTTTCCAGTTGTTCCACGTGTTTGGCCCAACGCCGCGGATATCGCAGACGGTCAACACAGTCAGCAAATCCAACCGTTTCACGGTTTTCACAGCCCGCGCGAAATCGCGTACGGTGCGTGGATCGGCGATATCGCGTTTTTGCGCCATGTCTGACATCAACAGGTGATAGCGGACCAACCATTCGATGGTTTCGACCTCTTCCGCAGTTAATCCCAAACGCGGGGCCACTTTGCGGGCGATTTTTGCACCTAGGATCGAATGATCTTCGGGGCGACCTTTGCCAATGTCATGCAGCAGCAGAGCCACATAGATCACCTTGCGATTGATCCCCTCGACCAAGATGGACGACGCGATTGGCAATTCCTCTTGCAATTCGCCGCGTTCAATTTCAGCCAAGTTCGAAATGCATTGGATTGTGTGTTCGTCGACCGTATAGCTGTGATACATATTAAACTGCATCATCGCCACGATGGGTTCAAATTCAGGGATAAAGGCCGCCAATACCCCCAATTCGTTCATCCGACGTAACGCGCGTTCTGGGTTGCCGTGTTTTAACAGCAAATCCACAAAAATGCGCTGCGCGGTTGGATTATTGCGCATGTCGTCGTCGATTTTATCCAAGTTCGCAGAAATCAACCGCATGGCATCGGGATGAATCAACAATCCAGTGCGCAGGGCCTCTTCGAAAATTCGCAAGATGTTCAGTTTATCTTGGATAAAGCTATCAGGTGATTTCAACGCCAAACGGTTATGAACTACACGATATTCGGGTTTGATACGGGGACGTTTGCGGAAAATCCGTTCTAGAAGCGGCGCGTCCTTGGCATGCGTCGCCTCAAGCGCGGTCAGGATAATCCGCGTCAAATCCCCAACCTGCGTGGCGTGGCGGAAATAATCTTGCATGAATATTTCCACCGAACGGCGCCCTTCGCGGTTCGCGTATTGCATGGATTGCGCCACTTGGACCTGTAAATCAAACGACAGCTGTTCCGTTGCCCGACCTGTCAGCAAATGCATGTGGCAGCGCACGGCCCACAGGAAATTTTCAGCGCGCGCAAACGTGGCGTATTCATCGGGGCGAAACACGCCCTTGGCCACCAGTTCTGCAGTGGTTTCGACGTGGTGTACATATTTGGCAATCCAGAACAACGATTGCAGGTCGCGCAGGCCGCCTTTGCCCTCTTTCACATTGGGTTCGACCATATAACGTTGGCCGCCCTGTTTTGTGTGGCGTGCGTCGCGTTCGGTTAATTTGGCCTCGACGAATTCGCGTTCGGTGCCTTGGAACAGTTCCTGTGTCAGTCGGGTGTCCAAATCCTGTGCCAAGGGTACTTCGCCGCAAATGTGGCGATGTTCCAAAATGGCTGTGCGAATGGTGAAATCTTCTTTGCCCAAGCGGATGCAGTCGGACACGGTGCGGGTGGAATGCCCCACCTTTAGCCGCAGATCCCACAGCATATACAGCATGCTTTCGACCACGGTTTCGGCCCATGGGGTCACTTTGTACGGGGTAAGGAACAGCAAATCGACATCGCTGAATGGGGCCATTTCCCCGCGCCCATATCCACCCACTGCTAAAACTGACAGTTTTTCGCCCTCGGTCGGGGTAGGAACAGGGTGCAAATATGCGCTGGCCGTGACCCAGACGGATTTCACCAAACAATCAGTCAACCAAGTATAACTGCGGATTGCCTGCGTGGCAGATCGCGGATTTTCGATAAAGGCCGCTTTAATCCGGTCCATTCCCGCCTTGCGCCGCGTTCGCAGTTCGGAAATCACCAATTTGCGCAAGTCGTCCGCCGATATATCGCCCGCCTGCGCCAAGGTCGCGTTATAAAATGCACCCACATCAAAAATATCTTCAGGCGGGCAAATCAGGCCGCCTGAATCCAAGGATGGTATGAGGCAGTCGGGATTAAAATCCCTCGATTGAGAAGGCGCGTGCGGCAGGGTCAAGGATCGTTACCTGTTTTTCGATGATTTGTGCAATTGATAATGCTCTTTCGTTTGTGCCGTCATTTTTCAAGCGGAAAATGCCATCGACGCCTTTGAAACCATTCGGATTGGTTAAATTTTGTGCAGATAACACCGCGCCCCCGTCACTGCGTCCGATTTGTGTGATGATGGACACCGCGTCATAGGCCAAGCCGGCTAAATTATGCGGCCGACCGCCATTGGCCAATTCATAACGAGTTGCGAAATTTTCGTTGCCAGCGGTGTCGGGCACGGCAAACCAACCATTTTGAACGCCCGGCAAATCCAACATCTGTGCAGGCACATCCCAACGGGCCAATCCTGCATATTGAATTTTCATTGGGTCCAAACCGTTTTCCGGCAGCAGCTGCGCTAATAATGGCAAGGCGCCGGAACTGGTCGATGTCAGCAGTAATAAATCAGCCTGTTCAATTTCGACCGCTGCGCGGATCATTGGGATCGCATTAATGACTGCTGTTTCGTTGAATTCAAAACCTTGCTCGCTTACAATGGTAATGCCTGATTTCTGGGCCGCCTTGCGAAACGCTTGTAGTCCGAATGTGCCTTCTATGTTGTTGGGGTATACGACAACGGCGCGTGATTTGCCCTGGGCCGCGGCGAATTCCAATAACTGCTCGGCTGTATTATCGAATGTTTTTCCCAATAAATACAGGTTGCCACCAGCGATTGTGGGGTTGTTGGAAAAACTGATGACATTGACGCCATCATCGGCAACAGCAACGGCGGCTGCGTTTGCAGTTTCCGCCCGCAGCGGGCCCAGAATGATCTGCGCGCCGTCATCGACGGCCTGCTGCGCCACTTGGGCCGCAATGGTTTCATTGCCTGCGGTGTCATAGACGCGCAAATCAATTACCACATCTGGCGATTCCTGCACGGCCAACCGTGCGGCATTTTCCAACGATTGCGCTAGGTTAGCGATGTCGGCATCCGATGTCGGCACCAGTAATGCCACCGGAATTGGTTTTGAGCGGTCTAGTTTCGGCAGTTGAACTGCTGGCATTTGTTCACAACCCATCAACCCCAGCAGCGCCCCAATTGCAAAAACCTTGCGAATACTAAAAAACCCTGAAAGAAAGCTACCTAACATTACTCCGTTCTCCATTCCCGTTACCATGGATCTTGGGGTGACGATAGAATCCATATCCCAAAGGGTCCAGCCATGAATCACAAACACGTCAAATTAGCTGCTGGATTATATTTTGTTGCAACACCGATTGGGACAGCGCGCGATATAACATTGCGGGCCTTGGATATTTTGGCCAGTGCCGACATTATCGCCGCCGAAGATACGCGTAGCATGCGCAAGCTGTTGGAAATTCATGGAATTACATTGGGCGATCGGCCCCTGATCGCCTATCATGACCACAGCGGCGACCGCGTGCGGGATAAGTTAAGCCAATGGATCGAACAGGGACTGTCTGTTGCCTATGCCTCTGAGGCGGGAACACCCTTGATTGCGGATCCCGGTTATCATCTGTCCAAAGATATTGCCGCACAGGGCCATTTGGTGACAGCAGCACCGGGGCCCAGCGCCTGTATTACTGCGCTGACACTGGCGGGATTGCCGACGGATCGTTTTTTATTCGAAGGGTTTTTGCCAAATTCGAAATCCCATCGCCGCAAAAAATTGTCCGATTTGATGGATATTCCTGCGACCTTGGTATTTTATGAATCGCCAAAACGTTTGGCCGCAATGTTGGCGGATGCTGCAGATGTTCTGGGCGGCGATCGCGCTGCAGTTTACATGCGCGAACTGACCAAAAAATTCGAAGATATCCAGCGCGGCACCCTGGCGGAATTGGCTGAGCGTGTCGCAGGTCAAACGGTCAAGGGCGAAATCGTTGTCCTGATCGATCGTGCAGATAAACCAACTGTTAACCCCGAGGATATAGAACAGCAATTACAACAGGCGCTGGGCCAAATGTCTGTCCGGGACGCTGCCGATGCGGTGGCGCAGGCCACCGGCCGGCCCAAGCGTGAAATATATCAAATGGCACTGGCACTCGGGTCGCAAAACAGTGGGTCACAAAATAAAGGGTAAAATTTCCTATTACCGTGGCCATACTGCAGAACTGGCCGCGGAACAGGCCTATCAGCGACTTGGGGCGCAAATTTTGGCAAAACGATGGCGCGGGGCTGGTGGGAAAATTGATCTGATCGCGCAGCTTGGTGGCACCATCATTTTTGCCGAGGTCAAAGCCGCCCAAACCCATGACATGGCTGCGCACCGCATTTCAGCACGCCAAGCGCAGCGGATATACGCCAGTGCGCAAACCTATCTGGCGCTCCAGCCTGACCAACATCTGCGCTTTGATGCGGTCTTGGTGGATCAAAGTGATGTTGTCGATATCCGTGCCGATGCATTGGCTGATTTGTTAATGCTACAAATGCCCATTGATAATTTGGGTCAGACAGGTCATTTAAGGATCAAACAGTGTTTTGGGGAATTCGATGAAAATAGCTTTCCAAATGGATCCGATCGGATCGGTCAACATCAACGCGGACAGCACCTTTCGCATCGCAGAAGAGGCGCAGGCGCGTGGGCATGAATTGTTTTACTATGCCCCCGATCAGCTGGCATTCGATCAGGGTCGGTTGACGGCGCGTGGATATCCCATGCAGGTGCAGCGTGTTGCCGATATGCCCGCGATTTTGGGTGAAATGATAACGGTCGATTTGGCCGATTTTGATGTAATTTGGCTGCGTCAGGACCCGCCCTTTGACATGCATTACATCACCACGACCCATTTGTTGGATCTGGCCCATCCCAAAACTTTGGTGGTCAATGATCCGTTTTGGGTCCGCAATTTCCCCGAAAAATTGTTGGTTTTGAAATTCCCTGACCTGACACCGCCCACCATGATTGCGCGTGATATCGACAATTTGCGCGCGTTCAAGGATCAGCACGGCGATATCATCGTTAAACCGCTGTATGGCAACGGCGGCGCCGGTGTGTTCCGCCTGACCCAAGAGGATCGCAATCTATCGTCCCTGTTTGAACTGTTCACAGGATTTTCGCGCGAACCCTTGATTGCGCAGAAATATTTGCCTGCTGTGACACAGGGGGACAAACGGGTGATTTTGATCGACGGCGAACCCATTGGTGCCATTAACCGTGTGCCCGCCGCCGGTGAAACGCGATCAAATATGCACGTTGGCGGCCGCCCCGAGAAGGTTGAGCTGACAGAGCGCGACCGCGAAATTTGTGCCGCAATTGGTCCGGTGTTGCGCGAACATGGCCAGATCTTTGTAGGGATCGATGTCATTGGGGATTACCTGACCGAAATCAACGTGACATCGCCGACTGGTATTCAAGAATTAGAACGCTTTGACGGGATCAACGTGGCCCAAAAGATTTGGCAGGTGATCGAGGCCAAGCGCGCCTAGGGCGCCGTTTGCGGCATTCTAAAACTGATTGCTTCAGCAAGGTGGTGTTTTTCGATTAGGGATGTACCATCGAGATCAGCAATTGTGCGCGCCACCCGCAAAATGCGGTGATATCCGCGGGCTGTTAATTTCAATCGCTCGGCCGCAGTGTCAAAATAACCTGCGGCGGTGGGGCACAGGTTTATGTGGTGTTCTAGTTCAGCGCCCTGCAAATCCGCGTTTGTGGTAACTTGCGGTAATTGGTCATATCGTCCGCTTTGTCGTGTTCGGGCGGCCAGAACACGCGCCGCGATGTCTGCGCTGCTTTCAAGATGCTGCGTGTTGGTCAAATCGCGGTAATGCACCGCGGGCACATCAATGCGCAAATCAAACCGATCCAGCAAAGGTCCCGAAATGCGGGCCAGATAATCCGCACCACATTGCGGAGCGCGGCTGCAGGCTTGGTCTGGGTCGGATAGGTATCCACACTTACAGGGATTTGCCGCCACTATCAGGCTGAATTTACACGGATATTGAATATGCGCGTTGGCGCGCGCTACGACCACTTGGCCCGTTTCTAGCGGTTGGCGCAGGGTTTCCAGCACATTGCGCGGAAATTCTGGAAGTTCATCCAAAAACAACACGCCATTGTGGGCCAGCGATATTTCCCGCGGTTTGGCCCCACGACCACCGCCCACGATGGCCGCCATAGATGCAGTGTGGTGCGGGTCACGAAAGGGGCGTGTATGTTGCAACCCATCCGCGCCCAAGGTCCGCGCAAGTGAATGGATCATAGATGTCTCCAGCGCCTCTTGGGCCGTCATCGGGGGCAGGATCGATGGCAATCGCGCGGCGAGCATTGATTTGCCCGAACCCGGGGTCCCCACCATCGGTACATGGTGTCGCCCCGCCGTCGCAATTTCCAGTGCCCGCTTGGCGCGTTCTTGGCCCTTGACATCGGACATATCGCGACCTGTGGGTGTAATATGACTGCTGCGCGGTGTGGCGCGGGCGATGATGGTTTGCCCTGTCATGTGCTGGATCAGTGCCAGCAGAATGGGTGCAGCAATCACTGTGGTGGCATCAATCCAGGCCGCCTCTGCGCCACAGGGGGCAGGGCAAAACATATCTTTGTCCAATTCAGCGGCCTTAAGCGCGGTGGGCAGGGCGCCCGAAATCGGATTGATCCGCCCGTCCAGCGACAATTCCTTAATGGCAATGGCGTTTTCGACATCTTCGGGGGGAACAATGTCCAGGGCAACTAACATCGCCAAGGCGATGGGTAAATCCAGATGCGCGCCCTCTTTG
>CBFHVU010000018.1:0-26023 GCA_965659465.1 uncultured Paracoccaceae bacterium | reverse complement strand
TTCCAGCTGATCGACCTTGGCCTGTTTACCCAAAATTGGCGTACCTACCTGACCAGACAGCGTATCGCCATCGGTCAGCAGGGTATTGGCGTGGTTTTCGTCAAACCCCAAATGCGCCGCGACCTGTGATGTAAAGGCCGTAAACCCCCCCGACACCAGCGCCGCGTAGCCGCCCTGCGCCTTCATCGTGCGCAACAAAACATCACCGCCGGGCATATAGGTGATACGTTCGGCCAAGACCTGATCAATGATCGACACGGGCAACCCCTGCAACAATCCCACGCGTTCGCGCAGGGCCGCATCGAAATCCAAATCGCCGTTCATGGCGCGGGCTGTGATGTCTTTGACACGGTCCCCCACGCCTGCCATATCGGCTAGTTCGTCGATACATTCCTGCTGGATCATGGTGCTGTCCATATCCGCCAACAGCATTTTTTTGCGCCGGTTTGCGGTGGGCTGAATGGTCAGATCAATGCCCATGCCCTGCACATCGGCCCAGACATCCCAACGGTTGTCTGGCAGGGTCGCGATATCAAACTCTGCCGCCTCGGACTGGGCCAGCGCGCGCAGGTCACCACCCCCCCAGGCATTGCGCAGCGAATCGACCAAAGCCGTATCCAAATTTTTGGCCACAGGGGCCGCGATCAATGTGACTGTATACATTCCCGTGTTTCCGATAGGCGACGAAACTGTCGCAAAATTAATTCTAAACGCCGCTATAGCGTCATTTTGCGCATTGTGAAACCCCGCATTCCCCTCTATCTCGGTCGGTGGGACACCTCTCCCCAACGAGAGGCGATTATCTGAAAGGGTAGCTACATGGCTATGAACAAACCATCTGCGCGTCCAGCACGCGCACAATTTTCGTCGGGCCCTTGCGCCAAAAACCCCACCTTTACATTGGAAAAACTGGCAGACGCCCCATTGGGTCGGTCGCATCGCGCCGCGGTGGGCAAGGCCAAGTTAAAGGCCGCTATCGACGGCACACGCGACATTTTGGGCATTCCAGCGGATTACCGCATTGGGATCGTGCCTGCGTCTGATACAGGCGCGGTTGAAATGGCCATGTGGTCCCTGCTGGGCGCACGACCCGCGACCATGGTCGCATGGGAAAGCTTTGGCGCAGGCTGGGTCACCGATGTGGTCAAACAGTTGAAAATTGACGCTGATGTGAAAACCGCCGACTATGGCCATATCGTGGACATGGCCGCAATTGATTATGATACAGACGTTGTGTTCACTTGGAACGGCACCACATCGGGCGTGCGCGTCGCCTCGGGCGATGTGATCCCTGCGGATCGCGCGGGCCTGACCATCTGCGACGCAACATCCGCCGCCTTTGCCATGGATTTGCCATGGGACAAATTGGACGTCACCACATTCAGTTGGCAAAAAGTACTGGGCGGCGAAGCGGCCCATGGTATGATCGTCCTGTCGCCCCGCGCTGTGGAACGGCTGGAAACCTATACCCCCGCATGGCCCCTGCCAAAAATTTTCCGCATGACCAAGGGCGGCAAATTGATTGTTGGCATCTTTGTGGGCGAAACCATCAACACGCCATCCATGCTGGCCGTCGAGGATTATCTGGCCGCGCTGGATTGGGCGCGTGACGTGGGTGGGCTAAACGGGCTGATCGCCCGCGCCAATGCTAATGCACAGGCGGTTTGGGATTTCTGCGACGCACGTGACTGGATCGACAATCTGGCGGTGGATCCGGTAACACGGTCAAACACATCCGTATGCCTGAAATTCACCGATGATCGTATCACCGATGGCGCCGCCTTTGCCAAGGCCGTGGCCAAACGGCTGGATACGGAAAACGTGGCCTATGACATCGGCGCCTATCGCGATGCCCCTGCGGGTTTACGGATTTGGTGCGGTGGCACGGTTGATACGGCTGATATTCGGGCGATGCTGCCATGGCTGGACTACGCGTTCCACGCCGAAATCGACGCCCTGTCCTAACCAATATCTCCGCTGGCGCGCAGCGACCAGCAGCCACCGCTCATCTTCGATGGGTGGGCGGTGGCTTCCCCCCAATTATAACGACCCCAATTTTGACAAGGATCCATAAAATGGCCCCCAAAGTACTTGTATCTGATAAACTCAGCGAAACAGCCGTCCAAATTTTCCGCGACCGCGGCATCGACGTTGATTTCATGCCCGATCTGGGCAAAGACAAAGATAAACTGGCCGAGGTCATCGGCCAATATGATGGCTTGGCCATCCGCTCAGCGACCAAAGTCACCCCCAAAATACTTGAGGCCGCCACCAACCTGAAAGTGGTGGGCCGCGCAGGTATCGGCACCGATAACGTCGACAAAGACGCCGCATCGAAAAAAGGCGTGATCGTTATGAACACGCCCTTTGGCAATATGATTACAACGGCGGAACATGCCATCGCCATGATGTTTGCCGTCGCCCGCCAAATCCCCGAAGCCAGCGCATCCACACATGCCGGCAAATGGGAAAAATCCAAATTCATGGGTATTGAATTAACCGGCAAAACACTGGGCGTCATTGGCGCTGGTAACATCGGTGGCATCGTGTGCGACCGTGCCCGCGGTTTGAAAATGAAAGTCATCGCCTTTGACCCGTTCCTAGGCCAAGACAAAGCCGACAAAATGGGCGTGGAAAAGGTCGAATTGGATGACCTGCTGAAACGTGCAGATTTCATCACATTACACGTGCCCCTGACCGATGGCACCCGCAACATCCTTAGCCGTGAAAATCTGGCCAAAACCAAACGCGGCGTTCGCATCATCAACTGCGCACGTGGTGGGTTGGTCGATGAACAGGCGCTGGCTGACATGCTACAATCAGGTCACGTCGCGGGTGCCGCATTCGACGTGTTTTCCCAAGAACCCGCGACAGAAAACCCATTGTTCAACCTGCCCAACGTGGTCTGCACCCCCCACCTAGGTGCCGCCACAACCGAGGCGCAGGAAAACGTGGCCCTGCAAGTGGCCGAACAAATGTCCAACTATCTGCTGGATGGGGCCGTCGAAAATGCCCTGAACATGCCATCCATGACCGCAGAAGAGGCCAAAGTTATGGGCCCATGGGTCAAATTGGCCGACCATTTGGGCAATTTCATCGGCCAAATGACCGACGAACCCATTGATGCGATCAACATCCTTTATGACGGCTCTGCGTCACAAATGAACTTGGACGCGCTGAACTGTTCCGTCATCGCCGGTATCATGAAGAAGGCAAACCCAGACGTAAACATGGTGTCCGCCCCCGTAATTGCCAAAGAACGCGGCGTAAAAATTTCCACCACAAATCAGGATAAATCCGGCGCGTTTGAGGGGTATATCAAGGTCACGGTTGTCACTGGCAAACGCGAACGATCCATCGCGGGCACCGTGTTCAGCGATGGCAAACCCCGCTTTATCCAGATCAAGGGCATCAACATCGACGCCGAAGTGGGCGCGCATATGCTTTACACCACAAACGAAGATGTCCCCGGCATCATCGGGACATTGGGGGCAACCATGGGCACACATGGCGTCAATATCGCGAACTTTACTCTGGGTCGCGCGGCCGCTGGTGGCGAAGCGATTGCGCTGCTGTATCTTGATACCGCAATCCGCCCCGAAATTGTGGCCGACCTGAACGCGACTGGTTTGTTCCAACAGGTCAAACCACTGGTATTTGACGCCTAAGATCAAGTCGAAACAAATCATCCGTAAAAACCATCCCCTTGGGGGTGGTTTTTTCATGTCTAAAATGGCCGATCGTCGTCATAATGGCCCCCACCAAACAACATCCACCTGCGGCCAAGCGACAAATTTTCGGTTGCAAACGCGCGCGCAGTTTGATCTGACAGGACCACATTTCTGATAAGCAAGGCCCCAAGATGTCAGCACAAATTTTTCACTCAATTGCCAACGAAATCAACGCATCCGTTGACCAAGTCACAGCAGCTGTTTCATTATTGGACCAAGGTTCGACCGTCCCCTTTATAGCCCGCTACCGCAAAGAGACGACCGGCGGGCTGGATGATACGCAGCTGCGTGATTTATCCGAACGCCTGACCTATCTGCGCGAATTGGATGCACGCCGCGATGTGATTGTGAAATCCATCACCGAACAGGGCAAAATTACCGATGATCTGACCCGCAAACTGGCCCAAGCCACCACCAAGGCCGAGCTTGAGGATATTTACCTGCCCTATAAACCCAAACGTCGGACCAAGGCGATGATTGCGCGGGAATTGGGGTTGGAACCGCTGGCCTTGGCCATTTTAGCAGATCGGGCCTGTGATCCCGAAATCGTGGCCCAGTCTTATATCAGCGCGGATGTGCCCGACACCAAAACGGCCCTGAACGGCGCGCGCGATATTTTGACCGAAACCCTGTCAGAAAATGCCGATCTGTTGGCGCGTCTGCGCGATCATATGCGCACCAACGGCGTTTTGGTGTCCAAAGTGATCGAAGGCCAAGAAACCAAGGGTCAGAAATTTTCCGACTATTTCGACCATTCCGAAGCCGTGTCCAAGGTCGCAGGCCACCGTGCCTTGGCCATGTTTCGTGGCCGCAACGAAGGGGTGTTAACACTGGATCTGGCGGTAGAACCCGATGCACCGCGCGGTACATCGCGCGCGGAAATGATGGCGGCGCAGGCCTTGGCAGGTCAGTTGGCCGACAGCGCGGCAGATCGCTGGCTGAAAACTGTGGCCACATGGGCGTGGCGGGTGAAATTGTCAAATTCGCTGTCCATTGATGTTCTGGTCGAATTACGCGAGCGCGCCGAAGAAGAGGCGATCACCGTTTTTGGCCGCAACCTCAAGGATTTGTTGCTGGCCGCACCTGCGGGAAACCGTGCCACATTGGGGTTGGATCCGGGCATTCGCACGGGGGTCAAGGTGGCCGCCGTGGATGCAACGGGCAAGGTGTTGGACACCGCAACCATTTATCCATTCCAGCCCAGGAATGATGTATCGGGATCCATGGCCACATTGGGCGCATTGATCCTGCGCCACAACGTCGATTTGATCGCAATCGGCAATGGGACAGCCAGCCGTGAAACCGAAAAACTGGTGGCGGATTTGCTGGCCCAAATGCCCGCAGATCGCAAAAAACCGACCAAAGTTATCGTGTCCGAAGCCGGTGCATCGGTATATTCCGCATCCGCCTTGGCATCGGCGGAATTGCCCGAATTGGATGTATCCCTACGCGGGGCCGTGTCCATCGCGCGGCGTTTGCAAGACCCCTTGGCCGAGTTGGTGAAAATTGAACCCAAATCCATTGGCGTGGGGCAATACCAACATGATGTTGATCAATCCAAATTGGGCCGCCGTCTGGATGCCGTGATTGAGGATGCGGTGAACGCCGTGGGTGTCGCCCTGAATACCGCCTCGGCCCCACTGTTGGCGCGGGTCGCTGGTATTGGTCCTGTTTTGGCGGAAACGATTGTATCGCACCGCGAAACGCATGGGGCATTCAAGACACGCCGTGATTTGTTGCAGGTCGCACGCCTTGGCCCCAAGGTATTTGAACAATGCGCCGGATTTTTGCGCGTGACCGATGGGCTCGAACCGCTAGATGCCTCGGCCGTTCACCCCGAAGCCTATGGCAAGGCACGCGATATGCTGCGTGCCATCGGGATTGATGTGAAATCGGCCCAAGCGCAATCAGGGGCCTTGGCGCGATTGAATTTGTCCGATTTTGCGGATGACACATTCGGCCTGCCCACATTGCGCGATATCGTTGCCGAATTGGAAAAACCCGGTCGCGACCCCCGCCCCGAATTCAAAACCGCCAGTTTTGCCGAGGGCGTCAATGAAATCACCGACCTAAAGGTGGGCATGTCCCTAGAGGGGACCGTAACCAATGTGGCGGCCTTTGGGGCCTTTGTTGATATCGGGGTGCATCAGGATGGATTGGTGCATGTGTCGCAACTGGCCGATCGGTTCGTCAAGGACCCCCACGACATTGTCAAAGCAGGCGACATCGTGCGCGTCCGTGTGACCGAGGTGGACGTACCCCGCAAACGCATTGGGTTGTCGATGAAGCGCACCCAAGATGCCCCCGCCAGCCCCGACATGAAATCTGGCGGCCGCAACGCTCACAGCCGCCCCCAAAAACAAAAACCGCAAAACAGCGGGAAATCGCAGGGCAGCTTGGGCGATTTATTGCAAAGCGCATTGCAGAAAAAATAACCAACCAATCGGCCAATATGGCCGACCAACACACAGCAGGCTTGCCAAGCGCAGGCCAGCTGTATTGCGCTGTGCAATGACGCCGCGGCCGATGTGACGTTGCGCAAATCCGCATCCAACCTGCGGGGCATTTTGACACCGCATGAATATGTGCATACATTTTTCTGATTTTTTGATCAAAAGTGCTATGAGGTATTCTCTTGGGTATCATTACTGACTTTTGTTATCCTCACCTTACTGTACGAAAACCACAACAACACCAACTAGGGGAAATACATGAAGAATGTTTTCAAAACCTTTGCGGTTGCAAGCACAATCGCGCTAAGCGCGTCATTGGCATGGGCGGCCGGCACACATCCGATCACCGGCGAAGCACTGGCAGATGATTTGGGTCGGGGGCATTTGGTGGCCTGTCATCATTGGAAAACGGTACCAGAACTGGTGTCATGACGGATCTTGGCCATCGGTTGCAGCCAGATAAGGCGCATCCGATGGATCGGAATTGCATTCAAATCCATTGGGCGTGACAAATTTCACATTCCCTTCGCCGCAGACCTGAACAGCGGTGTTGGTATGTTCCAACACCTGCAACGTGTTTGAATATCGCAAATACATCGTTTGTACGATAAATACGAAACTGACAAAGCCCGCGACACACAACAAAATTATGCCTAAATTTTTCATATGCACCATACCGTTTTCCCGTACGGTGCAAATTGCGGGCCAACTGGCCTAGGTTGCGATACGGGCGCGGCCCGATGCTTGCACAGTGATCGTAGCCTCAACGAAAATTTCACGCGCCTCGACCGCCGCTTGGCGAATATCTTGGGTGATGTCGGTTTGAATATCTTGGGCGCCGGCGGATGTGGCATGATCCAATGTCACCGTTTTCAGGTGTGTGACCAGACAGTCAAAGGCCGCACCAAAATTGCCGAAATCCTGTGGGCCTGTTGGCAGGTGCACGCGAAATTTGCCTTCGCTGGGCGCGGTAATTTGCCCTGATTGGCGGATCACAATACGACCCACAACGGCCCCGATCGCATTGGCCACGCCCGCATGTTCGGGCAAGATCATATCACAGTTCACCAAATCCCCCACCGCAGGATAATAGGTCGGCGCCGAGGCCCCCAACCCAACCACCGGCACATTCAGCCCCGTATTCAGTTTCACCAACCCGCGATAATGGCACAGACCCAACTGCATCAAGGTGCTGCGCGCCAAAACATCAGGGGCCGCGTCAAAGGCACCATCCTCGGCAAAAGCAGTCTCTAACAAGGCCAAAGCGGTTTGATGCGTCAGCTGATCGACAATGATTTGCGCCATAGTTTCGGGGTCGGTTGCCAACATATCGCCGGCACCCGTACGGCGGCGGCCAAACAGCATCATCGCCTTGCGCGCGGCATCACTGTCCCAATCGGACAAGGACCCCAAAACATGCGATGCGTCTGATGGCGTCAGCCCCGCCACCTGCACAATCCCACGCGCCACCAAACGCGTGATGGCCTGTTGATCCAAACGGGTTTTCACCACATCGCCTAGGGGCCGAATATCATCCGTGATCCGATCAAATACTGCTTGATCACGGTCATTCAAACCGCCCGCATCGAACACGCCCAGTTTGCGGACGAATTTCCCGTCATAATCACCAGGCAAAACAGACCGTAATTGCGCATCCAGCGCATGATGCACCACATCGGGCGCGATTTGCGCGGCCAGCGACACGGGCAACACCCGTTTCGGCCCCAATGTGACGCCACCTTGCAACCCGTCAACGCGGAAATGCACCTCGCTGTCGCCACCCAGACCGGTGGTGCGCATGGCGACTGCCTCGACCATGGTGCGGAACTGGCCAACTTGGGCGCCTTGGGGGTCAATGGCGGGGCGACCATCGCGCAACACGGCCACATCCGTTGTCGTTCCCCCAATGTCAGAGACTAATGCATGGTCGGCCTGCGTCAGCCAACGCGCCCCAACGATGGATGCGGCAGGGCCTGATAAAATGGTTTCAATCGGTTTTTCCCGCGCCTGATCGGATGACATCAACGCCCCATCCCCACGCACCACCATCAACGGGGCCGTTACGCCCAAATCATCCAAACCCGACCGCGCACGGGCGATCAACCGGTCAATCATCCCGATCAACCGCGCATTCAACACCGCGGTCAACGCACGTTTAGGGCCATTTAATTTGGCCGATAACTGATGCGATGCGCTGACCGGTTTGTTTGTTAATTCGCGGATGATCTGCACCGCCAATTGTTCATGCGCGGGGTTGCGCGTCGCAAATTGTGACGCCACCGCAAAGGCGGATACATCCGCACAGCCTGTAACCCAGTCGCGCAGCATATCTGTGTCTAATGCGCAGATTTCGGTGCCGGAATGGCTATGCCCCCCCGCCATTTCGATAACAGGATCACCGCGCAGGGCATCGGATAACCCATGCTTGTCCAAATCGCCCGCGGCAAACCCGATATAGACCAGTGCGACGCGCCCACCCTGACCTTCGACCAGGGCATTTGTGGCCAGCGTTGTGGACAGGGATGCCAGCGAAATATCAGCGGCAGCAATGCCGGATTGATCCAAAACGGCGCGCGCGGCGCTGCTGATCCCTTGGGCCAAATCGTGCCGTGTTGTCAGTGACTTGGCCGATGCGATCACGCGGTCTTCGTCTTGTAAAATAACGGCGTCTGTATAGGTGCCGCCCGTATCAATCCCCAATAGATATGCCATCTGTCCCTCGCAGGTTTTATATTGGTTATAGGGCGGATCAGCCCTGCGTACCGTCTGTTTGCGACAAATGCTGCATAGCCCATGCAGCCGCATCGCGGACCGCTGGATCATCATCGGAAATCAGTCTCTGACACAGGGGAATTTGCGTTTTGTCGCGGGAATTTCCGATGGCATACAACACATTGCGCACGAACCGATTGCGACCTATGCGTTTGATCGGACTGCCCGAAAATTTGGCACGAAATGCGGTATCATCTAACTGGGCCAATTCGGCCAGATTTGGGGTCATTAAATCGTCGCGGGCATGGTATCGAATTTCCTGCGCGGCCATGGCAAATTTGTTCCACGGGCAGGCCGCCAAACAATCATCACAGCCGTAAATGCGGTTTCCCATCAGCGGCCGCAATTCGGGATCGACCGGCCCGTGATGTTCAATCGTCAGATAGGAAATGCACCGCCGCGCATCCATCTGATAGGGCGCGACAAAGGCATCCGTCGGACAGGCATCCAAACAGGCGCGACAGGATCCGCAATGGTCCACCTCGGGCGGATCAGCGGGCAGGTCCAGCGTGGTAAAAACAGACCCTATAAAGAACCAATTGCCCAAATCACGACTGACCAGATTGGTATGCTTGCCCTGCCATCCCAGCCCTGCCGCCTGACCCAAGGGTTTTTCCGCAACAGGCGCGGTGTCAACAAACACCTTAACCTGCCCGCCCGCCTGTTCGATCAACCAACGCGCCAACCGTTTCAGGCGTTTTTTCACGATGTCGTGGTAATCTTTGTTCTGCGCATAAACGGAAATGGCGGCACGATCTGCGTGGTTCAGGATATCACGCGGATCATGATCGGGGGTATAGGGTTCGGCCAGCATAATGACGCTGCGCGCCTCGGGCCAAAGTGCCACTGGATTGCCCCGCCACACCATACGGTCGGCCATCCACCCCATTTGCCCATGAAAGCCCGCATCGACAAACTGGGACAAACGATCCGGCACCTGCGGTATCGCATCTGGCCGCGTGATCCGACACAGGCCAAAGCCCATATCCGCGGCGGCATCCACCACCCGCTGTTTTAACTGCTGCGCATTGTCCATCGAAACCTATCTAATGATTGGGACCGTCATAACGCAGATTTTGGGATATCGAAAGGGGTCGATCAAGAACCTTCGAAACAATAGTCTGTTCCCGCATTGGCGGGGTGCGAAACGTCGATATGTCACCGACGTTTCGCATTTGCGATTTACGCGCCCGCGATGGCGGCGCGGGTTTTGACGATTTGCAGGGCTGCGTTTGCGGCTTCGCGGCCTTTTTGGACAAAATGCGCGGCAAAGGCTGTGTTGTGGAAATCGGTTTCTTGATAGCTGTGCGGTGTCAGCGACACGGACAAAACGGGCACGTCTGTATCCAGCCCAACGCGTACCAAACCGTCAACAACGGCCTGTGCCACGAAATCATGGCGATAAATGCCACCGTCCACGACCAGCGCACAGCACGCAATCGCGCCATATTTGCCAGTTTTGGCCAAATCCTTGGCCAACAGGGGCATTTCCAATGCGCCGGGGGCGTCGAACACGTCCACTTGGTCCGCGGGGATCAATTCTTGGAACCCTTTCAAAGCTTGGTCCACGATTGCGGAATGCCAGTTGGCTTTGACAAAGGCGTAACGGGTGTGTGTCATTTCGTATCTCCTTGCTTTAACAACACGTCACCCAAGGCATACGACAGAACAGGCGCGTGACGCCTGATACTGATCGCTCTCTTTCATCCGGACTATGACCGTCGGCTTTGGAATTTCACCAAATCTGCTGACACCCTTACGGGCCGCTCGCGGGCTGTAACCGCCGGTGGGGAATTTCGCCCCGCCCTGAGAACACGCCAAAACTACACCCAGCCACAGCATTTGCCAAGCCCCATTGCGACCCGTTTCACGCCCAGTGCGGTGCGGCGCATATTTTCAATTGTTTTATCCCAGCTTGCACGCTAGCCTTCGCAAAAAAGGAAAGCCAACAATGTCCCATACTCTGATCTGTTCCCCAACATCACCCTTTGTGCGCAAAGCGATGGTTCTGCGCCTTGAGGCAGTTCTGCAAGACCGCGTCGCATTACAGCCCGTGACCACAAATGCGTTAAACACCGCCCCCGATGCGCGCGCGGCTAATCCCTTGGGCAAAATTCCTGCATTGCTGCGCGATGGCGACAGCACCTTGATCGACAGCCGTGTGATATGCCGGTATTTGGACGAACTGGCAGGATCGAACCTGTACCCAGCCGATCGTTTGTATGATGTCCTATCGCTTGAGGCACTGGCAGACGGCATGATGGAATCGGCCGTTTCCATGGTCTATGAGGCCCTGTTGCGCCCAGAAACCGAACGGTCCCCCGCCTGGGTCGAGGCGCAGTGGGGCAAGGTATCCCACGCCCTCGCCGCGTTAGAGCGTGGCGATTTTGCCGCCCTGAAGGGGGATTTGAACATGGGTCAAATCGCGGTTGCCTGTGCGCTGGATTATCTGGATTTCCGCCATCCCGATCGCAATTGGCAGGCCGATTGCCCGACACTGGCTGCGTTCCAGAAAACATTTGCCGCGCGGGCGTCGATGGCTGACACTTATCCAGCGGCATAAGCCATGCTGGACGTCGATCATCTGAAATCCTGGATCGGTCGGTCGGAAACCCATACCGAACGGTTGCATGGGTTTCCATCCAATGCGCTGGCCGCCACGTTAAATCGGGATGATGCGCCCTATGACGATGGGGCTGTGCTGCCCCATCTGTGGCACTGGCTGCATTTCCTGCCGATTTTCAAATTATCCGATGCGGGCTATGATGGGCATGCGGCGCTGGGTGGGTTTTTACCCCCTGTCCCGTTGCCACGGCGGATGTGGGCGGGCAGCCGGTTTACGTTTCATCATCCTTTGCACATTGGCGATGACGTGACCAAAACATCCACGGTTCAATCGGTGGATCATAAACAGGGTCGATCTGGGGATTTGGTGTTTGTCACCGTGGGGCATGAATTGGCCAACGCGGCTGGCACCGCCATTTCGGAACAACATGATATCGTCTATCGTGATCGGCCCGACGCTGCGGCGCCGCAACCCATGCCCGCGCAGGCACCGGAAAAATCCGACTTTTCCTGCGATATAGAGCCTGATTCCGTGCTGCTGTTTCGCTATTCTGCGCTGACATTTAACGGGCATCGCATTCATTACGATCAACCGTTCTGCACCGGTACCGAAGGATACGGCGGGTTGGTCGTCCATGGCCCACTGTTAGCAACGCTGATGATGGATTTGCTGCGCCGTCATACGGATGCATGGGTCGATACATTCGAATTTCGCGCCATGGCGCCTGTGTTCGACACACATAATTTCACCATTCACGGCGCGCAGGCGGATGCGCGGACCTATCGCCTGTGGATTGCGCGCGATGATGGCGCGCTGGCCATGCTGGGCCAAGCAACGATTAAGGACACATAAATGACTGACGATTATCAGGATCTACGCGATGCCATTCGCGCGTTATGCGAAACCTTTCCGCCCGAATACCACCGCGACATTGACCGCGCCCGCGGCTACCCCGAGGCATTCGTTGACGCATTAACCCGCGATGGATGGATGGCCGCCCTGATCCCCGAGGAATACGGCGGATCGGGTCTGGGCCTGACCGAGGCCAGCATCATAATGGAGGAAATCAACCGATCCGGCGGCAATTCGGGCGCCTGCCATGGGCAAATGTACAACATGGGCACCCTGTTGCGCCATGGGTCGGACACGCAGAAATCATACTATCTGCCCAAAATTGCCAGCGGTGAACTGCGCCTGCAATCCATGGGTGTGACCGAACCAACCACGGGCACCGATACCACCAAAATCAAAACCACCGCCGTTAAGCAGGGCGATAAATATGTGATCAATGGGCAAAAGGTCTGGATCAGCCGTATTCAGCATTCTGACCTGATGATCCTGCTGGCGCGCACGACCCCACTGGACCAAGTCACCAAAAAATCACTGGGCATGTCCATTTTCATCGTGGATCTGCGTGATGCGATTGGAAACGGTATGACGGTGAAACCGATCGAGAATATGGTTAACCATGAAACCAATGAATTGTTTTTCGATAATCTGGAAATTCCCGCCGAAAACCTGATCGGAGAGGAAGGCATGGGGTTCCGCTATATCCTCGATGGGCTAAATGCTGAACGCGCCTTGATTGCCGCGGAATGTATCGGGGACGGGTATTGGTTTATCGACAAAGTCAGCCAATATGCCAAGGATAGGGTCGTTTTTGGCCGCCCCATCGGGCAAAATCAGGGGGTACAATTCCCCATCGCCGAAAGTTTCATTGAAATTGAGGCTGCAAACCTGATGCGCTTTGACGCCTGTCGCCGCTTTGACGCCGGCCAGCCCTGTGGGGATCAGGCGAATATGGCGAAATACCTAGCCGCCAAAGCCAGTTGGGAGGCGGCAAATGCCTGCATCCAATTCCACGGTGGCTTTGGCTTTGCCGCGGAATATGATGTGGAACGCAAATTCCGCGAAACGCGGCTGTATCAGGTCGCACCGATTTCCACCAATTTGATCCTGTCTTATGTTGCGGAACATATTTTGGGTCTGCCAAGGTCGTTTTAACATGCTGCCATTACAAGGAATTACCGTCGTCACATTGGAACATGCGGTCGCGGCCCCCTTTGCCACGCGGCAACTGGCGGATCTGGGCGCGCGCGTGATCAAGGTTGAACGCCCCAAAACTGGCGATTTCGCCCGCGGCTATGACACCCGCACCCAAGGGATGGCATCACATTTCGTCTGGATCAACCGATCCAAGGAAAGCATCACACTGGACCTTAAATCCGCCCAAGGCCGCGATGTTTTGAAAAAACTAGTGTCTAATGCGGATGTTTTGGTGCAAAATCTAGCCCCAGGCGCGGCGGACCGTATGGGATTATCCCATGCCGATTTGCAGCCCAACCATCCCCGTTTGATCACCTGTAATATATCAGGCTATGGCGCAAATGGCCCCTATCGGGATCGCAAAGCCTATGACCTGTTGATCCAGTCCGAGGCAGGGTTTTTATCGGTCACCGGCACCCCCGATGACATGGTCAAGGCGGGCATTTCCGTGGCCGATATTGCGGCGGGCATGTATGCCTATTCCAACATATTGGCGGCGCTAATCCAGCGGGGCCAAACGGGCCAAGGGTGCAATATTGACCTTTCCATGCTTGAGGCGCTGACCGAGTGGATGGGGTATCCGATGTATTACGCCCACGATGGGGCCCCACCCCCCGAACGCGCCGGCGCTGCGCATTCGACGATATTTCCCTATGGCCCCTTTCCCGCGGGTGATGGCCGCGATGTGATGTTGGGGCTGCAAAACGAACGCGAATGGGTTCAGTTTTGCGATCACGTCTTGGATGATCCCAGTTTGGCACAGGACAATCGGTTCAAAACCAATGGCGACCGTGCCGCGCATAAATCAGCCCTAACTGCCATTATTAGAGACCGTTTTTCCAAGCTGACAGCGGATCAGGTCATTGAAAAGCTGGACGCCGCTGGCATTGCAAACGCGCATATTAACGATATGGCGGGACTGTGGGTGCACCCGCAATTGGCCGCGCGCAATCGGTGGCGTCAGGTGGATACCCCCGCCGGTCCTCTGGCCGCATTGTTGCCCCCAGGCGGCGTTGGGCCAGAACCACGGATGGATCCAATCCCTGATCTGGGCCAGCATACGGATGCGATTTTGGCCGGATTGGGCTATGACGATGCCACAATTTCGGAATTTCGCGCCGCAGGCGTTGTCTGATCCCTTGTATTCCACTGGCCAATTCATATATTATTTTCCGAATATATAAGGATCGAAACCATGGATTATGTCAAAATGGCCTGCCTTAAATGTGGCCAAGGCAACCGTGTGCCCAAAGACAAACTGACCAACGCCCCCAAATGCGCAAATTGCGGACAATCCTTGATGACGGACAAGGCGATGGACCTGACGCCCCAAGTGTTTGATAAGGCAAAAAATCTGGACGACAAGCTGTTGGTGGTGGATTTCTGGGCACCTTGGTGTGGCCCCTGCCGCGCCATGGCCCCCGAGTTTAAGAAAGCCGCCAGCAGCCTGCGCGGCAAGGCGCGTTTGGCCAAGATTAACACAGAACAATATCAGACTGTGTCGCAGAAATTGGGCATCCGCGGTAGTCCCACCATGATCGGGTTCCGCGATGGCAAAGAGGTGTTTCGCCAATCCGGTGCAATGCCCGCAGCCCAAATCGAAAAATTGGTCACCACGCATCTGCGTAAAGGTTAATCGCCAAAATCAACCGGCGCACTGCGCCCCTGTTTAATTG
The DNA here is from genome assembly GCA_965659465.1 of uncultured Paracoccaceae bacterium. Classification (GTDB taxonomy): domain Bacteria; phylum Pseudomonadota; class Alphaproteobacteria; order Rhodobacterales; family Rhodobacteraceae; genus CAJXSD01. The sequence goes on along the minus strand of CBFHVU010000018.1, from coordinate 10,779 downwards.
CCCCGCGGTGTTTTTTGGCATCCACCCGCCGCCGCTGTGACGCGCGGGTGGGTTTTGTCGCAATCCGCGGTTTAGGTTTATGCGCGGCCCGCTGGATCATTTCAATCAACCGCTGGCGCGCAATATCACGATTGCGAATTTGATGGCGCGTTTCGTCACAAAATATGACGATCGCCCCCTCTTTCGTCCATTTTTGCCCTGCAATGCGGCGTAGACGGGTTTTGATGGGGTCGGATAATGACGGGGATCGTACCGCTTCGAACCGCAGTTCAACGGCGCTGGACACCTTGTTGACGTTTTGCCCACCAGGGCCTGATGACCGCACGAATTGTTCGGTCAATTCCCAGTCGTGTATTTCAATGGTGTCATTTACCCGCAACATGGGCGCATCATAGGGGAACGCCAAGCCCATTCCAAGCCACGCAAATCGAAAAAGGGCCGATCATTGCGATCGACCCTTCGAGAATTCGGGAGGTGGGTCGGTTAGGATCCACCAATTCTGGATTGTCAAAGATTAAGGGCTGCCTTAATCCATCACCCTCCGAACTGTTCCGACACCTCTCTCCAATACCTCTCTAGACACTGGACCACCTCCTTTCGCTATGTTTACATACTAGGTATGGTGGCACAGTTTCCAGAAATGTCAAAATGTTTTATGCAACAGTTCTGTGAAATTTATTGACCAACACCCGAAACGGGATCAATGCGATCAAGGCAATTGCCAATTTCACACCCCAATCTGCCAATGCCAATGACACCCACAGCGGCGCATCACCGCCAAAGGTTAGCAATGGCATTGTGTCCCACGCCCAGGATATTTCCATATTTGCGTTTTCGGAAAAGAACGGCACAAACTGCGCGAAAGCGATGGTGAAAAACAATGCCGTATCCAGCGCGGATCCCACGATTGTGGATGTCAGCGGGGCACGCCACCACGCACCGCCGCGCATTTTGTCAAACACAAACACATCGACCAACTGCGCAGTCAGGAATGCGATGCCCGATCCAACAGCAATACGAAACGCAACAGCGGCGTATTCGTAACCATCCCCCTGCAACATAATTTGGCTGCCGATCAGCGAACAAATCACGCCAACGATGAAACCCGCAAATACAACGCGACGCGCCGCAGCAGCACCATAGACACGGTTCATCAGGTCGGTGACCAGAAATGCGAAAGGATAGGTAAAGGCCCCCCATGTCAGCAGGCCGTCAAGGATCAGAAACTGAACCAGAATATTCGAGGCCACAACAATGGCAGCCATGGCGATTACGCCAGGTAGTAATTTTGTCATAATGTTATTCCGTTTTCTCAAGGTGCTCGGAGACTTGGTCCCCGCCCATCGGGGACGGGCGGCGTTTAGGGCATTATTGCACCCAGTGCAAGCGGAATGATTATTCCGACATCAAAACACCCGCACACTGATTTGGCAAACGGGCCAAGGTCAGGGGCGGTTTGGGTTTGGGTTTTGGCGCGTTGGGGTCGGGTTTGGGTGGGTTTAGGATGTCTTGGACCCATTTTTCCGCGCCTTTGCACCCGTCACCGACGGGGGGTAGGGGTTGGTTCACACAGCCTGCCGCGCCATCAGGGCACTTCATCCGAACGTGGAAATGGTAATGGTGTCCCCACCACGGGCGCACTTTGCGCAGCCAATCGCGATCGCCTGTTTCATCGGCGCACATTTGCACCTTGGCCCCCGGGAACACGAAAATCCGCGCGACACGGGGATCGGATGCGGCCGCTTTGATAATCTCATGGTGCTGGCGGGTCCATTTATCATTGGTATAGGCCCCATTGGCGCGCCGCATGGAAATGGACGAAATATTTTCGCGCGCCTCACGCGATAGGGTCAAATCCGTTGGGGGTAACATCCAGATATCGGCATCCAACCCCATTTGGTGGCTGGCGTGGCCTGACAACATTGGCCCGCCGCGGGGCTGGGAAATATCGCCAATGTATAACCCATGCCACCCCGGTTGCGCTGCGGCCTTGGCCGACAGGGTTTTCAGGAAATCAATCATTTCGGGATGGCCCCAGTTGCGATTGCGCGACAACCGCATGGCCTGCCATGTAGGGCCAGTTTCGGGCAATTCCACCGCACCCGCGACGCAGCCCTTGGCATAGCTGCCGATGGGTTCGGGGCGCTGTTTGCTGGGCAATTCTGCCGCGCCGAACAGATATTTCGCCTCTTTCGAACTTAGCCGCGCGGGGACGTCAACAGTATTTGCCGCCGGTGTACAGGATGCCAGCGCCGCCAGCGCGGCCCCAATGATTAACCATTTTCCCATGTGTCCGCATCTCCTTTGGGTTGGACCCAGAGTAACAGGATAAACCCGATGATGAACAGCCCGATCAGCGGAGATACGCCCAAACGTGCGCTGCCCGTGATGGTCGTGGCAATCCCGATCAAGGCAGGGGCCAAGAACGCAGTCGCCCGCCCCGACAGGCCATAGAGACCAAATTCCAGCGTTTCGCGTCCCTTGGCCGTGTGGCGCACCATCAGGCTGCGGCTGGTCGATTGCAGCATACCACCAAACCCGCCGATCAACACACCACAGATAAAGAATATGGTATCCGGCAGGGTGGACCCAGCCCGCAGGGCAACGCCAAAAATGGTGTCCTTGGTCATGCTGACAATCACAATGCAAACCGCAATCAACAGCACAATGGTGACCAACAACACAGGTTTTGGCCCAATGCGGCGGTCCATTTTACCTCCCAGATAACTGAACACCATAGCCCCGATCGCCGCCACGATGCCAAAGACGCCGATTTTGACAATATCCCAATCCAACACCAAGGTGGCATAGATCCCGCCAAAGGTATAAAGCCCATTCATCGCGTCACGGTAAAACATCGATGCCGCCAGAAAAAACGCCTGACTGTGGCGGTTTTTTAATCCGACAACCGATGATTTCAGGCGCGTCATGGCGACCGAAAAACTGGGGCGCGATTTGGGGCGATCTGCTTCGTTCATCCATGCGAAATACGGAATGGCAAAGATCAAACACCACAGCGCGACAAAGGGACCGGTAAACCGCGTGCCTTCCTTCATGCTGGGATCAAAGCCAAACAGCGGATCAATGCCCAAAATGGTTTTTCCGTCCCCTTGGGCCACAAACAGGGGCAGCACGATCAACAGACTGATCACCCCGCCCAAATACCCAAAGGCAAAGCCAGAGCCAGAGACAGACCCAACATCATCGCCCTGTGCAATTTCAGGCAACTGCGCATTGGCAAAGATATAGGCCAATTCCGCCCCCATAAACCCAAAACAAAAGGCCATCAGCATAAAGATCAGATTGCCGCCGTTCGGGTCCGAAAACCACGTAGCAAACCCACCTGCAATCAGCATGGCGGTAAACCCCATCAGCCATGGCCTGCGCCGCCCAGCGCTGTCAGCAATCGCGCCCAAAACGGGGGCCGAAAACCCGATGATCAGGCCAACAATGGTTAGCGCATTCGACCAAAGGGTTTGCGCGCGCGCGTCTGCTGCATCCTCGGACAGGCCAAGGGATGCGTAATATTCAACCGCCGTTGCCGCAAAAAACGGGCCAAAAATAAATGTCAGCATCAATGTGTTATAGGGCTGGCAGGCCCAGTCATAGAAATACCAACCCCAGATTTTTTTGCGCATATTTTGGCTCCTCGTTCCCTTATGGGTAGTAAGCCTACAAATCTGGTGGTTGGCAAGTTATTCCTGCATCGGGGGCCAGGGGCGTTTTTGTTCCGCCACGATCCAATCGGAAATCCAGTCTGGAATGGGCGGGGGATCGCCCTGCCAATTCAGCGCATCCGCCACCCGTTGCGGCGATACGATCCCATTTTTGTCAACAAAGGCCGAGCGGTACACAATATGATTGGCACATTCCCCATCACGCCGCCACATGGATTGTTCCAGATACACAAACCGATCATCCCAGCACAACGCACGGCTGCGCATTGTCACCCGATCAAAGGCCCGAACCCGACGGCGATACCGGACACAGGCGCCCGCCATGGTCATGCCCCATTTATTGTCGCGCAACACGCGCACCAACCCACTGCGATTGGCCAAGGGGATGCGCCCCAGATCAAACAGGGTCAAGGTGCGGCCATTGTTTAATTCCATCCAAGGGTCCAAATCCCATGGCCAACACATATGATGCGATACATGGATATCCCCAAATGATAGGGGCGGTGCGTTGCGGTGAACGATCAACTCTTTGATCATCCGAATAAAGGGGTACATTTATGATGTCCTAATCTATACTTTTACGTCAAATGCGGTTTGCGCGCCCACATCGAACACGCGTTTATAGCGTTCAATTTCATGGACCGGCCCCATCGCTTTGTTCGGGTTGTCCGATAGTTTCACGGTGGGATGACCATCGGCGGACACGGCTTTGCACACCAATGAAAACGCGTCCAGCCGCCCATCGGGAACCAAGCCGCGGAAATCATTTGTCAGATTAGTCCCCCAACCAAAGGACGCTTTGACCCGGCCCACAAATTGTTTGTAGAGCGTTTCAATTTCGGCTGTATCCAATCCATCGGAAAAAATGATCAGTTTTTGGCGCGGATCTTCGCCGCGGCTGCGCCACCAATCAATCGCGGCCTCGGCCCCTGTTGCAGGGTCGCCGCTGTCGATGCGGATGCCAGTCCAACCGGCCAACCAATCGGGCGCATTGCGCAAAAACCCAGCCGACCCATAAGTGTCGGGCAAAATGATACGCAGGTTGCCGTCGTGCTCTTCGTGCCAGTCGGCCAAAACCTGATAGGGGGCTTGTGCCAATTCATCATCGGTTTCAGCCAGCGCGGAATAGACCATGGGCAATTCGTGGGCGTTTGTTCCGATCGCCTCAATGTCACGCTTCATCGCGATCAGGCAATTTGACGTGCCAACGAATTTATCACCCAGACCTTCTACCATGGCCTGAACGCACCAATCCTGCCACAGGTACGAATGCCGCCGCCGCGTGCCAAAATCGGCAATTTTCAGACGATCCAACCCGCGCAGCTGTTCGATTTTTTCCCACAGCTTGGTCATTGCGCGCGCGTAAAGCACCTGCAATTCGAACCGTCCCATATCATTCAAAACGGCCCTGCCGCGCAATTCCATCAACACGGACAGCGCAGGAATTTCCCACATCATCACCTCGGGCCAGGACCCTTCAAAGGTCAGTTCAAACTGGCCGTTGTGTTTTTCCAAATGGTAACCCGGCAGGCGCAGGTTTTCGAACCATTCCATAAAATCGGGTCGAAACATCTGGCGTTTGCCATAGAATGTGTTGCCGCGCAGCCATGTGCTTTCGCCGCGGGTCAGGGACAGGCTGCGGATGTGGTCCAGCTGTTCGCGCAATTCGCCTTCGTCAATCAATTCAGCCAAACGCACATCATCGGATCGATTGATCAGGCTGAATGTGACCTGCGTTTCGGGTTTGTTGCGAAACACCGATTGACACATGAGCAATTTGTAAAAATCGGTGTCGATCAATGATCGCACGACGGGATCAATTTTCCATTTGTGGTTCCACACCCGTGTCGCAATATCAACCATTGATTACCTCTACACCCAAACCCGCCATGTCATCCAAGGCGGTTTGTAACGATCCATTCAGATCAATTGCACGACAGGCCGATAAATCCACCCGCACGCGATAGCCCAGTTTGGCCGCATCCTGCGCGGAATAATTTACGCAATAATCGGTGGCCAGCCCAACGATGGTCACCTGATCCACACCAAGGGTTTGCAAATATCCATGCAAGCCTGTGGGTGTGGTGCGGTCATTTTCGAATAACGCCGAATAACTGTCGATTGCGGGGTTCATCCCCTTGCGCACAATCAGTGCAGCTGGATCAGTATTCAGATCGGGGTGAAATTGGCCGCCCACGCTGCCCTGCACACAATGGTCAGGCCATAGTACCTGATCGCCATAGGGCATCTGGACCACATCAAAGGGCGCGCGCCCATCATGGGCCGAGGCAAAGGACGAATGCCCCGCAGGATGCCAATCTTGGGTCAAAATCACATGATCGAACTGATCCATCATCGCATTGATGACAGGCACCACCTGATCCCCATCCGCAACAGCCAACAAACCACTGGGACAAAAATCGTTTTGAACATCAATCACAATCAGGGCGTGTGTCATGGGCAACACTCCTTTTTCGGAACCTTGTCACAAAACTTTGGCAGAAATGCAAGGACGATACAAACCTAGCCAAAATTCTACTTGACCCGCAGGGGCAGGATAGAAAGGATTAACCAAGGTAAGGGCGTTTATGAAGTACGAGTTAGAAACCAGTCATCCGGATTTACAGCGCAGACGGCGGGTCAGTCTGTTGGCCGTATATGTCATCATCTTTGCGGCAGGCATTTGGGCCATAATTTTATTGGCACTGGATGAGGTGGAGGGTTTTGTCATTAGCGCCGTGGTGACCGCCACCTATGCGATGACACTGGCCCTGTTCAAATGGAACATGCACAAATTGGCCCGCGTGACCTGGTTGGCCAATGGAACAATTACGCTGTTCTTGGGGTCCATGTTTTCGCAATCCGGCGCGCATGTTGAAATTCTGTTTGCCGCTAATCTGCCTGCCATTTCTTGCATTTTCGTGGAAAACGGAAAAATATTATCTAATTGCATTTTTATTGCTCCCTGCGGCGGCTTGGTTGGCAATCGTTCTGTTCGGTTTGACCGGCGCGTCGCTGGCCGTGTTCGGACTGGCCCCCATAAATTCAGCCATTTCGCCCGATGTCATCAGATATGGCCTGCAGGCGACCGTCGCAGTTTTGCTGATCGCAGAACTGGCGTTTTTTGCCAACGTCACCAACCAAGCCCAAGATAACATGCTGGCCGCCCGCCGCACAGCCGAGGCCGCCGCAATCGCCAAGGGCGAATTTTTGGCCAATATGTCCCACGAAATTCGTACCCCCATGAATGGCGTGATCGGCATGATAGAGGTGTTGGAAACCATGCAGCCCACCACCGATCAATCCCGCATTTTGGGGACCGTACGCAATTCGGCGTTTTCGTTGTTGCGTATCATCGACGATATTTTAGATGCCTCAAAGCTTGAGGCGGGCAAATTGGAAATGTCGCCCGTCGTCACCGATTTGCGCAACACGATTGAAGGCGTGGCCGTAACTTTGCAAAACATGGCCGACCAGTTTTCAGTCCGCATCCGGTTGTTTGTCGATCCCGATGTGCCCGATCACATCATGATCGACAGCGGACGCCTGCGGCAGATCATGTTAAACCTGTTGTCGAATGCGATTAAATATTCTGCCCATGAATTGACCAACCGAACGGGCGAGGTGTATTTTTTTGTGGACTATCCCAAGGATGGCGAACTGCTGATCAGATTCAAAGACAACGGTATCGGCATGTCAAACGAGGTTTTGGAACGTTTGTTCCAGCCCTTTATGCAAGCTGACAATAAATCGACGCGCCGCGTGACAGGCACGGGACTTGGGTTGGTCATTACCCGCATGTTGGTCGACCAAATGCAGGGCACCATAGAAGTTGACAGCACGCCCAATCGGGGCACAACCGTCCAAATCAAAATTCCCATCCGTATTATCGAACCTCAGGCATTTGAAAAACCCGCGTCCTTACAGGGGCTTAGTGTTAGCTGGGTCACACACAAAGACGGATTTTTACCCAAACGTATCCACGAATTTTTTGCAAAACACGGCATTGATTTGCAGATCATTCAGGCCGACACAACGTTGACACCAACCCAGATCGGTCAAGACCCTAACCGTATTTTCGCGTTCTTTTCGCCCGACTATGACCTGTGCAATGACTGGCAAGACCAAATCCGCGCCGTCCTGCCCACGCCGCGGTTTATTATGATGAGAGATGTTCGGTCGGATCGGCTGGGGTTAATTCAACCAGATGTCATGCGAATCCAAATGTTCCCAATGCTGCCCACCGAATTACACCGCGCGTTGGCGGTGTTATCAGGCAGGGCACGCGAAACACGCCGGCCATCCGTAGATGTAAAATCCATCGAACTATCCGCCGAAACGAAGGAAATGCGACACAACAAGCGCCTCTTGATTGTTGAGGATAATGAAATCAACAGGGTCGTTTTGATCAAACAGCTGGAAATTCTGGGATATGCACCAATCGTTGCCAAAAACGGTCAGGATGGATTCAATACTTGGCAAAATGGGTCATTTGACGCGGTTTTGTCAGACTGTCATATGCCCATTATGGACGGTTTTGAAATGTCTCAGGCCATTCACCGCGCGGAACTGGAACAGGGATTGGACCGCACCCCAATCATTGCCATCACCGCAAACGCGCTAAAGGGGGATGCCGATAAATGTTTCGCATCGGGAATGGATGATTACATTGCCAAACCGGTCGAAATTCACACACTAGAACAAAAATTGTTTCTGTTCTTACATAACTAGTTTTTCAGTGTCTTATCCAGAAAACTGGTGCGCGGAACGGTGCCGGTATCGGCGCGGCTGCGGTTGCGCAACACGGGGGTGTTTTGCGACACCTTGTTACGGCTTTCGCGGAACACGACATAGCTGCCGCTGGCGATAATCACAAAACTGCCAATCTGGGTCGTCGTGTCAGGCCATTCCTGAAAAATGAAAAACCCGTAAATGATCGCCCAGATCATCTGGGAATAATGCATCGGGGCGACCACGGCCGCTTCGCCCGATTTATAGGCCAAAATAATGCACAACTGCGCAATCGACGCCATAATCGCCATCAGGGCCAGCGCGCCCAGATCCAGCAATTCCAACGGCACATAGGACGACGGCATCAAGGCGGCCATAATCAACAGGTTGGCAAGCATTGGATATAGTAACAACACTATGTTGCGTTCATCCTGCCCAATTTTGCGCACGATCAACGACCCCAACCCACCAAACATCGCTGCCGTCAGCGCCGCAACATGGCCCAAGGTAAATTCGGTGGATCCCGGACGCAAAACGATCATCACGCCAATCAGCCCGACAATCACCGCCCCACCGCGGTGGATACCCACTTTTTCGCCCAAAATTGGGATCGACAGGACCGTGATCACCAGCGGCATACAGAATAGAAATGCATAGACTTGCGCCATGGGCAGCACGGAAAATGCATAGAATGCCGTTATGCCCGTAATGACCGTAGCCACAACACGCAGGGTTGACCACCACGGATGTTTGGGGATCAAATCCTGACTGCTGCGTTCACGCAGATGCATGGTCAGCACCATCGGGAAACTGAAAAGAACCGAAAAAAACAGGATTTGAAACGTCGAATAGGTGCCACCCAAATATTTGACGATAACATCATGCGCGGAAAACAGGGCAAAGCCCAGCAGGGCATAAATCGCACCTTTGGCATTTGGGGACATGGTTCACCTGCCTGATTGTTTCCGCTAACAAGTTAGGTCAATCACAGGTGATCAGGGGTTGGCAAGGGGAAATATGATCCCCCTTGCCAAATAAATCTTATAGGCTTGCGTCTAGGGCCGCGATGATGGCATCGCCCATTTGTGATGTGCACACGGGTGCCACGCCCTCTTGGCCCAGCAAATCAGCTGTGCGCAGACCATCGGCCAACACTGTTTCAACCGCCTTTTCCAAACGGTCCGCTTCGACACCTTGGTCAAAGCTGTAGCGCAGCGCCATAGCGAATGACAGAATGCAGGCGATTGGGTTTGCTTTGCCCTGACCCGCGATATCGGGTGCAGACCCGTGTACGGGTTCATACAATGCCTTGGGACGACCATTTTCCATAGGCGCGCCCAATGATGCAGATGGCAACATGCCCAACGATCCCGTCAGCATCGCCGCCAAATCAGACAGCAAATCGCCAAACAGGTTGTCGGTGACAATCACGTCAAATTGTTTGGGCCAGCGGGTCAATTGCATTGCGCCTGCGTCTGCATACATGTGGGTCAGTTCCACGTCAGAATATTCGGCCTTGTGGACCTCTTCGACAACGCGGCGCCACAATACGCCAGATTCCATGACGTTTGCTTTCTCCATCGAACAGACGCGATTGTTACGACGACGCGCCATTTCGAACGCATTACGCGCCACACGCGCGATTTCGCTTTCGGTGTAACGCTGCGTGTTGATGCCGACGCGTTCGTTGCCCTCTTCGAAAATACCGCGGGGTTCGCCGAAATAGACACCGGATGTCAGTTCGCGCACGATCATCACATCCAGACCTGCGACCACATCCTTTTTCAGGGATGAAAAATCGGCCAGCGCGTCAAAACATTGCGCGGGGCGCAGGTTGGCAAACAGGTCCATTTCCTTGCGCAAACGCAACAGGCCCCGTTCGGGTTTCAGGTTGAAATCCAGATCATCATACTGTGGTCCACCCACGGCACCCAACAAAACGGCATCAACCTCTTGCGCTTTGGCCATTGTGTCATCGTGCAGGGGTGTGCCGTGTGCGTCATAGGCGCAGCCGCCCACAAGGTCTTCGGATACGTCAAATACCATATCACGCTTGGCGCCATACCAATCAATGACTTTGCGCACTTCTGCCATGACTTCTGGGCCGATCCCGTCACCGGGTAGAATTAATAAAGAAGGGTTGCTCATCTCTTGCTGTCCTTGGGTTTGAATCCTTGGACACTGGCCTAACCATTTGTACACAAATGGTCAAGAAAGCAACGTAGCTAGACCGCCTGCAAGTCCGATTTTGTTGCGCCTTGTGTTTGTTTTTTTTAATCTCGGTCGCCAATCGCGCCATGGCCATCCCGCGCATAATCATGGTTGTGGGAATACCCCCCCACAAAATGATAATCCAGATCAACACGATCAG
>CBFHVU010000017.1:14110-28247 GCA_965659465.1 uncultured Paracoccaceae bacterium | reverse complement strand
ACACAGAAACCATTTATCGCGATTTGGGGCTGTCACCCGACATACCACAAGGTGGACTGATCGCGGCCATGGCCGACCATCCTAAACTGATTGAACGCCCAATTGTGATACACAACAATCGCGCTGCAATTGGCCGACCACCGGAAACGGTACTGGAATTGTTTTAACCGACGCTGCGTTCCAAACTAGGATAGCGTGTGGCCAGTGTCAGGCCGCGCGCTGCGAATGAAATCAGCATGCTTAGCCACAAGCCCTGATTTCCCAACATTGGCACCAACAGGACCACGGCCCCCAAATAAACCACAAGGCTAATTGCCATCATATTGCGCATATCGCGCGCCCGTGATGCCCCAATAAAGACACCATCCAGCATCCAAGGCAGAACACCAAATATCGGTGACAATACCATATACACCAGATAGCTTCGTGCTGTTTGCTGCACGCCATCATCGGTGCTCATAACCGAGATAATCCATGGGCCCATGACCCAAAACGTGACCGCCAAACCCACACCCAATGCGACAGCCCAAAGGCTTGCCAAGTAAATGCTTTGACGCAACGCCGATTTGTCGCGGCGCCCAACTGCTTGGCCCACCAAGCTTTCGGCGGCGAAAGCAAATCCATCCATGCCATAGGCCGTGATGTGCAAAAACTGCAATAAAACTTGGTTGGCGGCCAGTGTTGTATCATCAAAATCAGATCCAATCATTAGGAACGACACGAAAATAACCTGCAACATTAATGATCGTAAGAGGATATCGCGGTTTACCAACACCATGTGTTTCCACCGGGCACGATCCCACAACACAGCATCAAATGACACCGATCTGATAAACGCGGCGCGACAAAAATAAAGCGCCAATACCGCACCGATTGCCTCAGCAATGAGTGTTGCATAAGCAACGCCCACGACACCATAATCCAGCCCCAACACGAACCACAAATCCAACACCACATTCACACCGTTCATGATAAATTGAATTATAAAAACAGCGCGCGTGCGTTCTTGGGCAATCAGCCAGCCAGATGCGCCATAAATTGCGATCGCCAAAGGTGCCGAATAAATCCGAATTTCCATATATTCACGTGCCAGTGTTTCCACCTGGTTCGATGCGGGCGACACCATAAAGGCGACATCAAATATGATGTGTTGCAATATGATCAATGCTACGCCACCGCCAATTGCCACAATCAACGCGCGCATGAACAGTGCAGATAATTCAGTGTGATCACCGGCCCCATAGGCTTGGGCTGCCAAACCGGTGGTTCCCATACGCAAGAACCCAAAAATCCAGTAAATTGATCCGATGATGACCGCCCCAATACCAACAGCGCCGATCGCAGCCGGATCGCCCAGCTGACCAATCACACCAGTATCAACAGCCCCCAAAATCGGTACAGTCACATTGGACAATACGATAGGGACGGCGATTGATAACAGCCGGCGATGTGAAATCTGTGACACAGGTCTGGCTAGCCTTGTGTTGGGGATGTGACATCGGGCATCACGTAATGGCCGGATGCTTGGGCGAACAACCGACTGCGATTGTCTTGCCAGGCTTCGACTGAAACGGACGCATATCGCCGTCCAGATCGATTAATCCGCGCACGTGCATATGCATCACGTGGCAGGCCTGAGCGTAAATAATCCACGGTGAAATCAATCGTTTTGGGCAATTGCAAATTTTGCCCCAGCTTAATTTTGTCGGGCTCAATCTGACCCGTTTCAATCGAATTCCAAACAGTGGCCCATGTTAATTCAATCACCGACGTTATTTCCAAAAAGGCCGCCGTTGCGCCACCATGCAATGCCGGCAGCATCGGATTGCCGATTAAATCATCACGAAACGGCATGATTGCCGTCAATTCATCGCCCCGGCGTTCAAATTGTATGCCCAGATACTGAATATAGGGAACCGACGACACCAACGCGGCCAATGCCGCGTCTCGGCGTTGTTTGATAACTTGGACGGGTTCGGGTGGTTGCCGCATTACTTACCCCCGCCATTTACAAATGTTCCCGATGCCATAGCGACTGGTTTATCCGTCCGCATGTCCGTGGCAACCGCACGAACAAATGCCACTGTTCGGGTAATATTATAGCATGTGGCCGTTGCGGTTATCGGCTGATCAGGGCTAGCAGGCCGCATATAATCCACGCGCAAATCAATTGTCGCGGTCGATCCTTGGCATTGTGGATGCGACATAACAGCCGCACCGCAACAGGTATCAAGCAATGCAAACACAGCCCCACCATGGATAACACGCGTCGCAGGATCACCGATAAATTTTTCGTTATAGGGCATTTGCATTTGCACTTCGCCTTCTGATGCAGACATAATTTGCATACCCAGCGCATTAGAATGGGGAATTGCGCGAATAAATTTCTGAGCGACTTCAACGGTTGTGACTGTCATGACGGCTCTCCTTTACGGGTTTGTGCGAATTATTTTATAGAATGACAACCCCTACGGTTGCTCTTGCTCTGCGTTCGTCCTAGCTTTTAACTAAGAACGGAGGCCATAATGCAGGAAACTAAATTAAGTTTCAAAGAAATGTGCGCGAAATTCGATGTGACGCCGCGCACTTTGCGGTATTATGAATATATCGAATTGCTGCAGCCCGAACGTCAGGGACGATCGCGGTTCTATGGCGCGCGTGAATGCGCCCGTATGACGTTGATCCTGCGGGGCCGCAAATTCGGGTTCCAGCTTGAGGAATTGCGCCAATGGCTGTTGATGTATGACAACGAAGGCACCCAGACCCAGATGCAGGTTTTTGTCGATATGGCCACTGAAAAACTGGCTGAACTAGAGGAACAGCAAAACCAACTGGCCCAAACGATCCAAGATTTGCGCAAACTGCGACAAGACACCCAGGCGCTGATTACCCCAAAAGAATTGACGTAACGTTTTACTTACGTCAACGTAAACCTTTGTTAAAGTATCGGCACGGATCGCAAATCCGAGTCGCCAAACGATCAGAGGTGAACATGACAGAAGACTTGATGACAATCCGCCAGATGTGCGAGACGTTCGACGTAACAGCACGGACATTGCGGTTTTATGAATCCAAAGAGCTCTTGGCACCCATCCGTGAGGGGCAAAAACGTCTGTTCACGAAAAAAGACCGCGCACGTTTGACATTGATCCTGCGTGGCAAAAAATTCGGTTTTTCGCTCGAAGAAATTCGCCAACTGCTGGAAATGTATCACATGCAAGACCAGCAAGAAACGCAGCTAAAAACGACGTATGAATTGGCACAAAAGCGTTTGGCGCAATTGGAAAAACAGCGCGACGAACTGGATCAAGTGATCAAGGATTTGCAGGATCAAATCGCTTGGGGCTTTGAATTTATGCGATCAAAAAACATTTCAATCACATCATCAGACGAATAGGAAACAAAATGCCAGCCTACACCGCACCTGTCCGCGATATGCAATTTCTGCTAAATGACGTTATGAACATTCAGTCCGCCAATATTCCTGGCTATGACGAATTAGATCCTGATTTTTTGACCGCGATATTGAACGAATGCGGAAAAATAAATGCAGACGTTTTGGCCCCCCTAAATGCTATTGGTGACACCCAGGGATGTACGCTGGAAAACGGGGTTGTACGCACCCCAGACGGGTTCAAAGACGCCTTTGAACAGGTCAAAGAAGGCGGCTGGACCGGCATCGACTGCGACCCCGAATTTGGCGGCCAAGGCCTGCCCTATCTGATTGGCACGGCTGTGGGTGAAATGTTTGCATCATCCAACATGGCCTTTGGCATGTACCAAGGTTTGACACATGGCGCCTATTCCGCAATCCACGCCCACGGCACCCAAGAACAGAAAGAAACCTATCTGCCCAAAATGGTCAGCTGTGACTGGACTGGAACCATGAACCTGACCGAACCCCACTGCGGAACTGATCTGGGTTTGATGCGAACGAAGGCAGAATCACAATCCGACGGCACATTCAAAATCACAGGCCAGAAAATCTTTATCTCGGCCGGTGAACACGACATGTCAGACAATATCATCCATTTGGTTTTGGCCAAAATTCCGGGCGGCCCCGCGGGTGTCAAAGGGATTTCCCTGTTTATCGTCCCCAAATTCTTGGTCAATCCCGATGGATCATTGGGCGCGCGCAACAGCCTGTCTGTGGGCAAGATCGAAGAGAAAATGGGCATCCACGGCAATGCGACATGCGTGATGAACTATGACGGGGCAACAGGATATTTGCTGGGCCAAGAACACAAAGGCATGCGCGCCATGTTCACCATGATGAACGAAGCCCGCCT
Source organism: uncultured Paracoccaceae bacterium (assembly GCA_965659465.1). Taxonomy (GTDB): domain Bacteria; phylum Pseudomonadota; class Alphaproteobacteria; order Rhodobacterales; family Rhodobacteraceae; genus CAJXSD01. The sequence continues at coordinate 23,958 of CBFHVU010000017.1, read as the reverse complement.
TGGAGTTGGCCTGCAAGGTCTGGCACAAGCTGAGATCGCCTATCAAAACGCGCTGGCCTATGCCAAGGATCGCCTGCAAGGGCGTGACGTGACAGGCGCGAAAAACCCAGACGGCCCAGCCGATCCATTGATCGTCCACCCAGACATTCGTCGCAACCTGATGGACCAAAAAAGCTTTGTCGAAGCAGGGCGCGCATTAATTTTCTGGGCAGCCCAGCTGATCGATCAACATCACCGCAACACAGATGCCCAAGCAGATGGTTTGGTCAGCCTGCTGATCCCCGTGATAAAAGGGTTCCTAACCGACCGCGGTTTTGACATGACCGTACAGGCCCAGCAAATCTATGGCGGCCACGGCTATATCGAAGAATGGGGTATGTCACAATTTGCCCGCGATGCCCGCATCGCCATGATTTACGAAGGCGCAAACGGTGTCCAAGCGCTGGATTTGGTGGGCCGCAAATTGGCAACTGATGGCGGCAAGCATGTCATGGCATTTTTCGAAATCGTTAAATCATTCATCGCCGAAAACAAAGACATGGACGAAGAGTTCCAAGCACAGTTCTTGGCGCCCCTCAAACAGGCCTCCAAAGATTTACAAGCCGCGACCATGTATTTCATGGAAACTGGCATGAAAAATCCAAACGACGCCTTGGCAGGATCTTATGATTATATGCACCTGTTTGGGCACACCGCGCTGGGATTTATGTGGGCGCGTATGGCCAAGGTCGCTAAGACCGCTTTGCAAAACGGAACTGATGACGCAGCGTTCTACGAGACAAAAGTAACAACAGGGCATTACTATATGTCCAAGCAACTACCCACGACGGGGGCGCTATTGGCTAAAATTACAGCCGGTTCGGCCTCTGTCATGACACTGAACGCGGATCAGTTTTAAAAAAGCAGGAGGCTATAATGTTTAACACGCGATCAACTTGGATGACTGACGAACATGTGATGCTGCGCGATATGACCGCAAAATTCATTGTGGACGAATGGTCCCCCCATTTTGATCGGTGGCGCAAACAGGGCGAAATGGATCGATCCACTTGGCAGCAGGCCGGCGAATTAGGCCTGCTGTGCCCCTCAGTCCCCGAAGAGTTCGGCGGCGCGGGCGGTGATTTCGGCCATGAGGCCGTCATCTTAACCGAGGGCAACCGCGCAAATTTGGCCAGCTGGGGGCACGGCATCCATTCAGGTATCGTGGCCCATTATGTACTGCATTATGGCACCGAAGATCAAAAACAACGCTGGCTGCCTAAATTGGTATCAGGCGAATTGGTCGGCGCATTGGCCATGACCGAACCCTCAACCGGGTCAGACGTACAATCAATCAAAACCCGCGCGATCCGTGACGGAAATTCATATCGGTTGACCGGGCAAAAAACCTTTATCACGAATGGTCAACACGCCAATTTGATCATCGTAGCCGCCAAAACTGACCCATCCCAAGGATCCAAGGGCGTCTCGCTCGTTGTTTTGGAAACTGACGGCGCTGAGGGTTTTACCCGCGGTCGCAACCTCGACAAAATTGGCCTAAAAGCGGCCGACACATCAGAGTTGTTTTTCGAAAATATCGAAATCCCACCTGAAAATATCCTTGGCGGTGAAGAAGGCCGCGGATTTTATCAGTTGATGCAACAACTTCCCCAAGAACGGCTGATCATCGCCTGCGGTGCCGTCGGTGCAATGGAGGGTGCTGTCGAACGAACAATAGCCTACTGCAACGAACGCGAGGCGTTCGGTGGTACGCTGATGCAATTCCAAAACACCCGCTTTAAACTGGCAGAAGTCCTTACCAAAACCAAAGTCGCCCGCGCGTTTTTGGACGAATGCATCGCCGAACACCTTGAGAGCAAACTTACCGTCGAGAAAGCCGCAATGGCAAAGTATTGGACAACCGACACGCAGGGCGAAGTCTTGGATGACTGCTTGCAGCTTCACGGTGGGTATGGATTTATGCAAGAATATGACGTTGCAGAAATGTGGACCGACGCACGCGTGCAACGGATCTATGGCGGAACAAACGAAATTATGAAGGAACTGATTGCGCGGCCGCTCAGCAAAAAATAGGTGATCAAACTTTGAAAGAACAGATGCCTCCGGCAGGAGTATTTGGGCAAAAATGAAAGACGCGCCCCCAATTCGATTGATACGATCAGACTGGGGGCAACTTTCACTTTTGGCGGTCATCGGCTCTCCAGCCTGTACCGCAGTGTTAGGAATGACCGAACAAGGTTAAAAGTGTGTTAATGACTTTCATTTTTGTAAAAATACTCATGTGCAACATTGCAACAATTAAAAGGGGGGAAAAGTAAAGTGACCTATCAACTCTATTGCTTTGGCGAAAGCGGTCATTCTTATAAAGTGGCTTTGGCCTTATCGTTTGCCGGCGTTGATTGGCAGGCACGACACGTGGATTTTTTCGGAGGCGAAACTCGTAGCGAAGCTTATCGGGCTGAGGTGAATGAAATGGGCGAGGCCCCTGTTTTGGTGCATGATAATGTGCGGCTAACACAGTCTGGGGTTATTTTGGATTATTTGTCCGAACAAACCGGCAAATTTGGAGGCGCGACATCGCAGGATCGACGTGAAATTTTGCGTTGGGTGTTATGGGACAATCATAAACTCAGCTCGCTTGCGGGAATGACGCGATTTTTGATGAACTTTGTTCCGCCGAATAAGCGCCCCTTAGAAACCATTGATTTTCTGCAAGGACGGTTGCGCGCCAGCTACGCGGTTTTGGATTCGCATTTGAAATCGCGGGACTGGATTGCCTGTGATCATGTCAGTAATGCAGATTTCAGTTGCTGCGGATATTTATACTACCCCGAACCCTTTGGGTTTGAACGCGCGGAATGGCCCAACATTGATGCATGGCTGACGCGTTTATCACAACAAGACGGGTGGAAATCACCCTATGACCTAATGCCCGGAAATCCTTCTGAGCGTGAATTATAAAAGGAGAAGACATGAAAGACGTCTTTATCTATGACGCGGTACGGACCCCACGGGGGAAAGGTCGCAAAGATGGATCATTGCACGAAGTGACCGCCGTGCGGCTGTCAACAACTGTATTAAATGCCCTTAAGGAGAGAAACGCCTTAGAGGGTCACGCAGTTGAGGATGTGATCTGGGGCAATGTCACCCAGGTGGGCGAACAGGGTGCCTGTTTGGCCCGGACGGCTGTTTTGGCATCAGATTTGGATGAGGTCATCCCGGGCCTGTCGATCAACCGGTTTTGTGCCTCAGGGCTTGAGGCGGTGAATGTCGCGGCCAACCAAATCGCAGGCGGTTCAGGATCAGGGTACATCGCCGGTGGCGTTGAAAGCATGAGCCGCGTTCCCATGATGTCGGATGGCGGCGCAATTGCGGTTGATCCATCTGTGGCGATGGACAATTATTTCGTTCCGCAAGGCATTGGCGCGGATATTATTGCGACGGAATATGGGTTTAGTCGTGATATGGCCGATGAGATGGCCGTTGAGAGCCAGCGACGCGCCAAGGCGGCGTGGGATGACAATCGGTTTGCGAAATCAATCGTTCCTGTGCGTGACGTCAACGGATTGACCATTCTGGATTATGACGAATTCATGCGACCCACGACCGATATGCAATCTCTGGGTGCCTTAAAACCATCGTTTAAGGATCAGGGCGAAGTCATGCCCGGATTTGATTCAATTGCGCTGATGAAGTATCCCCATTTGGAACGCATCAATCATATTCACCATGCGGGCAACAGTTCTGGCATCGTGGATGGCGCAGCGGCTGTTTTGCTGGGCGACAAAGAATTTGGGGAACGCTGGGGGTTAAAGCCACGCGCGCGCATTCGTGCGACCGCCAAAATCGGGACAGACCCCACAATCATGTTAACGGGCCCTGTTCCAGTCACGGAAAAAATTCTGCGCGACAGTGGGTTGAGCATTGGCGACATTGATTTGTTCGAAGTGAATGAAGCTTTTGCATCCGTGGTTATGCGGTTTGAACAAGCGTTTAACGTTGATCATGATCGTGTGAACGTAAATGGCGGATCTATTGCGATGGGCCACCCCTTGGGGGCCACAGGTGCCATGATTTTGGGGACACTGTTAGATGAATTGGAACGCAGCGACCGAGAATTGGGATTGACCACATTGTGTATCGGGTCAGGCATGGGTGCCGCAACGATCATTGAACGGGTGTAGGGGGCAAAAATGGCTGATTTCACAATGAACATTGATGCCGACGGCATCGCGATTATCACTTGGGATTGTCCCGAAAAATCCATGAATGTGCTGAACAATGCGGCGATTGCAGCACTGTATGGCATGATTGATCAGGTCATTGCAGATGATGCGATCAAGGGCGCGATTATCACCAGTGGCAAGCCCGATTTTGCTGCTGGCATGGATTTGAACATTCTGGCAGACATGCGCAACAATGCGGGCGACAACTCTGCCCAAGGGTTGTTTGACGGAATCATGCAAATGCATGCATTTTTGCGCAAGATTGAACGTGCGGGCATGGACCCGAAAACCAACAAAGGTGGCAAACCGATTGCTTCGGTTCTGCCGGGCACGGCATTGGGGATCGGGTTGGAATTGCCGCTGTCAACGCACCGCATTTTCGCCGCCGACAACCCCAAGGCCAAAATCGGCCTGCCTGAAATTATGGTGGGCATTTTCCCAGGCGCAGGCGGTACAACCCGTTTGGTGCGTAAACTGGGCGCGATGGGGGCATCGCAATACCTGCTAGAAGGGAAAACAGTATCGCCCAAGGCCGCCAAGGCCGCAGGTTTGATTGACGAAGTCAGCGACGATCCAATGGCCGCGGCCCACGACTGGGTGCTGAATGCCACGGATGCTGATATTGTCAAACCATGGGATGCCAAGGGCTATAAAATGCCCGGCGGCACGCCTTATCATCCCGCTGGGTTTATGACCTTTGTGGGGGCATCGGCTATGGTTAATGGCAAAACCAAGGGCGCCTTTCCTGCGGCCAAAGCATTGCTAAGCGCGGTATATGAGGGCGCGCAGGTGCCATTTGATACCGCGTTAAAGGTCGAAGCACGCTGGTTTACCAACGTTCTGATGAACCCATCCAGCAGTGCGATGATCCGCAGTCTGTTCATCAACAAAGGCGCGCTGGAAAAAGGGGCCGTGCGCCCCGCAGGTATCCCAGATCAACGCGTGACCAAAGTTGGCGTATTAGGCGCGGGCATGATGGGGGCCGGCATTGCGCTGGTGTCTGCGCAGGCTGGCATTGATGTTGTGTTGATTGACCAAACCCAAGAGGCTGCAGACCGCGGCAAAGCCTATAGCGAAACCTATATGGACAAGGGCATCAAACGCGGCAAAGCAACGCCCGAGAAAAAAGATGCCCTGCTGGCGCGGATCAATGCTACCACGGACCTAAATGCTCTGTCCGATGTGGATTTGATTATCGAGGCCGTATTCGAAGACCCCGCCATCAAAGCGGACATCACCGCCAAAGTCGAAGCGGTCGTTCCGCAGGACTGCATTTTTGCGTCAAACACATCAACCCTGCCGATCAGTGAATTGGCCAAAGCGTCCAAGCGTCCTGATCAATTCATTGGCATCCATTTTTTCAGCCCTGTTGAAAAAATGTTGCTGATCGAAATTATCAAGGGCCGTGAAACGGGCGATCGCGCCGTGGCCAAGGCATTGGATTATGTCCGCCAAATTCGCAAAACCCCGATTGTGGTCAATGATGCGCGGTTTTTCTATGCCAATCGCTGCATCATCCCCTATATCAACGAAGGCATTCGTATGATCGGCGAAGGCGTGGCCCCCGCCCTGATCGACAACGCTGCGCGGATGATGGGTTTCCCCGTTGGACCCATCCAACTTGTGGATGAAACATCCATCGACTTGGGCGCCAAAATCGCCCGTGCGACCAAGGCGGCCATGGGCGATGCCTATCCCGATGGTGCTGTCGATGACATCATTTTCTGGATGGAAGAACAGGGCCGTTTGGGCCGCAAAGCCAAGGCAGGGTTTTTCAGCTATGACGACGCGGGCAAACGTTTGGGATATTGGGACGGCTTGGCCGCACAATACCCACGATTGGAACAGCAACCCGATGTGATCGAGGTGCAGCATCGTTTGATGTTTGTCCAAACCCTAGAAGCCGTGCGCGCCCTAGAAGAAGGCGTGTTAATGGACATCCGCGAAGGCGATGTGGGCGCTATCCTTGGCTGGGGCTTTGCCCCGTGGTCAGGCGGACCGCTGAGCTGGTTTGATATCCTTGGATCAGAATATGCGGCTGAACGCTGTGATCAGTTACAGGCCGCCTATGGTGACCGCTTTGCCTGCCCAGATTTACTGCGCGACATGGCTGACAAGGGTCAGTCATTCTATGGCCGCTTTGGCACATCTGACCAAGCTGCTTAATCGCTATGGACCCCGCCGCTGCGATAGGCGGCGGGCGTCATTCCATGAATGCACTGAAATTCACGGTAAAAATTTGACCGTGTCAGAAACCCGCTTGCATCCGCAATCTTTGTGACGCTATCCCCTGTGGTTGCCAATAATTTGGCTGCGTGGGCTATGCGAAATTCATTTATGTACTGCGACACATTCACCCCGCGCGATTGATTTATCGCCGCAGAAATTTTGCGTACAGGCAAATGAACGCGCTTTGCCAGCCTATCCAGCGTCAAATTAGGATCGGTAAAAATCATCGTATCGCGCAGGTGTTGCGCCACAAGGTTTTCGATCTTGTCAGCTTCGCCAAAATGACCACACCTGTTTTGATCTATGGCGCAACGGCTGGACATGTGGATTTGGATCGCAATTCGCGACTGTTGGCCGAAACCATGCCATCACAAACCACGCAATATCTGGCAATATCCGATTACATGCATTTCGATTTCATGGGGCTTTGCACAGAAAACGGGTTGGATATTTTGCAAAAATACGAACCCCAAGATGTCGAGGTCTGCATTGATGGGCGCGCCCCACGCGCGGCGAAACATGGTGATATTGTCACCCAAGTGACCCAGTTTTTCGCCATGCATTATTAACGCCAAGGCGCTCTCGATTACGGGGGCGCCTTAGATACGGCGCACAATCAATCCACCTGCGGCGACGATCATCACAATTCCGACCCCTTGGATCAGGGTGATCGTGTCGCCAAACATCACCCACGCGGCACCGGGGCCAAAGACAAAAACACAGTATTCGATAATGGCCACATAGGATGCTTCGCCCTGTTGATAGGCGCGAATTATCAGGCCTACGCCGATCAACGAACCCGCCGCCTGGATCAGCAAAAATGGCCAGACCTGCGCCAGATCCCAGATCCAACCGCGCACCAAAAATCCATCGCGCCCTTCGGGCACCGTTGGATCCATCTGCACCAAAACGGCCAAGGCCACAGCCCCGATGATCATTTGAAACACCATCAACATGGCCAACATGGCGATCGGGCTTTCATCCTGACAATAATCGCGGGTCACAATGGCCGCCAAGGCGTAAAAAACACCGCCGATCACAGGCATGATCACCGTCCATTCCAACGCCATGGGCGATACATCCAGAACCAACATCGTGCCGGCAAACCCAATGATCACGGTCACATATCGGGTAGGTCCCACCGATACCCCGCGAAACAATGCTGTGATCACCACCACGAAAATGGGGGCTGTTAATAAACCAGCCAAGGCCTGCGAAATGGGCAAAAACGCAAGTGCGCCGAAATAAAAAACCATCGCCGTGGCCAATAATGCACTTCGCAAGAAAACGGCCATCCAATTTTTGGGCAGCATCTGGCCAAAGCCAAACAAAACTGCCCCCCACAGCATGGGCAGGGCCAGCGCCGCCCGCAGTATCTGAAATTGCCACAACCCGATATCGCGCGCGATGACGGCGATGAAATTGTCGATGGTTCCGATAATCGCCATGGCCCCAATCATCGACAGGGCCGCTGCGCGTGGATTATTTTGGATGTTTGCGTCGCTCATGGGTTTTCTTTTCTGGATTTCACAGATTAAATCTGTTCTTAAAACGACACATACCGATGAAAGTAGGAGGACACCATGGGTTGGATGCGCGATGAAACTGGCTTGGACAAAAATGCCGCAAACTTTGTCCCGTTGACGCCGCTATCCCATTTGGTTCGGGCGCGCGATGTGTTTCCTGATCGCTTGGCCGTGGTCTATGGCGATCACCTCGTAACCTATGCGCAATATTACGCACGCTGTTCACAGTTGGCCGATGCGCTGCAACGCGCGGGCGTGGGGTCAGGCGATGTTGTGGCAACCTTGATCCCCAATATCCCTGCACAGGCCGAGGCGCATTTTGGCGTTCCCGCCTGTGGGGCCGTTTTGAACACCATTAACACGCGGCTGGACGTGGATACTGTGTCCTATATTTTTGACCATGGCGAGGCCAAGGTTGTGTTGGCAGACAGCCAATTCATCGGACTGGTGCAGCAGGCAATCGACGCAATGTCAGGCCCAAAACCCTTGGTGATTGAGGTGGTCGACACCGCCGCAGGATTCCAGCCATCGGGCCAGTTCCAAACATACGAAGATTTCATCGCCCAAGGCCGCGCCGATTTTGAATGGCACATGCCCCAAGACGAATGGGAAAGTCTGGCGCTGAATTACACATCAGGAACAACGGGCCGCCCCAAGGGTGTGGTCTATCACCACCGTGGCGCATATTTGATGACAATGGGCACATCGGTCAGCTGGCAAATGCCGCTGTTTCCGGTTTATATGGCGATTGTGCCGCTGTTTCATTGCAACAACTGGAACCACACATGGATGCTGCCCATGTTGGGCGGCACATGGGTCGGATGCCGCGACATTACGGCACAGGCAATTTACAATGGGATCGCGGATTATGGCGTTGGGTACTTTGGCGGGGCGCCGATTGTGTTAAACATGATCGTCAACGCCAAAGACACCGAACGCCGCAAATTTGATCACACGGTTCAGGTCTTTACCGCTGGTGCGCCCCCCGCCCCTGCGACATTGGCAAAAATTGAACAGCTGGGGTTCAACGTCAAACAGGTTTATGGCCTGACGGAAACCTATGGTCATGTCACCGAATGTCTGTGGGATGATGACACATGGGGCGCATTATCCGGCGACGACCGTGCCGCGATCAAGGCACGCCAAGGCGTGGCGATGCCGATGATGGACCATATCACCGTCATGGACACCAATATGCGACCCGTTCCCATGGATGGCGCGACACAGGGCGAAATTATGATCCGCGGCAATAGCGTGATGAAGGGGTATTTGAAAAATCCCGCTGCCACATCAGACGCATTTACAGGCGGATATTTCCATTCTGGTGACATCGCGGTGCAACACCCCGACACCTATATCCAGATCCAAGATCGCGCCAAGGATATCATTATTTCGGGCGGCGAAAACATCAGTTCCGTCGAAGTTGAAGGCACATTGATGGCGCATCCCGCTGTATCCCTGTGCGCCGTTGTGGCCAAGCCCGATGAAAAATGGGGCGAAGTGCCCTGCGCATTCGTCGAATTGAAAGAGGGCGAAACCGTATCCGAGGCCGATTTGATCGCCTTTGCGCGCACAAAATTGGCAGGGTTCAAAACGCCCAAGGCGGTTGTATTCCAGGAATTGCCCAAAACATCAACGGGCAAAATTCAGAAATTCGAACTTAGGAAACAATTCGCCTAAGGCGCGCAAGTGATTGTACCCCGCGACATGCCTGTGCTATCGATAGCAATATAAAGATGTACAGGCATGACAGCATTAACCCAATATCAACGGATCGAGGCCGCCGCATTATGGCGTGAACATGGTGCCGAACAGCGGAGCGATGTCATTGTGTCGTTGGGCGACAGCACGTTGATCATTTCGGATT
>CBFHVU010000017.1:0-14100 GCA_965659465.1 uncultured Paracoccaceae bacterium | reverse complement strand
ATTTGCACGAACGCCCCCTAGCCCACTGGTCGCTAAGCGCAATCAAACGCGACAATCCGGGCAAAACGCCCGCAATCTATCGCCCCGATAATGACAGCCGCGAAACCCTGGAACTGGCAGCGAACGAAGATACAATGGTCGAGGCCATCGAAACCCTGTGTCGCGTGATTGACCGCCGCCGCCCAAAACGGGGCCGCATGCGATGGGCCAGCCTGATTGGGGTCAGTTTCGCCGTGATGATGTTGATTTTAATCTGGGTGCCCGTAGCAATCCGCGACTATGCCGTGCGGGTGATCCCGATGGTCAGCCAAATCGAATTGGGCGAACGCCTGTCGCTATATCTGCGGCCCTACACCGGTCAGCCCTGTTCCACCCCTATCGCAAATCTGGCGGTCCAAAAACTGCGTGACCGAATTTTGGGGCCAGACGCGCAATTGGAAATCCTGCGTCAGGGGGTGCGCGACGTCTTGGTGTTGCCTGGCAATATTTACCTAGCCAGCAGTCATCTGGTCGAAGATTACGAAGATCCCGATGTATTGGCGGGATACCTACTGGCCGCAAAGACAGCGCATCCGCCGGAATTCACCCTGCGCGATGGTCTGAGCGAAACGGGGACGTTGGCGACCTTTGGCATGTTAACCACAGGGCGCATGTCTGATGTCGCGTTACAAAATTATGCCTATACCTTGATCAAATCGGCACCTGTCGCTGTAAATACGGATCGTGTGGTTGCCGCCTTTATCGACGCGAACCTGCGGTTGGCCCCCTATGCCTATGCCCGCGATATAACGGGCGAACAAACCCTGCCCCTGTTAGAGGCAGAGGCCATTCGCACCGATACCCCGCGCGCGGCCCTATCAGATCGCGATTGGGTCAGTTTACAGGGTGTTTGCGGCGGCTGATCTGGGGGGCTGATATTCAGGCCGTCCCAAACATCCGATCGCCCGCATCGCCCAAACCCGGCACGATATAGCTCAAATCATTCAGTTTTTCATCAATCGCGGCGGTAACGATTGGCACATCAGGATGTGCCGTGCGCATGCGTTCAATCCCCTCGGGGGCAGCCAAGAGGCAGAGGAACAAAATGTCTTTAGCGCCTTGTTCTTTGACCAAATCAATGGCGGCCACCGATGAATTGCCGGTTGCCAACATGGGATCGACCACAATGGTAAACCGTTGATCCATATTCTGCGGCAGTTTACAGTAATATTGCACAGGCTTTAGTGTTTCTTCATCGCGGTACAGGCCCACAAAGCCCACACGCGCAGCAGGCACCAAATCCAGAACACCGTCCAACAAACCGTTGCCTGCCCGCAATATTGAAACCAGCGCTGGTTTTTTCCCGTCCATGATCGGCGCCCGCATCGACACCAACGGGGTTTCAATCTCACAAGTGCCCAAAGCTAAATCGCGCGTTGCCTCATAGGCCAAAAATTGACTGATTTCGCGCAACAACTGACGAAACTGCGTCGTTGGCGTATTTTTGTCGCGCATGATGGTGAGTTTGTGTTGCACCAATGGATGACCTACAACTGTGACCCCGTTATCCATAATATCGTCCTATCCTGTGTTTGTGATCATCCCCTGTGACAGCGCAAAGCACGATTTCACAAAGTCCGACACATCCGAAAATTTCATACGGCCCAAGTTGGCGTAGCCCATGCCGCCCACCAAAACAGGCACCTGTTCACGCGTGTGATCGGTCCCCACCCACGTTGGGTCGTTCCCATGATCAGCGGTAAAAATGATGCGATCACCGGGGCGCAATTTTTGCAAAATATCCCCGATACAACGATCAAACCATTCCAAGGCCCGCGCATAGCCCGCCACATCGCGCCGATGCCCGTATAAACTGTCAAATTCCACAAAATTAGCAAAGACAAAGCTGTTGTCAGGCACCGTTTCAACATGATGATCCAGCGCCACCATCAAATCCGCATCGGTCCCCTTGACACAGTGATCAATGCCCTGCATCGAAAAAATATCGCCGATTTTGCCAATGCCATAAACTCCGATACCATGGGATTGCAGGGTTTGCGGTAACACCGGTTTCGGCGGCAGCATCGCATAATCGCGGCGATTGCTGGTGCGGGTCCAGCCCGTTTGCGCAGACCCAACAAAGGGACGTGCAATCACGCGACCGATTTTACGATCATGCAGCATAGGCGCAAGCGCGGCACATAGATCATAGAGCCGCTGCAATCCAAAATGCTCTTCGTGGGCGGCGATTTGGAAAACACTGTCGGCCGAGGTATAGCAAATCGGCCAACCCGTTTCGATATGCTGGGCCCCTAAATCATCCAGCACTGCCGTGCCTGAGACATGGCAATTGCCCAAAATTCCATCGCATTGCGCCGCATCACAAACGGCACGCACCAATTGCGCATCAAAGGCGGGAACAGTGTTGGGAAAATACCCCCAATCCCATGTCACCGGCAGGCCAGCCAATTCCCAATGTCCTGATGGCGTATCCTTGCCCTTGGATGTTTCATAGGCCACGCCCCAACCACCCTGCGCCTGATCCGCATCCAAATTGGGGGCCGCCACACCCATTGACTGCGCAACCGCAGCACCCAGTCCCAGTCGATTTAAATGCGGCATGTGCAATGGGCCTGTGCGGGCAATATCGCATAACCCTTGGGCACAGTGTTGCGCAATATGCAGCAGGGTATTGGCCCCCGTATCTGGAACATCGCCATTAAAATATTCGTCCGCATCTGGGGCGCCCCCGATACCAACAGAATCCATAACAATCAAAAACACACGCGCCATTTATGTAATCCTTGCCAATATCAGTGACCCATCACGTGATACAGGATCATTTGAAATTTCGATCGCTGCTTGAATTTTCGCCACGGCTGATTGTGCGTGATCCATACGTGCCGCATGCACGCGGGCCAAGGGTTGACCGCGGGTCACATTTGTTCCAATGCGCAAAATCTGGTCCAATCCAACGGCGGGATCAATTTTATCCGCCTCAATCCGACGTCCGCCCCCCAGATCAACAACAACCTCGCCCAAGGTTTGGGCATTCCACCCTTGGATCACGCCAGTGGCAGGGCTTGGCACCTCTTGTATGACAGGGGCTTCGGACAGGTAACGCGCCCAATTGTCCACCAACCCCGTTGGACCGCCCATCAACCGGATCATTTGAGCAAAGTTTTCGGCCGCCTGCCCACTGTCCAAAATCTGTACCAATTTTTGACGGGCCACATCGGGGGATAATGCCATGTGATGCGCCAATAACTCTTGGCCCAGGTCCAGCGATATTTCGCGTAACAGCCCATAGTCCTGCCCAGTCAACACCCGCAGGCTGGCATCAATTTCCAACGCATTTCCCGCCGCGGGTGCGATGGGTTCATCCATCGTTGTAATCAAGGCGATCGTGGGGCAGCCCGCCAAATTCGCAACCTGCACCAAGGATTGCGCCAACTGTTCTGCGGCGTCCATTGTTTTCATGAATGCCCCCGTGCCGCATTTGACATCCAGCACCAACCCATCCAATCCAGCCGCCAGTTTTTTCGACAAAATTGAAGCGGTGATTAAATCGACGCTGTCCACCGTACCTGTGACATCGCGCACCGCGTAGAGCCGCCGATCCGCAGGGGCCAAATCAGCCGTTGCACTGGCAATCACACAGCCTACGCGCCGCACAATGTCATACATCTGGGATTGTTCCAGCATTGTTTGAACACCTGGAATGGCATCCAGTTTATCCAGCGTCCCGCCCGTATGCCCTAGACCGCGGCCCGAAATCATAGGCACATAAATTCCCGTAGCCGCTAACATCGGCGCCAGCACCAGCGACACGCAATCGCCCACACCGCCTGTGGAATGTTTGTCCAACACAGGACCATCCACATCCCAACATAACACGCGACCGCTGTCGCGCATGGCCAATGTCAGATCGGCGCATCCCTGTTCAGACAATCCACGCAAACACACCGCCATGGCAAAGGCACCTGCCTGCGCATCACTGACGAATCCATCCGCCAATCCGCGGGCAAATTCCGCAATGTCGTGCGATGATGGATCCTGCCCTTGGCGCAAGGACCAGATAAATTGGGCTGCGTTAAAGTCAGCCAAGGTCCATATGCCCTTTGCCAAAGGCGCCCGGCAATAAATCAGCTACTGTCACGGTTTTTTCCAGCCCGCCAACGGTTGCCATCGTGACCGAAACCGATCCTTGGGCAAATTCCGCCAATTTCTGGCGGCATCCACCGCAGGGCGGCACGGGATCGGGGCTGTCAGCGATGACATACACTTCGGCAATTTCGGTCTGCCCTGCGGCCACCATTGCCGAAATTGCGCCCGCCTCGGCGCAGGTGCCTTCGGGATAGGCGACATTTTCTACGTTTACACCGCAAAAAATATCCCCACTGGGCGTACGCACTGCTGCACCGACCTTAAATCCCGAGTACGGGACATAGGCATTTTCACGAATATTTTTAGCGGCTTGAGCCAGTGACATAGCAATACCTCTTGTATGATTTATGTTAAGTTTATGCGCGTTAGAAACCCTAAGCAATGACAAGTTGGCCTTTTACATCAAGTGTTTCAAAAAAAACAAAACAAATTCCTCTTTCCTGAGACAACATAATAGTTTAATATTAAACTATTAATTTATGAGGACACGATGACCGACACGCCAGCCGATGCCGCCCGCCTTGCCGCCCTGCACTATCACGAATTTCCAAAACCCGGAAAATTGGAAATTCGCGCCAGTAAACCGATGGCAAACGGGCGCGATCTGGCCCGCGCCTATTCCCCGGGCGTGGCCGAGGCTTCGATTGAGATTAAGAACAACCCAGATAATGCCAGCCGATATACTGCGCGGGGCAATCTGGTGGCGGTTGTGTCAAACGGTTCTGCGGTTTTAGGATTGGGAAATATTGGCGCGCTTGCCTCAAAACCTGTGATGGAGGGTAAGGCCGTTTTATTCAAGAAATTTGCCAATATCGATTGTTTCGATATCGAGGTGAATGAAAGCGATCCAGAAAAATTGGCGGATATTGTCTGCGCCTTGGAACCCACCTTTGGCGCAATAAACCTAGAGGATATCAAGGCCCCCGATTGTTTTATCGTTGAAAAAATCTGTCGCGAACGGATGAATATCCCTGTGTTTCACGATGACCAACACGGCACCGCGATTGTTGTGGGGGCCGCAGCCACCAATGCGTTGATCGTCGCGCGAAAAAATATTGCCGACATCAAAATCGTATCTACTGGCGGTGGTGCTGCGGGCATCGCCTGTCTGAATATGTTGATGAAATTGGGGGCCAAGCGTGAAAATATTTGGCTGTGTGATATCCAAGGTCTGGTTTACAATGGCCGGACTGAGGATATGACCGACCAAAAGGCCACCTTTGCCCAAGGGGATCAGCCCCAGACATTGGCAGATGTTATCGAGGGTGCTGACATGTTCTTGGGCCTATCCGGTCCCAATGTGTTAACGCCCGACATGGTGTCGAAAATGACGCGTCAGCCGATCATTTTCGCGCTGGCCAATCCAAATCCAGAAATCATGCCCGATGCGGCCCGCGCCGTGGCCCCCGATGCCATCATGGCAACTGGGCGCAGCGATTTCCCGAACCAAGTGAACAATGTGCTATGTTTCCCCTTTATTTTTCGTGGGGCACTGGATGTTGGGGCCACTGAAATCAATGACGAAATGAAGGTTGCCTGTATCAAAGGCATAGCAGAGCTGGCCCGCGCCACCACCAGCGCCGAGGCCGCCGCCGCCTATCGCGGCGAGGCAATGACATTTGGCGCGGATTATTTGATCCCCAAACCCTTTGACCCACGCCTGTCAGCTGTTGTGTCCAGCGCCGTGGCCAAAGCCGCCATGGAAACGGGTGTGGCCACCCGTCCGATCGAGGATTTACAGGCCTATCGCGAAAAACTGAACCAAAACGTGTTCAAATCGGCCCTGCTGATGCGCCCTGTGTTTGAGGCAGCCCGCAAACACGCCCGCAAAATCGTCTTTGCCGAAGGTGAGGACGAACGCGTTTTGCGCGCGGCCCAAGCGATCCTAGAGGAAACGCGCGAAAACCCAATTTTGATTGGCCGTCCTGACGTGATCGAACAGCGCTGCGAACGCTTTGGTCTGACCATCCGCCCTGATCGCGACTTTGCCGTGGTCAATCCCGAAAATGATCCCCGATATCGAGATTACTGGGGGACCTATCATGATTTGATGTGCCGCCGCGGGGTCACCCCGGATCTGGCCAAGGCCATTATGCGGACCAACACAACCGCTATCGGCGCGGTTATGGTCCATAGACAAGAGGCAGACAGCCTAATTTGTGGGACATTCGGTGAATATCGTTGGCACCTAAACTATATCAATCAGGTGCTGGGCAACGACAGTCTATCGGCCCATGGCGCGTTATCATTGATGATCCTAGAAGATGGGCCATTGTTTATCGGTGACACCCACGTGCGCGAAGAGCCAACCCCTGAAAATATTGCGCAAACTGTTGTCGGCGCGGCGCGGCATGTCCGCCGCTTTGGGCTTGAACCCAAAATCGCGCTTTGCGCCCAGTCACAATTCGGATCAACCGCCTGCGCAACAGGACAACGGCTGCGCGAAACGCTTGAGATTTTAGATCGTCAGAATTTGGATTTCCAATACGAAGGTGAAATGAATATCGACGCAGCACTAGACCCGGAATTGCGCAGTCGCGTAATGCCAAACAACCGGCTAGAGGGCGTGGCCAACGTGTTGATTTTTGCGCATGCCGATGCTGCATCCGGGGTGCGTAATATCCTAAAAATGCGCGCTGGCGGCCTTGAGGTTGGCCCGATCCTGATGGGTATGGGCAATCGTGCCCATATCGTGACACCCTCAATAACCGCGCGCGGTTTATTGAACATGGCCGCGATTGCAGGTTCCCCTGTCGCCCAATATGGCTGATCAATCCCGTCGGTCGATCATCCGCTCTAGCGTCGTGGCATAGTCACGGCGCTGTTCAGCTGACAGTGATGTAAGGTGTTCAACCAGGATACCGCGTGCCTGATCCAATCGCATTTGGGAAAATTTCGCCTGATCTGCCATAATCTGATCTAGCGCCTGTTGGTCAAAGGGTTCTGCCCGCAACAGGTCAATCGCATCGCGATAGCCTTGGGCAAATTGTTGGCGATGCGCCCGACCCGAGACGTGTTTTTGTTCGCCAACGGATTGCCGCATGGCCTGTCCCAATGTTCGGCGACTGTCATGTGACAATGCACGCACATACAAAGATGCCGGCCCCGCCGGTGGGGAACGGTCAAAATGCCCCTGGACACGGCTGAATATTCCAATTGCACTACCAATGACGATCAGATTCACCCCAAGAGAAACAATCAAAGCCCAGCGCATCACACGACGTTTTGTATCAGTTTTTTGTGTCATTCTAACCCTCGATATAGCTTAGGTCGTGCCCCATAAACGGGTCGATAAAATCGGCGCTTGCCTGAAATTGATCCAGTGGCAGACCCCAGATATTGGTTCCCGTCATACCAATCCAAATCCCCACAATCCCAGCTGTGGCCAAGCCTGTGATCGTCGGCCAACCGCCAAGTTCAGAAAAAATCTGCTGCCACCAAGGGCGGTGTTGCGCGGGGTCAATGACCGTATTCAAACCCGTTTGTGGGGTTGGAATTTGATCCAAGACGCGTTGCATAAAATCATGATCCGGTTCAGGCACCAAATCACGCGCCGATTTGAAATACTGGTCCAGCTGAGCCTCTGGATCGTTTGGATCGGGTCTTGTGGGGTCAGAGTGTTTCATCTTGGTATCCTAATTCAGAATGGTGGTCTTGCAAATACGCCGCCAATTTTCGTCGGCCGCGGGCTTGTAAACTTTCGACGGCATCGACTGTCAGGCCCATGATATCCGCAATTTCTGTGTTCGATCGTTCATCCAGATGGCGCAGCCGAATGGCTTGTGCTTGGCGGTCCGGCAACTGATCCAACGCATCATATAATGCATTTGCACGCGTTCTGCTTTGCATTTGGGCCGCAACACTGGGACTTGGATCTACCGGATCTAGCCCCACCTGACCCATATCGGTGGTGCGCCCACGATGGCGCAGCCGATCAATACATAGGTTTTCGACAACACGATATATCCATGTGCTGACCTTGGCCTGATCCTGTTTCCAATCGGGCGCAATGCGCCACAACCGCACAAAGGCCTCTTGTGCAACATCCTCGGCATCAGCACGACTGTTCAGACGATGGAATGCCTGCGACAATATCCGCGGCATCAATCGAACGACCAAGATTTGGGCGGCCTGTTGCGATCCATTGGCAAACATTACCAACAGCGCATCATCAGGGGCGATATTCAAGTCTTGGTCGTCGATTTGCATCATCATGCGGTGTTACACCAATGCCCGTACCGTCAACAACGATCAATCGTTATCATGGCCATTATCGGACTTGTGCCACTTATGCTTGCCGCGTTTTTCCATGCGCGCCAATTCATCGGCAGACAGGGTACCATCGTCATTGCGGTCCATACGATCAAACATTTTGTCCCCACGTTTGGCCATACGGTTATTTATCTCGTCAAAACTTAGTTTGTCATCACCGTTTTCATCCAGCTTGGAAATCATACGCTCGCCATTTTGTTTTAGACGCTCGGCTATCCGCTTGGACATGTCAGCGGCCAGTTCTGCGCTGTCTAAAAATCCGTCTTGGTTCTTGTCAGATGTGGCAAATTGGACCTGAGCGTATTGCTGTAATTCCTGCTTTGTCACTTGACCATCACCGTTGATATCAGCTTGATCAAAATTGATCATAGGACGCGGGCCAAAGCCCATTTTACGGCCATGATCATCATCGGATTGCCCAGCTGCGGCAACCCAGCCGGCTGACGCCAACAAAGATACTGCAACAATTATACCTATACGTCGTTCGTTCATTGAAACCTCCTGAATACGGTTATTTTCAAACTGTGATGCCTGTAATACGCGCCAGCTCGGTTCTTCCGTCGCAGAACCTGAAAAATTTTTGCGACACCCCGCCGCAATGACATCGCCCAAAAAATCACTCATATTGCAGCATTGTTGCCACGCGGAGGAGTCGCACATGTCAGCGCCTGCAAACGAACAGACCGAACGCCCCATCTATCCTGCGATGTGGCGGGGCTGGTGCCGCAAATGCCCAAATTGTGGCAAAGGCCCATTGCTGAGCGGATATTTAACCGTGCATAAAACCTGTGCAATCTGCCGCCAAGAATTGTTCCACCACCGTGCGGATGATGGTCCGGCATATCTGACCATCTTGATCGTTGGGCATCTGATGGCGCCGGCACTAATGTATGTGTTTCAAAAATGGCGTCCTGAACCCTTGATGTTGTTTACAATGTTTGCCATTGGTTGTGTTGCATTATCTCTGTATCTGTTGCCACGTCTAAAAGGGGCAATCGTTGGTTTCCAATGGGCACGCTTTATGCACGGCTTTGACTAAGCCACTGCGCGCCGTAAAACAGGGCAAAACAATATGGACAAAACGGCAATACGCAACGCAGCAACCATTATTGTTCTAAGACAAGACCACGACGAAGCACGCGTTCTGATGGGGCAACGTGGTGCCAAGGCGGCCTTTATGCCCAATAAATTCGTTTTCCCAGGCGGCGCCGTCGATGCGCAAGATCACCACATTGATTTGGCCCATTCGATCGCTGATCCCTGTGCCACGCGCCTAACATTTGAATGCGATCCAACATTGGCCCATGCCCTGACCGTGGCAGCCATTCGCGAATTATGGGAAGAAACGGGTTTGATTTTAGGCACGCCTGCACCATGGACTGACCCTGTGCCTGCGGATTGGGCGGGTTTTGCCCAGCGCGGCTATGTTCCAGATGCACGCGCGTTGAAATTTGTGTTTCGCGCCATCACGCCACCCGGTCGCCCGCGCCGATTTGATGCGCGGTTTTTTATGATTGATGCGACTGATTTGGCCACCGATCTGGACGATTTTTCCAATGCTTCGGATGAGCTGTCCCATCTGACATGGATCCCCCTGTCTGAGGTGCGAAATTTCGACCTGCCCTTTATCACCGAAGTTGTTCTGGCCGAGGTGGCCCGTTATGCCGACCCGTCACAGCCGCCGGCAATGGTGCCGTTTTACAAAAACGACGACGAAGAAAACCTCTTTTTACAACTGCGCGGGCATCCGATGACGGACTAGCCCTGACGAAGACACACTATAGCGGAGCCAAAATAATTACGATTACGCTACATAGTATTAATACTATCCCAACGCTTTCACGGCGCGACATCGTTTCCTTGAAAAACACTGTGCTGGCCAGCATCGAAAACACCAGCTCAATTTGTCCAACTGCGTTTACATAGGCGACGTTTTGCAACGTAAACGCGGTAAACCATAGATATGACCCAA
Source organism: uncultured Paracoccaceae bacterium (assembly GCA_965659465.1). Taxonomy (GTDB): domain Bacteria; phylum Pseudomonadota; class Alphaproteobacteria; order Rhodobacterales; family Rhodobacteraceae; genus CAJXSD01. The sequence goes on along the minus strand of CBFHVU010000017.1, from coordinate 3,710 downwards.
GCAAACTGGTAAGGCCCACCCAAATGGCTGTAGGACCGGCGCGCCACACCGCTTTGATTTGGGGGCGATCAATTAAAAATAACCAAACAGCCATGGCCAATGTCTGCCAGCTCAGAACTATGACCAAAGTAATGGCTGCACGCATCAGCGGATTATCTGAGTCAATTTGCAAACTGGCGGCGCGATATGCGACGGCACAAATTGCAAAAAACAATCCGGATAATATCCCCAGTCCGGATGCCCGATTTATTATCGCGGATATGGAACGTGACGGGGGTGCCGATATCAGTATCATCCCACCCGCTCCAACCATTAATCCTGCCCCTCCGATCCAGCCCAGCCCCTCGCCCAAAACTAGAAATCCGACAAGTGCGGCCAAGAGGGTCTCGGTCTTTTTGAACGTCATTCCAACCGCAAAATTCCGCGTGCGAAACAGCGATACGACACATAGGGTTGCGAAAATTTGCATGCTTCCACCAAGCACCGCCCATCCCCAAAATGCGGCCCCAACCAGCGGCACGTCCTCGGGAGCATACAGCCAATAGCTGACCACCAATAACCAGACAAATGGGAAGGAGTATACAAAACGAGCAAAAGTTGAGCCAGCGACACTCAGTCGCTCGGCGCTTAGTACTTTTTGCAACATAAAACGTATTGTTTGCACAAATGCGGCACAAATCGCCGCCACTATCCAAAAGTCCATAAGGTTATTTTGGCAGATTTTGTGATCTTGTCCAGATTGGATGGGGCACAGGGTCTTTGGCACGCAACAGGTGGCAGGCAAAGATTTGGGCATAGTTTTTATAGTAGTAGCCAAAGTTTTTCGTCAGATAGCTATCGCGCGACCGATCAAACATACGGGGTAGTTCATACCATGCGACCTTGGGGTGGGCATGGTGGACGGCGTGATAATTATTGTTCAAAAACAACAATGCCAGCGGCCCGCGATCCTCAATCACAACGGTACGACCGCGGGGTTTATCATGGGCTTGGTGTTCCAAAAACGTGCGGATTTTCAAAATGCCCATCGCAGCATAGGATGACACAACCCAATACCACAGCGGAACCTGCGCCCAGTGGATTAGGACATACCCTACCATCCCAACGGCGGGAATATGCATGGCCCAGCTGACCAAAATGCGTCTGTTTCCTTGAATGGCCATTTTTAAATCCGACCCGTAAAACGCGATCAAGGACACCATCGGCCCAACGATAATGCGCCCCAACAGCGTATTGTTGATATGCAAGATAAACTGAACCAGCGGCGGCAACCCCGCCCAATGCGCAGGGTCAAAATAATTGCTTTCGGGATCGTCATAGGGATCGGTCAAATATTCATCGTAATGATGGGCCAGATGCGTATCTTTGAACCGCAGATAGGGAATAAACAGCCCCAGTGCTGGGAAAATCAGGGCCTCATTTACCCATTGTGTACGAAAGGGGTGGCCATGCAAAACCTCATGCGACAACGACGAATGCAGCGTTGCACAGATGACCATAACCACCCATGCCAATACGGGCACCGCCGGATACAGCCCAAAAGCTGCACCAAAAAAACCACCATAGGCTACACCGATCAGGACCACGGTCGGCCATTCAATGGATGAATTCTGTATGTTTTGCATATTACCCCCATGGATACAGGGTTACGCAGTGTAAGCGATGTGCACAATTCATCAGATTATTAACAATTCAAAACATATGTGATATTAATAGACATATGAATACAAAACTGGACAAACGACACCGCGCCAGCCAATTTCGCGAACGGCTGCGCCATGCGATGGCGGATCGCAACATCACCCAATCGGCGCTTGCGCGGGACATTGGTGTCGAACGATCGACAGTGTCCCAAGTGCTTTCAGACCCTGGCGCACGATTGCCGAATGCGCAATTCGTGGGCGAATGTGCCAGTGCGTTAGGCGTCTCAGCCGATTGGCTGCTGGGGCTGTCTGATCGACCTGAACGGGCTGCGGATTTATTGGCGGCCTCGATGGAATTGACCCACGCACCACGGGCTATGGTGGACGAACAGATTTTCGAATGGCACCAACAGGCCGCAGGATATAAAATTCGCCATGTCCCTGCGGCCCTGCCCGATATGTTCAAATCCGATGCCGTCTTGGAATGGGAATACGCACCCCATTTGGGGCGCACCACTCAACAGGCCATCGGCGCATCGCGCGATCGGTTGGATTGGATGCGCCATTCAAAATCAGATTATGAAATCGCCTTTCCCTTGCATGAAATACAATCCTTGGCCCGGGGTCAGGGGTATTATGTAGGCTTGCCTGCCGACACACGTCGGGACCAGCTGGAACGGTTTCGCGACATTGCCACGGTGTTTTACCCGCGCACACGGATTTATGTCTTTGACGCTAGAATGTTGTTTTCTGCCCCCATCACCATTTTCGGGCCGCTTTTGGCGGTGGTGTATCTGGGGCAGAATTACTTGGTGTTTCGCGATGCAGATCGGATCGCCAGCTTTACCGACCATTTCGACAGTTTGGTACGTCAAGCGCAGATCACCAGCCGCGAATTACCCGACCTGCTGGATCAACTGCGCCAAGACATCCGCGACTAATACGGCATTGGATGCGCTTTGTGCGTTGTGGCGATATCGTCCAAACAGTCCTGTGTCAGGGTCACATCGACCGATTTCAGGATATGGTCTAGCTGGTCGAATGTGGTTGCCCCAAAAATCGCCGAGGCCATAAAGGGCCGCGTACGACACCACGACAGCGCCATGTGCACAGGATCAACCCCATGTTTTTGCGCCACATCCAGATAGGCCTGAACCGCGGGCAGCACACGGTCCGTCATGCGCCCACCCAGATCCCCATTGATCGACATGCGTGATCCATTCGGCACAGCGCCCTGTTGGTACTTCCCCGTCAATAACCCCGCCGCCAACGGGGAAAAGGCGATCAATCCCACATCTTCGTTCACGGATAATTCCGCCATATCGGTATCATACAGACGGCAGAGCAGCGAATATTCGTTTTGCATGGTCACCACGCGGGGCAGACCATGATCTTCGGACATGCGCAGCCATTGCGCGGTGCCCCATGCGCTCTCATTTGATAGGCCAAAGTGGCGGATATTGCCTTTGTCCACGTGGGTTTGCAGCGTATTCAAGCACTCCAGCATATTATCGACCGTTTCTTGCCGGTTTTGCGATGACGGGTCAAAATGCCAATTTTTGCGGAACATATAGGATCCGCGATTGGGCCAGTGGAATTGATACAGGTCGATATAGTCCGTTTTCAGGCGGCGCAGGTTGCCTTCGATCGTTTCAGAAATCGTTTTCGATGAAATCGGCGCGCCGTCACGGGCATGTGCGAACCCTTGGCCCGAATGTTTTGTGGCCAAAATGTATTGATCCCGCCGGCTGGGATTTTTTTCGATCCATGCACCGATATATTCTTCTGTCCGACCAATGGTTTCACGCGAAATGGGGTTAACGGGGTACATTTCGGCGGTGTCGATGAAATTAATTCCCGCGTCCAAGGCGCGTTCGATTTGACGATGGGCTTCATCAATATCCGTTTGGGTGCCATAGGTCATGGTGCCCAGACATAATTCAGATACATTTAGGCCCGTGCGGCCGAGGGGATTCATTTTCATGCTACGTCTCCTGCTTGATTGCCGGTACGGTATAGATCGCAACCCGCGTGTCAAACCGAAAATGGTAAAAAATATTGAGAACA
>CBFHVU010000016.1:9129-29547 GCA_965659465.1 uncultured Paracoccaceae bacterium | reverse complement strand
AATCGCGGCGCCCAAACGGATGGTTACATCCTGCTTGTGCAACGCCTGTTCCACGCGTGATACGTATTCGCGCGACCCTCCGACAACCGTATACCACTGATGTTGCCCCGTGCTGCGCAACAAGGCGTGGTTTTCGAAAAACTGCAACATCGCATAGGCAGGGAATTCCATAATTTTTTCCGTGGGTGTTGACCAAATCGCGCCGGACAATGGCAACAGGTAATAATCGCGGAACCATTCGCCTGTTCCCAAACGATCCAAAAATCCACCAATCGTCAAACTGCGGTCTTGGGCCACGAACAGACCTTGGGAATTGAATTTCAAAATATCTGCGATCATGCGCAGAAATTTGGGGTTAAACGCATTTTTGCGCTGCGCAAACATCGCATCCAAACTGCGCAGGGCATATTCAATGCGCCCCCCCGCAACCGACGCGCCAAAGCTCATGTTGCTAAGCGTGACGGGCACATCCAGCTCTTCGAACAGCTTAACCATGTTGGGATAATTGACATAGTTGAACACGATAAACCCGGTATCAACAGGCTGGTCAGACCGTTTGCCAGCAACCACAGTGCGCGCGTGCCCGCCCAGTCGATTTTCCGCCTCAAACAGGGTGACACTGTGGTGCTTTGACAGCTCATACGCGGCACCCAGTCCTGTTATCCCTGCGCCAATCACGGCAATGTTGCGTTTTTCGTAAAGTGGTTTGGCAAATGTCATCTGGACGCCTTTGGTTAGTCGTTTATTATGAATACGCCGCTCAGGCGCGATTGGATGAAAATAATTTGAATAATTATGATCCAGACTGCCCCTTGTGACGTAATTGGGTTATGACGCTAATAGATACCAAATTGAGACACATTGAAGCCTCGCCCTGCGGGCAGGTTTGTGATAGCCATGGTATATCTGTAGCGCATAAAAAGGACGGCGTCTTGGATAAAACGCCAAATGATAAATGGATCGCTTTGATCCGACGTATTAACCGTGACAAAGATGTGTCGGCATTTGAAGTGTTGTTTGATCATTTTGCTCCGCGGGTGAAATCATTTTTGATGAAATCCGGCGCCGACAGCACCATGGCCGAGGAATGCGCCCAAGAGGTCATGGCAACCGTTTGGCAAAAATCCCACCTGTTTGATCCAACACGCGCCAGCGCATCGACATGGATTTTCACCATTGCGCGAAATAAAAAAATTGACGCACTGCGAAAATTAAAGCGTCCCGAGCCTGATGAATTAAGCTGGGGCGCAGAACACGAACCCGACCAAGAGGACGTGATCAGCCTGCAACAAGAAACCCAGCGCCTTGGCGCGGCCCTATCAGAGCTGCCCCAAAAACAACGTGATTTATTGGAACAAGCGTTTTTTCATGAAAAATCGCACAGTGAAATTGCACAAGATACCGGTTTACCACTGGGCACGATCAAATCGCGCATTAGATTGGCATTAGATAAACTGCGCCATAGTATGAGCTAGAACAAATAAGATGAAGATGAACAAACCCATATCGCACCACTTAACGGACCAAGATTTGCTGGATTACTCGACCGGCAAACTAGAAGAGTCGTTTGCCTTGGCAGCAGCGGTACATGTATCCGTATGTGATCAATGTCGTGCCACTTTGGACAGTTTTGATGCAATTGGCGGCACCGTTCTTGAAAATTCGTCGCATCAAGAAATGTCGCAGGGATCCTTTGATAAAACAATGGCTTTGATCAGCGCGCTACCATCGACCAAGGTTACGCGCAAAGAACCATCAAACCTGCCAGATGCCTTGGCCGGCTATATTGGCAAATCGTTGGATGATATTAAATGGACACCCATCGGCATGGGTGTGAAACAAAAAATCCTGCACACAGGTGACACCGGAACGGCGCGTATGCTGTATATTCCTGCGGGTACGGCTGTGCCTGATCACGGGCACAAGGGGCGGGAATGGACATTGGTATTGCAAGGTGCATTTTTCGATGAAACCGGCCATTTCGGACCCGGCGACATCGAAATTGCGGATCCGACTGTCGAACACACGCCCACGGCTGCGGCGGGGGATGCCTGTATCTGTCTGGCCGTCACCGATGCGCCATTGCGGTTTTCGGGAATTCTGCACCGTTTGGTGCAACCTCTATTGCGGATCTAGGGCGGCAATCATGTCGCGGTGTGGGGCGGGTGCGCCTGCCACGATACCGCGCGTTTTGGGCCATTTTGCATTGAACTGAATTGCTGTCCCATATTTGTCGGACACCGCACCTCCGGCCATTTCAATCAATAACGCACCCGCAGCAATATCCCATTCCCAGCTATCGCGCAGCGTCAGCATGGCATCATAGCGACCCTGCGCAACCAATGCCATGCGATAGGCCAATGAGGGCCGGAAATGACGCGAAAATTCGGGGCATTTTTTATTTTTCCAGTGCTCAGCTGACATTGCCGGACGCGTTGTAATCACGCGGGCGCCGATGATCGTATCTGCCACACTGACCCGCAATGGTTCGTCGTTCAAAAACGCCCCCACATCACGATCCGCCGTATACATTAAATCCAATAGCGGAACATAAACAACGGCCGTTTGAACCCGCCCGTTTTTTGCAATCGCCAGCGAATGCGCCCAAGTACGTTCGCCCGCCACAAAGGATCGCGTCCCATCCAAGGGATCAATGATAAAACAATAATCACTGGTCAGACGATCGGACGTATCTGGCGTTTCCTCGGACAGCCAGCCATAGTCGGGACGCTGCGCCAACAGGGTCGATTTCAACATCTTATCGATCTGCAAATCTGCCTGCGTTACGGGGCCAGCATTATCGTCTTTGTCCCAAATTTCATAACTTTGACCCCAGAACCCAATGGCAATATCACCTGCCGCACGCGCAGCTTGGGTCAACAGGGACAGGTCAGTTTCCGGCAATCTTCATCCCCTCAACCAGCAGGGACGGCACAACGCCCGACAAATGCTGGCGCGCATCATTGGCGGGTACGATGGATCGCAACATATCGCGCAGATTGCCTGCAATGGTTAATTCGTTTACAGGATAGGCGATTTCGCCGTTTTCCACCCAACACCCGGATGCACCGCGGGAATAATCGCCCGTGTTGGGATTGATCGTCGATCCGATCATAGAGGTGACCAATAAACCCGTGCCCATATCGCGCAGCAAATCCGCGCGGCTGGCGGTGCCTGGCGTCAGGGCAATGTTCCAATTCGATGGGCTTGGCCCACTAGAGACCCCACGTGCAGCATTCGCGGTCGAAGCCATCCCCAATTTGCGCGCATTGGCCAAATCCAACGTCCAGCCCTGCAATACGCCATCACGCACAATATCACGTCGCTGGGTGGCCAAACCTTCGGCATCAAACAGTCGCGATCCGGAAATGCGCGGTCTGTGCGGGTCTTCGACCACGGACAGATGCGCGGGCAACACCTGTTTGCCCAAATCATCAATCAACCACGATGACCCGCGCGCAATCGCTGCACCATTGACCGCGGACAACAGATGCCCAATCAGACTGGATGAAATCCGTTCGTCAAACACAACGGGATAGGTTCCTGTTGACGGCCTGCGGGCATCCAGTCGCGCTAGCGCACGCTGGGCAGCAGATCGGCCAATATCCACACTGGCGCGCAGTTCGCTGCCATAGACACGGCTGTCCCCGTCATAGTCACGTTCCATACCCGCACCTTGGCCCGCGATGGCCATACAGGATACGGACCGCGTGGTCCGTTTATACCCACCGGAAAAACCATTGGTCGCGGCCAAATAAATATTGGATGCGCTATAACCGGCACCAGCCTCGACTTGGGAAATACCGCTGTGGTCCAATGCCGCTTGCTCGGCCTCGCGGGCGTCGCGTTCTAGGGCTGCGGGATCAGGTTCATCAGATGGATCGCATAAATCCAACGCCGCCGCATCCCACGATGTGGCCAACTGTGCCGGATCGGCCAGACCTGCATAGGCATCCTTTGGCGCCTCAAGCGCCATGGCAATCGCACGGTCGGCCATGATGCGCAGAGTATCGTCGCGCACGTCCGAACCAGACACAATCGCGGTTTTCCCATCCTTGAACACGCGCAGGCCGATATCGACCCCTTCGGAGCGTTCGGCATGTTCCAGTTCTGCCTGACGCACCTCAATGGAAATTGACGTGCCTTGGATGGCGACGGCATCCGCATGATCTGCCCCCGCTTTGCGGGCCATTTCCAACAGGGATTGGGTGATCGTTTGCAATGAATGCTGCATGTCTGCCTCGCGCGTTATATCCCCCTATGACCTAGTCAGTCCCCCCACAAAAGGCAAGTGCAAGCCTAGCGCAAGCGTTGTCCATTGGCATAGACGGACCCGTCTGACTTGACCTCAAGATCGGATGTCAGTTCATCGTCGCCTGTTGGGGTCAAAAACGCACCCATCATCATGCGGCCCATGAACACCTGATCCGATGGCACCAAACCAGATCTGACCAAATCATCCAACGCCTTGTTCAATCCTGTGATGGTAAATGTCACGCGTCCCTCGGGGCGGGGAAATCCGTCAAAGGTGCGCAGATCATTGTTATCAAGGGTAAATTCCCCCTGCCCCAACAAACGCGCGCCCAGGCCTGCAATTGTCAAATTGTTCAATGCCAGACTGTTTAGCTGCCCAATCTCAGTTGGATCGATTTCATTGCCCATCTGTTCCAAATCAAACAGGTTGACCCCCAACACACCAGCCCCCGACAGGTTCAGCTCCAAATCCAGCGGGCTACGATCCAATGCCCCGATTGGATCGAAAATTGACCACACCGTTTCGGGCAGGGTCAATCCCTGCATGGCCCAAGCCAGATCAAAGGATTGTTCATCCTGTGCCGCCCCGATGGGGATGTCCATGTTATAGGTGATCCCCGCGATCCGACCGCTGACCGGCAGGGGTGTTTCAGGGACCACCAAATCAAATTCGATCCCCTTGGATCCCCCCTGCACCACAGCGGTTTTCGGCGAAATGGCGGATGTCCATTCGCCCGACCCTTGGCGGAATGCAAATTGTCCATTGGATTGCGCGTCATTGAACCGCACGGACACGTCCAACCCCTGATGGGTCACCGCCGATGTCAAAGACATTCCTGCCGCCAAGGCTGGGCCCACATCGGCGCGGTTTGCCCCATAGGGTACGTTGGATTGTTCCGCATAGGTCATACCATCCAAACGGATCAAAGCATCAAATTCGGCATTTTCGGACGGATCATCAAAGGTCATTGCAAAATCAGCCCGTTCCATCGTCGCATTGGTGGTCCGCTGTGTGGTGTCACCAGATTTCACCACCATGGTGCCCTGCAACCCTTTGATCGTGACAAACCCACCTATATCCAGATCTCGCATATCAGGGTCGGTAAGATTTGTATCGACAACCGACATGCCATAGGTGTCGATATCATAGACGTAATGCAATTCTTGGCCACGGTCTTGGACATAGGTGCCGTTACCCTGCACGCGTTGTTCAAATATGATGGAATTTCGTTGTGATCCATCCGTGATCTCTAGCTGCATTTTCATGCGTTCGGGGAATTGGATATCCACGCGATTTGGCCCAGATTGCACAAAATCAATCGCACTGCCACGCAGGGAAATCGCAATATCCCCTTCGGGCAGGGATTGCGTTAAAATCATATCCTCAACAGCTAAAGTGCCCGATGCTTGGGATACGGTGGCCTGAACGTTATAGCCATATTCCTGTAACTGGGTGCGCATATCACCCCAAACTTGGGTATTTGTAATATCGGCATAGGCGGGGCCACTGAAAACCGCGCAGATTGCTATAATTGATGATTGTACCTTAAATCCCATAGTGGCCACCTTACCTAATTAAATCTGAATATAAGGTGGGGACTAATTCCGACCGCGTCAACCCACAACACGGGTTGCACCACCGGACTTTGTGCCGCATACATTTTGCATAATCATTCATAAATGGACAGATCATGGGCGATTTCAATCAACACACAGTGATCATAACAGGGGCCAGTCGCGGCATCGGCGCCGCCACAGCCCGCGAATTTGCGGCATTGGGGGCAAATGTTGTCGTCACCGCACGCAGTGGCTATGATATTGACGCATTGGCCGTCGATATTGGACCGCAAGCCATTGCGATTGCGGGGGATATTGGCGATCCTGACTTTGCCCCACAGTTGGTGGGCCGCGCCATGGATACCTTTGGCCGTGTTGATATTTTGATCAACAATGCCGCCGCACTGCACCCGATTGCGCGGATGGCCGAGGCAGATGTAGCCCAATGGTCCGCGCTGATTGATACGAATGTTAAGGGCGTATTCTATGCAAACCACGCCGTGTTGCCCAATATGGTCGCCCAAGGCGGCGGCACGATCCTAACCGTATCCTCAGGCGCGGCCCATAGCGCACTTGAGGGCTGGTCTGCCTATTGCGCATCCAAAGCAGCCGCGGCCATGATCACCCTATCGCTGCACACCGAATACAACGCCCAAGGCATTCGTGCGATGGGCCTGTCACCCGGAACGGTCGCCACACAAATGCAGCGCGACATCAAAGCATCGGGCATAAACCCTGTCAGCGAATTGGAATGGTCCGACCATGTGCCACCCGAATGGCCAGCCAAGGCAATTGCATGGATGTGTGGCGATGTGCGCGATGATTTGGCCGGCATGGAAATTTCCCTGCGCAATGAAAACATCCGCCGCGCCATTGGATTGGTATAAAGGCACAGACATAGGAAACCGCGATGATTGATTTAACAAAATCCGAAACGGGCGTCTGGACCGTCACCATCAACCGCCCAGACAAAGCCAACAGCCTGACACCCGCGATGTTGACCGACCTGCGCGATATAGCACGCGATGCCCAATCAGCACGCGGATTTATCATCACCGGCGCGGGCCGCGTGTTTTCCGCAGGGGCCGATTTGGACGCCGCCCGCGCAGGGTTGGCCACGTCGCCCCTGTGGGAAGAGCTATCATCCGCCATCGCCGCCCTGCCCTGCCTGTCTGTGGCCGCCCTGAACGGGACCCTAGCGGGCGGCGCGAATGGTATGGCGCTGGCCTGCGATATCCGCATCGCGGTTCAGGGGGCCAAGGTGTTCTATCCGGTGATGAAACTGGGATACATGCCCCAACCGTCAGACCCGCGCCGCATGGCCGCGCTGATTGGGCCTGCCCGTACCAAAATGATCCTGATGGCCGGTCAAAAAATCACCACGGACGAAGCACTGGCCTATGGCCTGATTGATCGCATAGTCGATGCGGATGTGCTGATGGACCATGCGCATGATCTGATCGCCGACAGCGCCGCGGCAGATCCCACCTTGGTCGCAGGCATCCGTGGGCTGATCCATCACAATTGATTGATCACGGTGGTTTGACTGGTACAAATCAGCCCCGCACTGCTAAGCAGAAAAAAACAATTACAAGGCCACACCATGTCACGACAACGTTTCATCCTAGCTGCAATAACCGCGATCATGGCGCAGCCCCTGTTGGCAGCCCACGAATTCGCAGGGCGTGATGTGGCGCAGGGTCAGGTGCTATATGCTGAAAACTGCGCCAGTTGCCATGGCATCAACCTTGAGGGGCAGCCAAACTGGCGCACGCCCGACGAAAACGGCATCTTGCCCGCCCCGCCACATGACGAAACAGGCCACACATGGCACCATGACAGCGTGTTTTTGTTTCAATACGTTAAATTTGGGGGCCAAGCGGTGATGGATGCGATGAATGTTGAAAATTTCACCAGTGGCATGCCCGAATTTGGCGGCACGCTTAGCGATGATCAGATCATTGATATTCTGGCCTATATCCAATCCACATGGCCCGAACAGGCGCAACAGGCCCAAGCCAGCCGCACCCAAGGCCATTGAACCACAAAACGCACCTATCCCCCACGACGTTTCCGCATACCGCCTGTTGTTTTCGACAAAAACGCAGGCGGGCGCTTGGCAACCCATGCAATGAATTTGGCCAATCGGGGATGGCCGCGCAATGCATCAATACTGGCAAAATCACGGGCCAATTCCGCCTCGGTCAACGTTGCATGAATTTCCTTGTGACAGATATGGTGCAATAATACCGTTGGCCCGCCCTTGCCGCCCTTTAGCTTGGGGATCAGGTGATGCAGGCTTTGGGGCACGTCGGCGGGGATGGGCCGGTGGCACAGGGGACAGATTGGATCGTTCATCCCCTAAATCTGGCGGTGTTTTACAAAAAATCAACTGGTGGTCATCGCACCCCAGATGGCATAGATTGGTTGCGGCAGAGAATGGATCAAAACATGGCAAAAACAGCATTGGTGATCGGGGGTGGCCCCGCGGGTTTGATGGCAGCCCAAGAATTGCTGGCCCACGGCCTGTCTGTCCAACTGACCGATGCCATGCCCACATTGGGGCGCAAATTTCTGATGGCAGGTAAATCGGGCCTGAACCTGACCAAGGATGAAACACTCCCACTGTGCCTGAGCCACTATGACACCGACCGACTGGCGCCCATGATCAATGCCTTTGGTCCGCGCGACGTGATGAATTGGGCAAATGCGCTGGGGACTGCGGTGTTTACCGGATCAACCGGCCGCGTATTTCCCAAGGTCGGCAAAGCGTCCCCGCTGCTGCGCGCATGGATTGCACAGCTGGTATCCCATGGCCTAGATATTCGCACAAAATGGCGATTAACCAATACTGACGGTCGGTCATTTATATTTTCAACGCCAAATGGCGCACAAACCATCACGCCCGATGTCACCATACTGGCCCTAGGCGGAGCCAGTTGGGCACGTTTGGGATCAGACGGCACATGGCCTGCGATTTTGCCAAATGTGGCCACTGCACCCTTTGCCCCATCAAACTGCGCCTTTGCCTTCGACTGGTCGGCGCATATGCACAAATTTCTGGGTCAGCCGATCAAATCCATCGTGATGCGGGCGGGCACGCAGGTCAGTCGTGGTGAAATCATCCTGTCCGCCAAAGGGATCGAGGGCGGCGGCATATACCCCCTTTCCCCCGCATTGCGACACGGGGAACGATTGATCATCGACCTGATGCCCGATTGGCAGGCCGATAAAATCACCACCGCCTTGGCACGCCCAAGAGGGAAAAACAGCCTGTCGAACCACATTCGCAAAACCCTGAAACTGGGCCCCGCCAAATTGGCAATGATCCGCGAATTTTGGGGATCACTGCCCCATTCGCCCGAAATTCTGGCCCAAGTGATCAAGGGGCTGACCCTGACCCCCCTATCCCCACGCCCCACGGACGAAGCAATTTCCACCGCGGGTGGGATCCGCTGGGATGCGCTAGATGATGGGCTGATGATCCGCGCCCTGCCCGGCGTTTTTGCGGCGGGTGAAATGATTGACTGGGATGCGCCAACGGGCGGCTATTTACTGACGGCCTGTTTTGCCACCGGAAAATGGGCGGGGACCCATGCGGCGCGTTTTGCCATCACGGGCGGGTCGCAATAACACTGTCGCGCGTCGATTGCGCCGCGACCCAAGCAATGACATCGGGGGCCAATTCCCACAAACGTTTCGCCGGCATTAACCCGCGATGCTGGGCCATTTCCATCGCCACGACCAAGGCCACGCCCGAAAAATTCCATGTCTGACAGGCCAAGGCATTGGCATCCAGCCACCGCAATGCCTGTTCTGCGCGGTGGCATTCGTATTCAATCACGTTGGCATCGCACAGGCGGACATCACGTTTCAATTCGCGCGCCCAGACGGCCAATCCATCCAGCAGCCCCATCACCACATGGCGATAGGTTTGCTGCAACGGCGTTTCACGGCCCAGCCACCCCCCGCCATAGGTGTCCTCGAAAAAACCCACAATATCGCGCGTATCAGCAATCAACCGCCCCCGCACAACCAAGGCCGGCACACGCGCCACAGGGGAAATTTCGAAAAAATCACTGTCCACAACGCGCTTGGTTGCAAAAACTTCGTCCAGATCATCAATCGCCCCACAATCGCGCGCAATAATCCGCGTGATCCGCGCATAGGGTGACGTGGGGCTGATATACAGCGTGATCATTGCCCCGTTGCACGCACAAAACCTGCGCGGGATCGGATGGATTTCGAATATTCCTTGAACGCTGGGTTTTCCATGGGGAATTTCGCCGAAATCGCCCAGCCCCCACAATGCACCAACAAAATGTCCGCGATGGTCAGGGTGTCACCCATCAAAAACGGCCCGCTGATTTGATCTGTGATGCGATCCAGATTGCGGGCAAATTCCCATTTCAAACTGTCTTTGACGTCAGGCACCCGTTTGTCGGCCGGCAACACAAAGGAATGGCGCGCCGCCGTCCATAACAGCGCATCAATTTCGTCATTGATCTGGTGCAAAAACGCATCTTGGCGCGCGCGTTCAATCGTGCCGGCCGCATAGGTCAGCCCACCATGTTTATCAGCCAGATAGGTCATAATCGCACAGCTGTCGGTGATCACGGTACCATCCACATTCAATGCGGGCACTTTGCCGCTGGGATTATGGGATTTTGCCAAATCTGATCCTGCGGGCGCCTCGATCAGGTCATAGGGTTGGCCCAATTCCTCTAACGTCCAAATGACGCGAAAGGCACGGGTGTTGCGAGCACCGATAACAGTATACATGTGGTTTTCCTTTGTTGTTTTGCCAAAGCTAGCACAACGAAAAATTTTATCTATCCCTGCATAGCAGAATCGTCACAATCTATGCTAGTCATTGTGGTATGAGTTCAGCAATACCCAACATAGGCGAAAATCGCCCCCAAATCCGTCAACTGGATGACGCCGCGATCAACCGCATTGCCGCGGGCGAGGTGGTCGAACGCCCCGCCTCCGCGGTCAAGGAATTGGTCGAAAACGCCATAGACGCCGGTGCACGTCGCATTTCGGTTGATATCGCCGATGGGGGCAAAACATTGATCCGCGTCACAGACGATGGCTGCGGCATGACGGGGGATGATTTGCCATTGGCACTATCGCGCCATGCCACGTCGAAAATTGACGGAACGGATTTGCTGAATATCCACAGTTTCGGGTTTCGCGGCGAAGCGCTGCCATCTTTGGGCGCGGTGGGGCGATTGACCATCACATCGCGCGCGCAGGGCCACGATGGTGCGCAAATTACCGTGTCGGGCAGTGCGTTGCAGCCCGTCAAACCCGCCGCATTAAACCGTGGCACGGTGGTGGAATTGCGCGATCTGTTTTATTCGACACCAGCGCGGTTAAAATTCATGCGCACCAATCGCGCCGAATTGGGTGCGGTGATTGATATCATCAAACGTCTGGCCATGGCCGAACCTGCGATCGGGTTCAGTCTGCGCGATGTATCCGATGGCAAAGACCGCATTTTATTTCGCGTCGATCCTGAAAGCGGTGATCTGTTTGATGCGCTGCATGGGCGGTTACGTCAGGTATTGGGCGCAGAATTTGCCGAAAACGCCCTGCCCATTGATGCCAACCGCGATGGCGTGCGTCTGACGGGCTATGCGGCACTTCCCACCTATTCACGCGGGGCGGCGGTGATGCAGTTTTTCTTTGTCAACGGGCGGCCCGTGCGCGACAAATTGCTGTTGGGGGCGCTGCGCGGGGCCTATGCCGATTTTTTATCGCGCGACAGGCATCCGGCGGTGGCATTGTTCATTGATTGCGACCCACATTTGGTAGACGTCAACGTCCACCCCGCCAAATCCGAGGTCCGGTTCCAAGACGCAGGATCCGTGCGCGGTTTGGTTGTGTCCAGCCTGCGCCATGCCTTGGCCAGTGCGGGGCACCGGTCATCCACCACTGTCGCGGGGGCAACCTTGGGCGCGATGCAGCCCGAAAAACCGCATCAGCCCATTTACCAAATGGACCGCCCATCCCAATCCGCGCGCGTCGCCAGCTATACGTACCAAGCGCCCAGCGCCGAGGGCGCGCCAACTGCATCCTTCGGCTTTGCCGAAACGCCCACGGTGTCGGCGCGCGTGGAACAGGTGATTGAACCGGATCCCCCCGAACCCAACCACCCGTTGGGTGCTGCGCGCGCACAGGTGCATGAAAACTATATCATTGCGCAAACCGAAACGGGGATCGTGATTGTCGATCAACATGCCGCGCACGAACGGTTGGTTTACGAAAAACTGAAATCGCAAATGCGTGAAAATGGGGTGGCGGCGCAGACGCTGCTGATCCCTGAAATCATCGAATTATCATCACATGAGGCGGCGTTGATTTTGGGTCTGGCCGATGAATTGGCCGCATTGGGATTGGGCATCGAACCCTTTGGCGGGTCGGCCATTGCCGTGCGCGAAACTCCTGCAATTTTGGGCAGCGTCAATGCCACAGCCCTGATCCGCGATGTGCTGGACGAGTTGGCCGATTGGGGCGACAGCCAGCTGGTCCAATCCAAGATCGAGGCGATCCTATCGCGCGTGGCCTGTCACGGATCCATCCGATCGGGCCGCCACATGCGCGCCGAGGAAATGAACGCCCTGCTGCGCGACATGGAACGCACGCCCCATTCGGGCCAATGCAACCACGGCCGCCCCACCTATGTGGAATTAAAACTATCCGATATCGAAAGGTTATTTGGACGCACATGACACAGATTGATCTGAATAACCCGATGGTTTTGGGGGCCTTGGGGCTAGCCGCACTGGTGGCGATATTGCTGTTGATCACAGTGCGCGCCGCATTGAAATCGGCGCGATTGGCGGAACCGCTGGCCAATCAACTGAATGCTTTGGGCCAGCGTGTCCAATCATTGGGTGAAGGCCAAGAACGTTTATCAGGTGGCCTGACCCATGTGTCAGACGCCCAAGCCAAGGCACAGGCGCATATGTTGCAGTTGATGGAACATCGTCTGGCCCAAGTTCAAAACAATATGACCGAAAACCTGCAAGGATCGGCGCGGCGCACAGCGCAGTCACTGGGCGAATTGCAACAACGCCTGACGGCGATTGACAAGGCACAGGATAACATCACCAAATTGTCGGGTGATGTTTTGTCATTGCAGGACATTTTATCAAACAAACAAACGCGCGGGGCCTTTGGTGAAATTCAGTTAAATGATATCGTCACCAAGGCATTGCCATCCGACAGTTACACATTGCAGGCCACGCTGTCGAATGGACGTCGCGCGGACTGTTTGATCCATTTGCCAAACCCCCCTGGCCCCATCGTGGTGGACAGTAAATTCCCGTTAGAAGCATACGAAGCCCTGCGCCGCGCGAAAACCGATTGGGACCTGAACGAGGCCGCCAAATTCCTGCGCGCCACGGTTCGCAAGCATATCAAAGACATCAGTGACAAATACATCATCGAAGGTGAAACAGCCGATGGCGCGTTGCTGTTTTTACCGTCCGAGGCTGTCTATGCAGAGCTGCATGCAAATTTCCCCGAAATTGTGCGCGAAGGGTTTGCCGCGCGTGTTTGGATCGTATCGCCCACCACGTGTATGGCCACCCTAAACACTATGCGCGCGATATTAAAGGATGCGCGCATGCGTGAACAAGCCGGCGCCATTCGCCGTGAACTGGGGTTGCTGTACCAAGATATTGATCGTTTGGGGACGCGGGTGGAAAATTTGGACCGTCATTTCAATCAGGCAGCGAAAGATATCAGTGAAATTAAAATCAGTTCGGACAAGGCGGGCAAACGTGCGCGGCGATTGGACAATTTTGATTTCGAAGAACTGGCGCCCGATACACCCGCGCTGGTTGGAAATGATCCCAAGGTTTAGTCAAAAAACGCTTTTACAGGGGCGTGGCATTGGATATAGAAACGCAAGGTTTCATGGGGGAATGCGGCAATGGCGCATATTATCGTAGTCGGTAACGAAAAGGGCGGTGCCGGTAAATCAACCGTCACAATGCATGTGGCCACCGCATTGGCACGCATGGGTCATCGCGTTGGCGCAATCGATCTGGATTTGCGACAGCAGACCTTTGGTCGCTATCTGGTCAACCGTTTACGCCATGCCCAAGACAGCGGTTTGGGTCTGCCAACCCCTGTATTCTATGATCTGCCAGAAATTGATAAATCTGCCGTCCCAGAAGGCGAAAATATCTTTGATCATCGCCTGTCCGCCGCCGTTGCCGCGGCAGAGGATGAGAGTGATTTTATCATCATTGATTGCCCCGGATCGCACACACGTCTGAGCCAAGTGGCACATTCCTTGGCCGATACGCTGATCACACCGCTAAACGACAGTTTCGTCGATTTTGACCTGTTGGCCCATATCGCAAGCGATGGTGAAACGATTGAGGGACCGTCGGTTTATTCCGAAATGGTCTGGCACGCCCGCCAATTGCGCGCGCAGGCCGGGTTAAAGCCAATCAATTGGGTCGTCATTCGCAACCGTTTAGGTGCGCAGCAGATGGTCAACAAGGTCAAGATGGAACGCGCCTTGGAAAAACTGTCCAAGCGGATCGGATTCCGCGTGGGGCCAGGGTTTACCGAACGTGTGATTTTCCGCGAACTGTTCCCGCGCGGTTTGACGTTGTTGGATTTGAAAGATGTAGGCGTCAAACAGCTGAACATTTCCAACGTTGCAGCCCGCCAAGAATTGCGTGATTTGATCAAGGCGCTAAATCTGCCAAACGTATCGGCAGATTTCTGATCGGGGGTGGCAGGCTGCGCCTGCCCGCCTGCGGCGCGAGTATTTTTACAAAAATGAAAGTGTTATTGCGGTGTTCTGTGCGATACCGCAGCTGGATCGGTTTTTAGTTCGATAATCGCGGGTTTGTTTGCCGCGCGGGCGCGGGCGAAAGCGGCAGCGAATTGATCGGTCTGGGTGACGGTTTCGCCGTGGGCCCCATAGACGCGTGCAAGAGCCGCGAAATCAGGATTGACCATATCGGTTCCCGAGGGGCGATTGGGATATTGGCGTGCCTGATGCATACGAATGGTGCCATAAACGCCGTTGTTTGCGATGATGACGATGATATTTGCACCGTATTGAACAGCAGTTCCAAATTCTTGGCCATTCATTTGGAAACACCCGTCCCCCGCAAGGCAGATAACATCGCGGTCTGGGTGCATCAACTTGGCGGAGATGGCGGCAGGCAGACCATAGCCCATGGTACCCGATGTCGGGGCCAATTGGGTGCGGTAGGATTTATAGCGGTAGTAGCGGTGCAGCCATGCCGCGTAATTGCCCGCCCCGTTTGTGATGATCGCTGTGTCGGGCAGGGTTTGGGTCAGATGTGATATGATCTGTTCCAGTTTCACCGCGCCTGGTGACGCGGTTGGGGTTTGCCAGTGTTCGTAGGCGGCGCGTTCGGTCACGGGGGCAGGGGCGGATTGGCCCTGTGTTGCCCTGACCGCTTGGGCCAAGAAATCGCTGCTGTGACAGCTGATGGCAAGATCGGCCTGATAGACGCGGCCCAATTCATCAGCATTGGGGTGGATATGGATCAAGCGTTGGGTCGGTTTGGGGATCTGGAACAGGCTATAGCCGCCCGATGTCATTTCGCCCAAGCGCGCGCCCAAGACCAGAAGCGTGTCCGCCGCAGCGACGCGTTCGGCTAGTGCAGGGTTTGGGCCGATGCCAAGATCACCAATATAGTTGGGATGGCGATTATCTATGTAGTCCTGACACCGGAATGTTGTGGCAACAGGCCAGCCGGTTTGTTCGAGCAAACGCGCCACATCGGCGGCCGCCTTTCGCGACCAAAGCGGGCCGCCAATCAGCATTAGGGGGTTATTCGCGCGATCCATCGCTGACACAACATCATCAACGGCGGAGTGTGAGATTTGTTGTTTCGCGGGGTTGGCACGGGGGGCATCGGCCACATTGGCGGTGGCGGATAACATATCCTCGGGCAGGGCCAGAACAACGGGACCCGGGCGGCCTGATACGGCCACATGAAACGCGCGGCTGATATATTCGGGGATACGATCCGTGCGATCAATTTCGGCCACCCATTTGGCAAGGGGGCCGAACATTTGGCGATAATCGACCTCTTGGAACGCTTCGCGGTCGCGTTGATCGCTGGCGACTTGGCCCACAAACAGGATCATGGGGGTGCTGTCTTGGAACGCGACATGCACCCCGCCTGAGGCATTGGTGGCACCCGGCCCACGCGTGACCATGGCCACACCGGGACGGCCCGTTAGTTTGCCATAAGCCTCGGCCATCATGGATACGCCACCTTCGTTGCGGCCAACGATGGTGTCGATGCCACGGTCGAACAGCCCGTCCAATGCGGCCAGATAACTTTCGCCAGGGACGCAGAACACGCGATCCACGCCTTGGATTTTCAGTTGATCCACCAGAATTTGTCCGCC
Source organism: uncultured Paracoccaceae bacterium (assembly GCA_965659465.1). GTDB lineage: Bacteria > Pseudomonadota > Alphaproteobacteria > Rhodobacterales > Rhodobacteraceae > CAJXSD01. Next base: position 13,311 of record CBFHVU010000016.1, on the reverse strand, counting down.
GTGTCGCATGGGGTATCCTTTGTAAACACGAAAGGCCGCATCACGATGATACGGTCTTGGGTCATTTCATAAATTGGTTCAGTGTGTCCAAGGGGCGCGGCGGTCTGTTGCGAAATTTTCGCCATAGCCGCGGGCGCGGATGTTTGCCTTGCGCGGTTTGGGTTCGCTCACCTGATATTCAATACCGTTTTCCGTCGCATAGGCAATTGCGGCGTCTTTGGTGTCAAACCGCAGTTTTATCTGCGTTTGCGTTTCATCTGTTGACGTCCAGCCCATCAAAGGGTCAATTTCGCGCGAAGATCCTTGGGCAAATTCCAAAACCCATTGGCGGGTTTTTGCAGTGCCAGACGACATCGCAGTTTTTGCAGGTTTATAGATTCGTGCGCGCATTTCAAACTCCTGTATCTTGGGGCTTTTATGCGACATTTTTTCATACGGGACAAGTCGTTTGATATTCCCCTAAAAACACTTAGGTTATGCTGATAAAGGAGCTTTCAATGACCGATTCCAAAGAACTGGGCCATATGACAGGCGAGGTCAGGTCACGCCCCAAACTTGAGGGCGGTAAGCAGTTCGTTATGGCAACTGATTTTGCCCCAGCAGGCGATCAGCCCAAAGCCATAAAAGAGATTGCAGAAAATATTCTGTCTGGGGATCGTGACCAAGTTTTGTTGGGGGCAACAGGCACGGGTAAAACCTTTACCATGGCCAAGGTGATCGAAGAAACACAAAGACCTGCAATCATTCTAGCACCGAATAAAACGCTGGCAGCTCAGCTATACGGCGAATTCAAAGGGTTTTTTCCCGATAATGCCGTGGAATATTTTGTCAGCTATTACGATTATTACCAGCCCGAAGCCTATGTCGCGCGCACAGATACGTTCATCGAGAAAGAAAGCCAGATCAACGAACAGATTGACCGTATGCGCCATTCGGCGACGCGGGCGCTGTTGGAACGTGATGATGTGATTATCGTGGCATCGGTCAGTTGTATTTATGGTATCGGATCCGTCGAAACCTATGGCGCTATGACCCAGGATTTAAAGGTTGGTGGCGAATACAATCAACGTCAGGTCATGGCGGATTTGGTGGCCCAACAATATCGCCGCAATGACCAAGCGTTTCAACGTGGATCGTTTCGTGTGCGCGGTGATGTCCTTGAGGTGTTTCCCGCCCACCTAGAGGATCGCGCATGGAGGTTTTCGTTCTTTGGCGACGAATTGGAATCCATCACCGAATTTGATCCGCTGACGGGGGAAAAAACGGGGACCTTTGATCAAATACGGATCTATGCGAATTCACACTATGTCACGCCCCGCCCAACGATCCAGCAAGCGATCATCAAGATCAAAGAAGAGCTGCGCCACCGCTTGGATCAGCTGGTTGGAGAAGGCAAATTGCTAGAGGCCCAGCGCCTAGAGCAGCGATGTAACTTTGACATCGAAATGTTAGAGGCGACTGGCGTGTGTAACGGCATCGAAAACTATTCGCGGTATTTGACGGGGCGCGCGCCCGGGGAACCGCCCCCCACCCTGTTTGAATTTATTCCCGATCATGCGATTGTTTTTGCTGATGAAAGCCACGTAAGTATCCCACAAATTGGCGGCATGTATCGCGGCGATTATCGTCGGAAATTTACGCTGGCCGAACATGGGTTCCGCCTACCGTCCTGCATGGATAACCGCCCGCTGAAATTCGAAGAGTGGGACGCAATGCGGCCGCAATCGGTTTATGTCTCGGCCACGCCGGGATCGTGGGAAATGGAACAGACAGGGGGCGTATTTACAGAACAAATCATTCGCCCCACAGGGTTGTTGGACCCACAAGTTGAAATTCGACCCGTTGAAATGCAGGTCGATGATCTGGTCGACGAAATCCGCATCGTTACGGGAAATGGAATGCGCACCTTGGTCACAACCTTGACCAAACGTATGGCCGAGGATTTGACCGAATACCTGCACGAACAGGGCATCAAAGTGCGCTATATGCATTCCGACATCGACACCATCGAACGGATCGAAATTCTGCGCGATTTGCGATTAGGGGCCTTTGACGTGCTGATCGGGATCAACCTGCTGCGCGAAGGATTGGACATCCCCGAATGTGGATTGGTCGCCATTTTGGACGCCGACAAAGAAGGGTTCTTGCGATCTGAGACATCGCTGATCCAAACCATCGGTCGCGCGGCGCGCAATGCCGATGGCCGCGTCATCATGTATGCCGATCGCATTACTGGATCCATGGAACGCGCCTTGGCTGAAACGGATCGGCGGCGTGAACGGCAAATGGCCTATAACATCGAACACGGTATTACGCCCCAAACCGTCAAGAAAAACGTCGAAGACATTTTGGCAGGCCTATACAATGGCGACACAGATCAATCCCGTGTCACGGCCCAAATTGACAAAAAATCAGCCGGCGGTGCGAACCTGCAGGTTGTTTTGGATGGTTTGCGTAGCGATATGCGCAAAGCCGCCGAAAACCTTGAGTTCGAAGAGGCCGCCAGATTACGCGACGAAGTCAAACGCCTAGAAGCCGTGGATCTGGCCATTTCCGATGATCCCCTAGCCCGCCAATCAGCCGTAGAGGCCGCCAGCAACGCCGCCACGAAAACGCGCGGGCGTTCCACCGCCGGTCGCGGTGGAACACGGGCCTATCGCGGTAAAAGTAAGGCCAAGTTTTGATTAGTTGTCACAACGTACCGTCCCTTGGGTGGCACCGGGATAGACCAGCTGGACCTGATCCTTGGTGCTGCCAACTTGGGTGTTGACATAGGGCATGTGATGCACCGCACCGCCGCCCGACACCGTCAGTTTCAACTGGGGCACATAGGCCTGCACCGCGCGGGCATATCCGCCAAATGGCAGTGCATTAGCCGTATCAACGGTCCATGTGGCCGCAACGCTGGATTGGGTGTGATCCACGACCACGGGATTTTCGGTTGTCTGGGTCACGTTTTCGAAACTGTTTGCCTCAAACCGCAGATTGCGCAGACGGTTGCGATCAATATCGGCAAATGTAGTATCAACACGTTCGACCCGTTGGCTGGGACCATTTAGGGTTTTGAAACTGTTGTTCATTACCGAAAGATTGGCAATCCCATGCCCCGTGCCATAGGGTTTGACCACCAGATAGGAAAACCAGTCCGCGACCTGTCCCGACAAAAATACATTCCCCGAAATGCTTAGGGCAGAAAACCCAAATCCCACCGTAAAATCAGGGGTTTCGTCATGTTCGTTGGTCCATTCGATAAAACAGTTATCAACATAATTCCCAACGATGGTGGACGCCGTGTTTGACCGTGTCAAAACAATACCCGCCAAACGCACACCGTTTGGAACACCATCACCTTGGTAGAAATGATTGCCAGACACAATGTTGTTTGCCCCACTTAGCACGCAGAAATGACGGAACTGCGATGCCCAGTTATCCCTAATTTTCGCGTCATTTGCATTGATGTTGAATGCGATACTGACCCGATCCGCGGCCTGCGCGCTGGAGTCATTGGTTACGAAATGACACCACTCAATCAGCATCCCCTGACAGGCGCGCCCTGATGATGTAATTCCACGGAATTTTGGCTTGGTGATATAGCAGTCCAAAACATGGAAAATCATACCCTCTTGGGCCATCATGATCCCGTTGGCTTTGCCGTTACATTGGAATTCGATGTTATCGAGATTAAACTTACTTAATTTCTGGAACCCGCTGAAATCCAACATGTATTTGAATCGGGTAAAGGTAAAATCCTGCGTACCTTCGGCATCATACAGCGCCTCGGACAGTTCGACGGTCTGCGTGGCGGGGTTGACGGAACGCACGTAAATTTCGCGGCCCACACCCTGCCCCGTGACCAAGGATCCAACTGCGATATCTTGGACGTTTTGAACGTTGCTTAGCGTGGTGGGGTTGGATACGGCATAATAGGCCTGTGCCGTGATCACATCGTTTTCCCACGCGGTGCCACCGGATGCATAAAACTGGCCATTGCGGATCACGCGGCGAATTTCAAATGTATCGCGGGTCGCGATCCCTGCCTGCATATCGATTGGTTCGGTCACCGTCACGGTGCGCCCGCACATGTCCAAACTTTCATGATCTGAACTGTTCAACAGGGCCTGAAACGCTTTCTTAAACACCAATTCTTCGTCGCGAAAGGCATCAATATAGGTGGGTAAATCA
>CBFHVU010000016.1:0-9119 GCA_965659465.1 uncultured Paracoccaceae bacterium | reverse complement strand
CAAAGGATTTTGTGATCACCAACGGGGCCTCTGGGGGCATGATCACGCGGCCCTGAAATTCGACGTGTGAATTCAACACCAAAGGGCTGCCAATCACATAGGCCCCAGCCGGCACAACCAACCGCCGCCCATTCGCCGCCTGATCCGCCGCGACAAAGGCATCATAGTTATCAGTCGCAGCATCCCCAATCTCACCATAGTCGCGCACATCGACAATGTTCAGGGCATCGCGTTGGAACAGATGCGAAATATCCTCGATCGTGAAATCATCAACGCGCACCACAACGCCCGTGGGCCCCGTGATATCCAAACCAAAATGCGCAAATGTCGGGGCAGCCCCCCACACCATATCAACCCCATCGCGCAAACCGGGGCCAACGATGGCGGAAATTTCGTAAACTTGGCCATAGTTTTGAACGGATGTGGCCGGACCAATCTGGGTGACATTGGCCACATGATTGCCATCGCGGTCACCGGCCCACCCAGCAATACGAACAGCAGGCAGGCCACCGACCATCAATTTCACCCGCGTTTTTACCAGCAAATAGGTTTCAGGGAATATCTGAGTTTGTTCTGTATAGCGCAGTTTTTGCAAACTATTGGTTTTGACCAATTCCAAACATCGGCCAAAATCCTGATCCGCTGGAACAAAGGCAGCGTTGCCGACGATATCATAGGTATCGGTTGACGACGTGCCATCCCCGGAAGACCAATAATTCAAACCCGATGAAAACGGTTTGGGGGAAAAATCAATACCATGTGTCAGTGAGAGTGTCATAAGCTGCGCCTTTCATTTTCAGATCGACGCCCACTGTAATTTTACAAGTTTAACGCATGTCTTGTGCAACGCGCGCTGCCCCGTTGCGGTCTGTTGCAGTCTGTTGCTAGACCGCCATTGGGTTGCCCTGCAATATAGCAACCCCATCAATTTTCCAGCCTATATCGCTGGGAACCATGTCGTATCGTAAATAATGGGCTTTGCCAGACTGATCAATGATTTCAATGATCTGCGCCATACCCCAAGGTGTTTTTTCGACACTTAAAAATGTGAAATCCGCGGGCCGCCACACCATCGGATACCCCTGACGCACCATCGTACCAAAGGTAACCGGATCGCGAAAGATACGGCGGATTTTCGGGCTGGCATAGGTAAAGGCGTGATCAAAATCATCGCGCAGAAATGCGTCCAACTGGGCGGTAATCGTTTCCTGAACATCGTAATCATCCCCCGCATGTGCAGGGGAGTGGAGGACCAAGCCTAGGGACAGTATGATCGAAAATAACCAACGCATGAAGCAAAGCTAGAATGCGCTGGTCAAAAATCAACTAGACGAAATCACCATTCAATGTGGCGTCGATCAGGGCGATGGTTTCATCAATACCATAGAGCGCGATGAACCCGCCAAACCGTGGGCCTTGGGTCGCGCCCAACAGCACCTCATACAATGCAGAAAACCACGCGCGCAGCGGATCAAACCGATCACGGCCACAGGCATAGACCACAGATTGCAGCGCCTCGGCGTCCAATCCGCCGTCCCATGCGGCCAGTTGATCACGCAGATCTCTCAGCGCGTCGCGTTCCAAATCGGTGGGCACGCGGAATACCTTGGTTGGTTTGACAAAATCATTGTAATACCGCACGGCAAAACCCGCCGCTTGGTCCAGCTGGGGGTTGGCCGTGGGGCTGGCATCTGGGGCATAACGCTGGATGAACCCCCACAACTGATCTTTGTTATCGGCATTGGCGACGGATGCCAAATTTAATAACATAGAAAATGGAACAACCATGTCAGATGCCGGCACATTGTGCCCGTGGATATGGAACACAGGGTTATTTGCCTTGGCCGCGGCGTCCTGATCAGGATAGGCGCGCAATTGTTGGTGATATTCATCCATCGCCTTGGGGATCACATCAAAATGCATCCGCTTGGCTGTTTTCGGCTTTTGATACATAAAATATGACAACGATTCAGTAGACGCATAGGTCAGCCATTCATCAATTGAAATCCCGTTGCCGGATGATTTGGAAATCTTTTGCCCCTTGTCGTCCAAGAACAGTTCATAGGTGAAATGTTCTGGTTTTTTCGTTCCCAGAATTTCACAGATACGGTCATAGATCGGGGTATTCGTTGAATGGTCTTTGCCATACATTTCGAAATCCACACCCAATGCCGCCCAGCGCGCACCGAAATCGGGTTTCCATTGCAATTGCACATTGCCACCGGTCACAGGCAGCGTCCATTCGCAGCCTGTTTCATCGTCAAATGTGATGGTGCCTTCGGCCGCGTTGACCTCTTTCATCGGGACGTACATCACACGGCCCGTTTCTGGGTGGATGGGTAGGAAAATGGAATAGGTCTGGCGACGTTCTTCGCGCAGGGATTTCAGCATCACGGCCATGATGTCATCATATTTTTCCGCCGCACGGCGCAGGATGGTATCAAACTGGCCCGACCCGTAAAATTCGGTCGCGGAATAAAATTCATATTCGAACCCGAAAGTATCCAAAAACCGGCGCAACATGGCATTGTTGTGATGCCCAAAACTTTCGTATTCGCCAAAGGGATCAGGCACGGATGTCAGGGGTTTTTGCAAATGCTCTGCCAACATGTCCTGGTTTGGAACGTTACCCGGCACCTTGCGCATGCCATCTAGGTCATCGGAAAAACAGATCAGCTTTGCAGGAATGTCCGAAATCACGCGAAATGCGCGCATAATCATTGTGGTCCGCGCCACTTCACCGAATGTGCCAATGTGGGGCAAACCGGATGGGCCATAGCCGGTTTCAAACAGAACAAATCCCTTTTCGGGCGGGGCCTTTTCGTAACGCTTTAACACGCGGCGCGCCTCTTCAAACGGCCAAGCTTTGGATGTCATCGCTGCGTCGCGAAATTCTGTCATAGTGCCACCTCTGGTCAGGGATACGGATTCTGATCCGCATTAACGTGCTGTACTTAGCCCCTTTTGCAAAATGCCGCAAGCAGACGATGCAATGGCCTATTGCCGCAAGTGCAAATGCGATTTACAATAATATTCTACTTACCAAGGACTAAGTTATGTCACAGATTAAATCGCCCATTTTATCGGAACCCGATTGCCTTATTGCCTTAATGATTGCCATTACCGTTTCCGATGAAGATGTGCCGACATCTGAACTGGTCAAAATCCAATCCGCTGTGAACCACCTGCCAATTTTCGCAAGATATGATATTGATAGAATTAATTTAGTTGCAAACTTGGTCTATGACTTATTCGAAAGCGAAGACGGCCTAGACGCTTTGTTTCGGTTGATCCGCGATACGTTGTCCGAACGTTTGTATGAAACGGCCTATGCGCTGTGTTGTGATGTGGCTGCGGCAGATGGCAATATTCGTGAAACAGAATTGCGGTTGCTCGAAGAAATGCGGTACGAATTAAACATAGACCGTCTGCATGCTGCCGCGATTGAACGCGGCGCGCGTGCGCGGCATTTGACCCTGTGATGTGCTAATCCGTCTCTGTAAAGCGCGCCCAACGATATAGCAAACCAGACTGTATATTGACCGCACGCCCACGCCACCTGCGTGACCCCGACGCCGTTTCCTGCTGCGCGGTGTTTGCCGCGTTTCGGGCAGCAATGTCCTGTTGGAAAATGGCAAATACATAATTTGCACCGTTTTTGTCGCGCAAATACCCTGCCAGGGCCGTCACAAAATTCAACGTCCCCGTTTTCGCCAAAATACTGGCCTGACCCGATTTATCCAAATCACCGGCGGCCGTGCGCGGTTTAATCGGCTTTAACAACGCGGCATATTCTGGAAACTTGGTGCGCCCATTGATCAAGGCACGCACCATATCAGTGGGGGACACACGCGATGTGTCGTTCAATCCAGAATGATCATCAAAACGGGCATTTTGCATCCCCAAGGTTTGCTTGGCCCAACGTGTCATATGACCAGCCGATTGACGCAATGATGTTACGGGTTGCCCAGTTGATTTTGCCACCGTCAGGCCCAGCGTTTCCGCCAACATGTTGTTTGAATATTTCAACATCAACTGCACCAATACACGCATGGGTGCGCTGGTAATTTCGGCCACGGTGGTTCGTGCGGTTTGGGTCGTTGTGCGTTCCGGCTTGGGCAGTGTGATGCCATTGTCACGCGCCAAGCTGGCAAAAACCGTTGCGGTATATAACGCAGGATCGCGCACAGGCAGCCACCTGCCACCCTGTTGACCCAATGCAGGCTTGGCAACGCTCCAGCTTTCTTGGGGGCCGTCTTGGCGATATGCAAACAACGGTGCATCACGCTCGGCCACGCGCATGGTGATATGCGAAACGACGGGCCTTACCTGATCCGAACGCGCATCCATTTGCACGCGATACCCCGCACCAGCGCGTTTCCAATCGAAATAGACCCGATTGAAATTCAGGTTCAGACCAGAAATGGCGGGGTTGTATCCAACATGCACAGGCTGGTCTGGATCAATGTCGCGAAAATACGGCAAAGCATCCGCATAATACAAATAATCGCCCGTAATGTTACGAACCCCCGCTGCCTTGACTGCAAGTGCCAAGGTTACCAAATCATCGGTGTCCAATACAGGATCACCTTGGCCTGCCAAAATCAGATCGCCTTGCACAGTGCCCTCTATGATCGGGCCTGTGGCCATAACGCGTGTTTTATATCGAAACTCTGGCCCTAAATGCCACAACGCGTATAACCCAGTGATCGCCTTGGTGACCGACGCAGGCGCAAATCCCTGCGCGGCATTGCGTTGTTCGATTGTGCGCCCTGTGGTCAGGTCATAGACCACATACCCCAAATCGCCCGATCGTGCATAACGGCGCAGCAACGCATCCGCCCCATCAGGCAGAACTGAACCGGGCCTATACTGCGGGCGCAGTGACTGATCCGGAGCCGCGGCAAACAGGGTTCCCGTCAGCATCAGCAAAGCTAAAATGATAAATCCCAAGCGTTTCAAATCACAGCCCCTGTCAATAGTTACACGCACCCTAACGGGGCACACCACCGACGTTCAACCCCCAGAGCGCAATGCAGAGGACGACAGATCCGACAACGGCATGTTGATATAACACCACCGCGGGGCTTCGCCCCGACCCAAATGCTGCGACGCCCGCGCAGGCACCCGCGCAAATGAATAAATCCGCGCGGCCCGAGCCGACAAAGGCGCCAGCCGCGACCCCGGACGGGCCAAAATACCAATCGGCACGTGTTCCATGATCCAACGCCAATCGCGCCATTGGTCAAACTGATGCAAATTATCCGCGCCCATCAACCAGACAAAGTTCACATGCGGATACCGCTGCATCAAGGCCCGCAAAGTATCGGCCGTATACCGCGTGCCCAACCGTGCCTCGATATCTGTGATGGTGACACGCGGATGATCCATAATCGCGCGCGCCTGCATGATGCGTTGATCCATCGGCGAAGGGCCATTGGATTTCAACGGATTGCCCGGACTGACCATCCACCACACACCGTCCAACCCAAACCGCCGCAACGCCGCGCGGGTCAACCCCACATGCCCCCCATGCGCCGGATCAAACGATCCCCCTAATATGCCAATGGTTTGCCGTTTCATATGTCCCAACGATTACGCGCCCTGCCCAAGGGATACCGCCAATCGAACAAAATGGAAACGATATTTTCGGCACCGCACACACAACTTGAAACAGAACACCGCACACCCCATAGTTAAGGGATTATAGCCACGACATTTGGATGACCCATGAAACTTTTCGTTCCCGAACCCGCCATTACCCTGTACGAACACGGCTTTGACGACCACGACCTGCTTGATCGCAAAACCCAAGGGCAACAGCTGTCCAACCTTGTCGAAAATATTTCCGACCCGATGGTCATCGCATTGGATGGTGAATGGGGCAGCGGAAAAACTGTGTTCCCGAAATGCTGGGTCGGGGAACATTTGAAAAAAGACGAACATCAGGCACAAACCATATATTTCGATGCCTTTGAACATGATTTCATGAATGATCTACTGATTGCGTTGATTGGCGCGATTGATGCCCGCTTGCCAAAGAATGATGAAAACAAACATCTGAAAAAACTGAAAAAAGTGGCCCCATGGCTGGCGCGCACGGGGTTTCGGGGTGCGCTGGCCGTTGCAACGACAGGCGCAACCGAAATTGCGGGACCTATGGTTGATGCTGCTATAAACGCGGTCAGCGGTGCAACAGACAAACAAATTGATCAATTTTGGCAACAAGAACGCCAGAAACAACAGTCTTTAAAAGATTTCAAGCACGCCTTGACCGAACTGGCCCAAAATCAAAAACTGGTCATCGTCATCGACGAACTGGACCGCTGCCGCCCTGATTTCGCGCTGTCGATGCTGGAAATTCTAAAACACCTGTTTCACGTCCCCAACGTCCACTTTGTGCTGGGCGTGAACCTGACCGCCTTGGAACATTCCGTCCGCGCCCGATATGGCACGGGACTTGATGCAGGCAGGTATTTGAAAAAGTTCTATAATTTGATTTTTGAATTGACAGATTCAAATCTGGAAAATTCGCCCTACGATCAAAAAATCCGCTATGCGGAAAAGGTATTTAACGATGTTGGAATGAAAATAAAGCTAGGACAGTATTCGCCTAGCGATCAATCGCCACTTGCGCTTCGGATTATAGCAATCTTTGAAAAAGAGAGTTTCACAAATCGACTGTCATTTCGTGATATAAATCAGATTTGCGCGAACGCCGCAATTACACGATTCAATTACAATAATGTAAGTGATGGCCTTTGCTTGATTGCGCTGCTCTTAATCTTGAAGACAACCAATCGTTCACTTTATGAACGCGCGATGAACCTAGAATATATTGCCAACGAAATATTTGACTTGTTTGATGCATCTTTAACAGATCTAGGATCCTTTGAGTACGGCACATTATTCTATGGCGCGATGAGGGATGTAGTCGCGTTCTTTGCGGAAAATCCAGTTGATTATCTAGATAAAAGAACTGTGGATAATCGCGACTATCGGTTTCTGTCATATGAACGTGATAGGGAAGGCGTACGAAAAACGCTCTTTGGGCAAAAGGTCCTAAAACCTCTCAAAAGCTTCGAATTAAGCAATACCTAGGCGACACGGCTGGGGAGACACCCCAAATAAACCCCCATTGCCCCGAACGCCGCCATCCGCTATCTAGGCACAAACTAGAAATTCAGGAGCATTTCACATGGCAGCCGATCAATACGTCTATCACATGCAGGGCGTGTCCAAAACTTATCCCGGTGGGAAAAAGTGTTTCGAAGATATCCACCTGTCCTTCCTCCCCGGTGTGAAAATCGGTGTTGTCGGTGTCAACGGCGCGGGTAAATCAACGCTGATGAAAATCATGGCCGGCATGGACAAGGATTTCACCGGCGAAGCATGGTCCGCCGAGGGCGCCAAGGTCGGTTACCTGCCCCAAGAACCCAAGCTGGACGAAACCCTAACCGTGCGCGAAAACGTGATGCTGGGCGTTGCCGAGAAAAAGGCGATCCTTGATCGTTACAACGAATTGGCGATGAATTATTCCGATGAAACGGCCGACGAAATGGCTGCGTTACAGGACCAGATCGACGCCGAAAACCTGTGGGATCTGGATAGCCAGATTGATGTTTCAATGGAGGCCCTGCGCTGCCCCCCTGATGATGCGATGCCTGCGAACCTGTCAGGCGGTGAACGCCGCCGAGTGGCGCTGTGTAAATTGCTGCTAGAAGCGCCTGACATGTTGTTATTGGACGAACCGACCAACCACTTGGACGCGGAAACCATCGCGTGGCTGCAACAGCACCTGATCGATTACAAAGGCACGATCCTGATCGTGACCCATGACCGCTATTTCCTGGACGACATCACAGGTTGGATTTTGGAATTGGATCGCGGTCGCGGCATTCCTTACGAAGGCAACTACTCCAGCTGGCTAGAACAGAAAGCCAAGCGTTTAGCCCAAGAGGCCCGCGAAGACAAATCGCGCCAGAAAACATTGGAACGCGAATTGGAATGGATGCGTCAGGGTCAGAAAGCCCGCCAAGCCAAGCAAAAAGCGCGTATCAATTCCTATAACGAATTGGCCAACCAATCCGAGCGCGACAAAATCACCCGCGCGCAAATCGTCATTCCAAACGGCCCACGTTTGGGTGGCAAAGTGATTGAGGTCGAAGGCCTGAAGAAAGCAATGGGCGACAAGCTGTTGGTTGAGGATCTGTCTTTTGCGCTGCCCCCTGGTGGTATCGTGGGTGTGATTGGCCCCAACGGTGCGGGTAAATCAACCCTGTTCAAAATGCTCACCGGTCAGGAACAGCCCGATGCGGGCACCGTGACCTATGGCGATACGGTGCAGCTGTCTTATGTAGACCAATCGCGTGACGATTTAATTGATGGCGAAACCGTTTGGCAGGCCATTTCAGGTGGCGCGGAAATCATCCAACTGGGTGATGCGCAAATGAACAGCCGCGCCTATTGCTCGGCGTTCAATTTCAAGGGTGGCGATCAGCAAAAACCGCTGAACCTACTGTCAGGCGGTGAACGCAACCGTGTGCATATGGCGCGACTGTTGAAAGAGGGCGGAAACGTCCTGCTGCTGGACGAACCGACAAACGATTTGGACGTCGAAACCCTGCGCGCGCTAGAAGACGCCTTGGTCGATTTCGCAGGCTGCGCCGTGGTCATTTCGCACGATCGCTTCTTCCTCGACCGGATTTGTACGCATATCTTAGCGTTCGAAGGCGATGCCCACGTCGAATGGTTCGAAGGCGATTTCAGCGCCTATGAAGAAGACAAAAAACGCCGCCTCGGCCCAGACGCATTAGAGCCTAAGCGAATGAAGCATAAGAAGTTCACACGCTAAACTGATCTGTTTGGGCTGTGCTGCACAGCAAAGTTACACCCCAAACCACCACTTAGAAATACGAACTGAATGCGGTGCAGGTGTCCATATGCCAAATGGGACACCTGCCTCTCGTAGCTGTTGCCCCAACCAAACGTTGCAGGTCTTAAAAATATTAAATCGCCCCTTAGCGATATAAAATCGGTCACCATCAGACAAGCTTGCGTTTGGAATGGCGCGTGTGTCTGCAAAATCAGCGCGAATATTGGCGATCATCTGTGTATAT
>CBFHVU010000015.1:0-29881 GCA_965659465.1 uncultured Paracoccaceae bacterium | reverse complement strand
GCTGGGGCAAACATCAGCCACAGCATCACGGTCAGCACAGACAACCCCATCACCACTGGAACAAACCACAACGTTACCCGGTCAACCAAATTTTGGATGGGCAGTTTGGTGTTTTGCGCACGTTCCACCATGCGAATGATCTGGGCCAAACGGGTGTTATCGCCGATTTGGGTCACAGCAACGCGCAACAGACCCTTCAGGTTCACCGTGCCACCCGTCACGGTTGATCCTGCCTGTTTGTCTACCGGAACGGCTTCGCCTGTCAGCATGCTTTCATCGACATGGGATTGGCCATCGATCACCTGCCCATCGGTGGCGATCCGTTCCCCGGGGCGAACCAGCAGGGTATCATTCAGCGCAATTTCAGCGGCGGGACATTCCATAATGCGCCCATCGCGTTCCACTTGGGCCGAGGCAGGCTGCAAATCCAACAACGACCGAATGGCCGCACCGGTTTTGCCCTTGGCCCGCGCCTCAAGATAGCGGCCCGCCAAAACCAAAGTCACAATCACAGCCGCTGATTCAAAATAAACCGCAAGGGCCTGATCCGGCACCATATTGGGCCAGATCATCACAACCAAGCTATGTCCATAGGCGGCCAAGGTCCCGACAGCCACCAGCGAATTCATATCTGGCCCACCGCGCCGTAAGCTGTTCAGACCCTTGGTATAAAAATCACGGCCGGGCCCGATTAAGACCAAACTGGTCAGGATCAGCTGGATCATCCAGCTGGTTTGCAGCCCCAGCGTCATACGCACCCAATGATGCACCGCAGGGATCAAATGCCCCCCCATTTCCAGAACAAACACGGGCAAGGTCAATACCAAGGCCCAGAAAAACTTGGCCTTGTAACCTTGGCTATTGTCGGTTGGTATATGCTGCGTGCCAGTTTGATTACCACCCACGATCAGGGTCGCCGAAAATCCCAGCTGGGCAATTTTGGCAGTCAGGGCCGGCACCGCCACCATATCTGCCAAATATGTCACTGTTGCACGTTCCGTGGCCAAGTTGACAGATACAGACTGCACCCCCGGTATTTTGGCAACTGCGCGATCAATACGCGAAACGCAGGACGCACAGGACATGCCCGAAATCGCCAAATCCACCGTTTCTGTCAGGGCAGGAAACCCCAGTTTATCCAAACGCGCGACCGCTTGCGCCAATTGATCGGGCGTTTCAGCGTCAAAATGACCGGTTTCTGTGGTCAAATTCACCGCAACATTCGATAGCCCATCAATGCGCGACAGCCCCCGTTCTACACGCGCCACGCAAGATGCGCAGTGCATTCCAGAAATTCGGATGTGCACGGGTATTATTGTTGCCATAACGTGGCCTTTTTGTAATAGTTGTGGCGACAAGCGGACCTGTCATTACTCGGGTATACATATGCGTAAACTGCGCCCGTTTCAACCAAACCAGCGACCACAGGCGAAAGGCACCATTTATGAAATTCCACGTTCCAGATATGTCATGTGGACATTGCACATCCAGCATTCAGACCGCCATTGCACATGCATTTGACGGAGCATCGGTCAGCTGCGATCTGGACAGCCGTACAATCGATGTGACAAACGCGCCATCTGCACAGCAAATCATTGAGGTGTTGGATGATATCGGCTTTGATGCCCAGCCCGCATGATGCCCACCCCCCAAGGCACGCATAGGACATGATTGATAAACTGGAAATGTTCCTTGCCGTTGTGCGCCACGAACATTTTGGCCGCGCCGCCGAAAGTTTGGGGATCACCCAACCTACCCTGTCCAGCGGGATCAAACAGCTCGAAGATCAGCTGGGTGTGCAGTTGATTTTTCGCGGGTCCCGCTTTGGCGGATTAACCCCCGAGGGCCAAAATGCGCTGACATGGGCACGCAAAATCGTGGGCGACACCCGCCAATTGAAAGAGGAAATGCGCCAAACCCGACATGGGTTATCGGGGCAATTGCGTATGGCCGTTATTCCAACAGCCCTAACATGGGCATCGAAACTGGCCAGTTATTTTTGTGACAAACACCCCAAGGTTCGGTTCAAAATTTTGTCGCGCACATCGGCTGAGATTTTGAAAATGATCGATAATTTGGAAATCGATGTGGGCCTGTCGTATTTGGACAATGAACCACTGGGGCGTGTCAGTACGGCGCCGCTGTATCGGGAACGATATTTGCTGGTCTGTTCCACTGGGTCCGAATTTGCCAAACGCGACAGCGTCAGTTGGGCTGATTTGAACCATGAACGCCTGTGTTTATTAACGCCCGACATGCAAAACCGTCGCATCATTGACCGCAATTTTGCGCAATATGACATTAGCATCCAATCCACCATTGAATCGAATTCAACCATTGTGTTGGTATCAAACGTGGTTGAACGAGGTTGGCTGACCATTTTGCCCGAGGATATGGCCCATTTTCTGGCGCAGGGAAAACCTGTGAAAACGATCCCAATCACGGGGGGGCATGGTGGCCATACTGTAGGTTTGGTCGCGCAATACAGTGAACCACATACACCCACCTTGGCCGCGTTATTAACCGCTGCGAAACGGATTTCAAACCTATCCTAGTCTGTGTCAGGTTTTGTGCGACAACAGACCACGGCGTTTGGCCCAGTGATGGGCATACCACAAAACGGCAACGATCACACCAAACGACACCAAGATACCATTCACATCTGCCGAAATTTCCGCAACGAATTGAATGCTATGCCCAAAGGCATAGCCAAGGGCCAAATACAGCGTGACCCAGACGATTTCGCCGCAAATACACCAGACGGTGAACAGCGGCCATCGAAAATGGGTCGCACCGCATAATATGTTGACATAGGGTCCCAAGGGCGACATCAGCCAACGCGACAAAAATACGCTGATCCAACCCGATCGGTGTAATTGCACCTTGGCACGATCGACCAAACGGGATTTTGGATTGGCGCGTTTTAGCCGCGCCAACAGGGGTGCGCCCCACATTCGTCCCACGCCGTAACCAATCTGATCCCCCAAAAGGGCCGCGCCTGTCGCCACGACCCATGTTACCACCATGGGCAATTCGCCCGCTGCAATCATGGATCCGCAGGCCAACATGACCAAGGATGACGGCACAGGGATTGCCAAACACGACAGCATGACGATCAACGCCAAACTGGGCAATCCCCATAGCATCACAAATTCTAGGGATTGTTCAGTCACGCGCCACCCGTTGAGTCGCGATCAGCCAGTCTTGCAGTTCTGACAAAAGGGCATCAACATCGCGACCCTGTTGATTTGCAATTTGCTCAATGGTCATGGGTTGATCTCTTTCGTCACTTAGCTGCAGAAATTCCGCAATCCGTTGCGGGTTCAGATCATAGGACCGCGCTATATAGCCAGGTGTCATCCATGGTTCGGGCGGTTGCATCCTGTGGTCTGGATCCATCCAATACAATGTGAAAACGATCAATTTCACCAAAAATATACAGGCCGCGATCCCTGCCAGAATTGCCCCCCAAAATAAACGGGGATGATGTGATTTCAAAACAGAAAACAGATGAATTATATTCTTCATTCACGGCACCCCTTAATCAGAAAGGCCAGAAAATCATTCACATTGGTCAACGTTGGCCCCATGACAATTGGACCGTCCAGAACCGCACACAACCCATATGCATCATTTCGCGCAAGCACCTGAAACAGGTCGGTCAGTAAAGTTTTGGCAACCTTAGGTGCCATTTCTAGGACAACCACTGGGCATAATCGCTGACCAACAAATGCGTGGGCGGCACATCCTCTTGGATTGTGGAAAATCGGCCAATGGGTTCGCGGAAAATGTTATCGGTTTCGTCGTCATTCACTGTCGAAACCTCGCCGATCAATACATCGCCCCCCTCGCCCCAAAAGGCATGCCAATCCCCAGGCATCAAGGTCACACTTTCCCCAGGTGTCAGAACCAATTTTTCGCCGGGCCCATAGGTTCGGGCAATCCCGTCACAATACACAACACCACCACGATCGTGGGCAAAATTGCCAGCATCATCGGACCCGTATAGTTCAACGACCAAATCAGCGCCACCGCGGTTTATGATGTCCTCAGCCTTTAGGCTGTGGGTATGCATCGGGGATAATTGGTCCTGACGCGAAATTAGCAGTTTTTCGGCGTAACACATCCCCCCGCCCCGTTGCAGATCGGCCAAACGCCCATTGCGCAGGGTGAACAAAAATAACCCCTGACGATCAAAATCGCCCACACCGTAATCGGTAATATCCCATCCACAGCGCGTGTCGATGACATGGCGCGCGACCGATTGGTTTTCGACAAATTGGTCAGGCGTCCAATAGGCAAATGGCGGCAACTTAAATCCATGTCGGCGCATAAATTCATCGGCCTGTTCCATAATGTGATTAATCTGTGATCGCTGCATGGCGCACCCTTGTCATTTGATGTGGGGTTGGTCGTTGATCAAAACACTAGCAAGCATTCGAATACCTTGCAATCATAGCATTTAGGTGGTGCACGCCCCATGCAGCACCTGTTGGATCTGGGTCCGCGACAAGGTGACAGGATTTGTTTGATAACTTGACGCACGCATGGCCCCATCAACCAATATTTCCATCATATCCGCCGTCAACGCCACATCAGGCCATGTGGCAATGCCGCGACCCGCGACAAAGTGAAATAAATCACGATGCAAGTCGCCCGTGGCATTTGGCCATGATTGCTGGACAAGGGCGGCGATATGGTCAAATTTATCAGTGGCCAGCCCCTGTTCCACGCAGGCCATCTGATTAACACGCATGGCAGACGGCAATAATCGCGCACAGATCGCCCCATGAGCCACACCCAATTGCCCGCCCATGATCCCCGCCAATCCGTGAACAACCCCCAACCCCGCATTGGCCAAGGCCACACCACTTAGATAAGCCGCCTGCGACATGGCATCACGCGCAGCACGATTTTCCCCCAATGTCAGCTGATGCATGGCTGGCAATGCCAACCGCAGCCCTTGCAGGCAGATGCTGTCTGTTTCAGGGGTGGCCCGCGTTGACAAATAGGGTTCGATCAATTGCGTTATCGCATCTAATCCCGTCATAAAGGTGATGGGCGCCGGCAAACCATCGACCAGATCGGGATCCAATATCACCAGATCAGGGATCATGCGATCATCGCGCAAACTGACCTTGACCCCGTGGTCTGGGACCGTGATGACCGCATTTTTCGTGGCCTCGGCCCCGGTACCTGATGTTGTGGGCATGGCTGCAAAAAACAGCGGATCCTATTCCATTTTTTGCCCATCGCCGACGACCTCAAGATAGTGCAGCGGATCATGGGATTGCGGTATCAGCGCGGCCACCGCTTTGCCCAGATCAATGGCCGCCCCACCGCCAATTGCAATAACACCATGCAGATCACAGGCGCGATAGTGATCAAGCAGTCGGCGCAGGGTGTCCACATCAGGTTCGCCAACCGCGTCCAGAACCTCAACCCGTCCACCTCGGCCCGATAACACCCGGCCCGCATCATTTGCCCAGTGTGCAGATCGCGACCGGACAATTAAAAAATTGCGAAAATCCGCGGGCAAGGCATCGGCCAATTGATGCCGTGTCCCACGTCCCGTGACCACATGTTCTGGCTGTAAAAGAGTTGCGGGAATTTGCATGATCCACCCCAATTATCAAAGGTCTAGCTTCGCCGGTAATAATCGCGAATTATTTCGATTTCTTGTGCCGATCCCAGTATAACGGGAACCCGTTGGTGCGCCTGTGTTGGCGGCACGTCCAAAATATTATCCTGCCCAGTTGTCGCAGTACCGCCTGCTGCCTGAATTAACCATGCCATTGGGTTTGCTTCGTACATCAAACGCAGCCGCCCGCCCTTGGCCTCATTTTCACGATCCATAGGATATAGAAATACGCCGCCACGCATCAAAATGCGGTGCACTTCGGCCACCATCGAGGCGGTCCAACGCATGTTAAAATAGCGCCCCCTTGGGCCCGAAACACCCGCCACACAATCCGCCACATAGGATTGAATGGCCCAATCCCAAAACATTTGCCGAGATGTGTTAATGGCAAATTCTGACGTGGTTTCAGGGATTTGCAAATTTGGGTGGGTCAGGCGGAATTCACCCGTGGTGGAATGACACGAAAACCCATTGACGCCTTGTCCCAAGCTGAACACCAACATTGTGGTTGGTCCATAAATCGCATAGCCTGCGCAAATCTGATCCCGACCGGGGCGCAAAATGTCACGCTGGCCGTCCTGCATGATTTCCATAATCGAAAAAATGGTGCCAACCGATAGGTTTACGTCCAAATTCGATGACCCGTCCAAGGGGTCGAAATACAATACAAAATCGCCCTTTTGCGGGGGCTTTAGCCATGTGACGTCCTCGACCTCTTCGGACACCAAGGCGGCCAAACGCGGACTGTTGGCGCAGACCCGTTCCACAACGTCATTTGCAATTAAATCCAGTGGTTTTTGCAATTCGCCCTGAATGTTTTCAGACTGCGTGGTGCCCAAATCCCCGTCAAAGGGCGCATTACGCACGCGATCCGCAATGATACGACAGGCGGCGGCGATGTCCTCAATCAGGAATACCAATTCTGCGTTATCTGTCAGGGTTTCGGTCAAAAATCGACGCAAGGTACGCTGGGTCATGAAAATTTTGCTGCCTTTCGCGGCCAAATTGAGTACACAGGGGCGACAGTCAGGGCACAGCTATCAAAACCCTTACCCTCGGTTATGCCGCTCCTCCTTCGCTTTATCAATATTTCTTTTCGTTTTATTTCGTTTTTACTTGCCATTTGAAAAAATTCTTGCCTAAATCCATCCACTTTTTCACGGTGCAGACTGTTGACGGCCTGTGCAGGTAATTAAAGGACGCGCATGTCACAAACCCTAAGACATCCTGAAATATTAGAAATCCTGCGGCGTGATGGAAAGGTAACAGTGGAGCAGCTGGCCGACCATTTCCAAGTGACGTTGCAAACCGTGCGGCGTGATTTGACAGAATTGGCCGAAAGCCGGCAAATCGAACGTGTCCACGGTGGCGCCATTTTGCCCGCGCGCATATCCAACATCCGCTACGAAGAACGCAAAACAATCAATCACACAGGGAAATCCGCCATTGCAGAACGCTGTGCGCGCGATATCCCCGATGACATATCGCTGTTTCTGAACATCGGCACCAGTACCGAAGCGGTCGCGCGCGCCCTGCTCAACCACAAAAACCTGATGGTCGTGACCAATAATATGAACGTAGCCGCAATCTTGGCCGCAAATCCGAATTGCGAAATTATTGTCACGGGCGGGCATTTGCGCCGGTCTGACAATGGATTAATCGGCAATCCCGCGATTGAAACCATTGAAAAATTCAAATTTGATTTGGCAGTGATCGGCTGTTCCGCGCTGGATCACGATGGGGATATGCTGGATTACGACATGCAAGAAATTGGTGTCAGTCAGGCAATTTTGGCACAATCGCGTCAAACCTATGTTGTGGCGGATCACACAAAATTCACCCGCAGTGCGCCCGTCAAAATCGCATCATTGCGCGATGTTGATCGGTTTTATACGGATACGGCGCTGCCCGACACCCTGACCCAGTTATGCGCCGAGAATGGAACCCAAGTCATTTCATTGGGCCACCCCACTGTGAAACATGCTGATTAATCAGACGAATTCCGATTCTAGCCAGCATCCGAACGATAGACCAAATCCGCATCAAGGGTGTGGGATTGGACCAATCGGCAGTTGGGCAAATCGTTTTGTTCCAATTTTGCCTCGGTCTCGGCCGCGGTGAAATTCAGGTCAAGCCAACGCTGTGACAATCGCTGTTTCAGGATATCATAGGCGCATTCAATTGATATGGTCAGATCAAACAGACCATCCAAGACGCGCCACTGCGGATCGTCTAATAACAAATAATTCCCTTCGACCAGGATGATACCGGTCTGCGCTGCCACCATCCGCGCCGAGGCATAGGCGCAATCATTTTCGCGATCAAAGACCGGCACAGCAACATCATGATAAGGGGCCGTTCGCAAACGTTGAATGACAGATTCCAGACCACCCACATCAAAGGTATGCGGCGCGCCTTTGCGGATTCGGTCGCCACGTTGATCCAAAATGCGGTTATCGTAGTGGAACCCATCCATAGGCACAATTTCACAGCCCCCCGAAAACTTAGTATCAATGTCGGACTTTAGGGCTTCGACCAAGGTGGATTTCCCACTGCCGGGGGGACCAACGATGGCAACAACCGTGCGACCTGATCCAGATTTCGCGATGATAGCATCAGCCAAGGTTGCGATATCGGTGAATGGGGAGTTCTGTGTCATAGGGTCTTTCACGCTTTGGGTCAGGATCCAAGGTATTTGGCAATCGCGCTATCCATGCCCTGATCCCAAATCATAGTCAACCAATGTGCAAACACTGCGGAAAACCGTTTATCTTGGGCCAGATCACCATAGATATGGGCCATTTCCAACCATGCCTGCGGGTTTGACTTCGCTTGCGCTGCGGTTTTTGTCAGTTGATCCCAATTCGGATCATTCGATGCAATGTCGCTGCCATCTTCGCGGGTGCCATAGCACATCCGCGCCCATGCAGCACTGACCAGCGCCAAGCCATCAATCGGCACACCCGCAGCCAAACCATCCCGAATTGAGGGCACAATAAACCCCGGCTGCCGCGATGATCCATCAAAGGCCACGCGCCGCGTCGTATCCACAATTTTGGGGTTAGAAAACCGTTCGGCAATCAGATCCACATACTCCAAAGGGGCCATGCCAGCCACGGGTTTGACATGTGGCACTATTTCAGTTCGCGCGATTTTTTCAAACAATCTGGCAATACCGGAATGCTGCATGCAGCCCGCGATGGTAGGTACGGACAAAACCTCGGCCGGAACAGAAATGACCTGATGACCACCGTTCAGAATTCGAATTTTCATGGTTTCAAAGTCATGCACATTATCAGCAAAGGTCGCGCCAGCGGCATCCCAATCTGGACGACCTGCACAGAAATCATCCTCAATCACCCATTGGCGGAAATTTTCATGGGTCACGGGGCAGGCATCCTCAATGCCCAGATCGCGAACCAATTCCAATTCAGCAGGACCGGTTGCTGGCACAATGCAATCAACCATCGAATTTGGGAATGTGCAGTGCGCATCAATCCAGTCGGCCAAATCAGCATCCTGCAAACGGGCCAATCCCACAACGGTTTGGCGCAGGATATCACCATTGCCCTGCAAATTGTCGCAACATAGGCCGGTAAAGGGCCCTACACCTGCATCCCGCCGCAAACGCAGCGCTGCCACCATAGCACCGAATGCGGTTTTGGGGCGATCTGGGTTATCACGATCATGCACGATATCAGGGTGGGTGGTATCCAGCCTCTTGGTCACAGGGTCCAGATAATATCCGCCCTCGGTCACGGTTAGGCCAACAATCCGAATATCAGGCTGCGCCATGCGCTGGATCAGGGGGCCATTGTCCTCTTCTATCGGTAGATAGTCAATCATGGATCCCACCACCTCAGCACTTGAGGATAGTGGATCCAGTTCAATCAGGGTGGTCAGGCAATCTTGGGTCAGCAGGCGATCGCGCATCTGCGCATCATAGGGGCGCACACCTGCGCCAATAATTGCCCAATCCTGTGCCTGTCCCATTTGCATCAGACGGTGCAGATACCAAGATTGATGCGCGCGATGAAAATTGCCCAAACCAATATGAACGATCCCCGCCCCCAAGGCCGTGCGATCATAGGTCGGCACCAACACACCTGCAGGCACCTGTGACACATTCGCTTGGTTCAATTTGATCATTGGCTGACCTCGCACGTCATCTCTCATCAACTCATCCAATTTCCGCCATCGACGTTATACGTCTGGGCAACGATATATTCCGCCTCGTCCGAGGCCAAAAATATGGCCATGCCTGTTAAATCTTGGGCGGTTCCCATACGGCCATAGGGGACGGCGGCGCCGACCTCTTGTTTCTTCTGGCCCAAGGGTTTGTTTTCCAGCTTGGCAAAAAACGCATCCACACCTGCCCAATGTTCACCATCAACGACACCTGGTGAAATTGCATTAACATTGATTCCATGTTGGATCAGGTTCAGGCCCGCAGATTGCGTTAGGCTGATAACGGCCGCTTTGGTCGCGCAATAGACGCTGACCAAGGCTTCGCCGCGACGGCCTGCTTGGGATGCCATGTTGATAATTTTCCCGCGAATGCCACGATCAATCATGTGACGCGCGACGGCCTGCATCATAAACAGGGTGCCGGATACATTGATATCAAACACACGTTGATAATCAGCGCGGTCCACATCAACAATGGGGGCGGCGGTGAACAGGGCTGCATTGTTGATTAATATATCAATTTTCCCAAGGGTCGCGATGGTTTGCGCCACGGCGGCATCAATGCTGTCCTGTTTGGTGACATCCAATTTCACAGCAATCGCATTTGGCCCCAAATCTTGGGCCGTTTTTTGCGCCCGTTCGAAATCAATATCTGCGATACAAACCCGCGCACCTTCGGCAATATAGGCCTGTGCAAAGGCGCGGCCGATCCCGCGCGCAGACCCTGTGATCAGTGCATTTTTGCCAGCCAGCCGTGTCATATCCGCAATCCTTGTGCATCGAATTTATGGATTTGATCCGCGCGTGGGGTCAGGTGGATTGTGTCGCCATGTTTGAAATCAACCTCGCCGGCGGCGCGCACCGTGATGATATCGGCCAAGCCCGTGTCATGCACATGGATAAAGGTATCCGATCCCAAATGTTCAGAAACACCTACGCGGCCCGACCACTGCCCCTGTGTGTCTGACACGTCAATATGCTCGGGACGAATGCCAATGGTATCCGCGCCAAATTCGGCAGCCACACCGCCGCGGATTAAATTCATCTTGGGCGATCCGATAAAGCCTGCGACAAATGTATTACGCGGCTCTTTATAAAGTTCGAGCGGGCTGCCAACCTGTTCGATATTGCCCGCACGCAGGACCACGATTTTATCGGCCATTGTCATCGCCTCGACCTGATCGTGGGTGACATAAATCATTGTGGTGGACAGCCGTTTGTGCAGTTCGGAAATTTCCAACCGCATGCCAACGCGCAATGCAGCGTCCAAATTCGACAGGGGCTCATCGAACAAAAAGGCAGACGGTTCGCGCACAATCGCACGCCCAATGGCCACCCTCTGGCGTTGCCCGCCCGATAACTGACCGGGACGACGATCCAGGTAATCGGTCAGATTCAGCACGCTGGCCGCATTGGTAACACGTTTTTCGATTTCATCCTTGGGCAAACCCGCCATACGCAGCGGAAAGGCGATATTTTTGCGCACACTCATATGCGGATAAAGCGCATAGGACTGAAACACCATTGCCAGCCCACGTTTTGCAGGAGGCAGTTCGGTGGCCGATTGTCCATCGATGGAAATGTCACCACTGGTCACATCCTCAAGCCCAGCGATCAACCGCAGCAATGTTGATTTACCGCAACCTGATGGCCCAACAAAGACGCAAAATTCACCATCATTGATCGTCAAATCCAGCGGCGGAATAACCTCTACATCGCCAAAGGATTTGCGCACTTGGTTTAAAATGATTTGTCCCATGGATCAGGTTCCTTATTTCACCGCGCCAAACGTCAGGCCGCGGACAAGTTGTTTTTGGCTGAACCAGCCAAGGATTAGAATTGGTGCAATTGCCATTGTCGATGCCGCCGACAGTTTTGCGTAAAACAGACCTTCGGGGCTGGAATAACTGGCGATAAAGGCGGTCAATGGACCCGCGTTGGCGGCGGTCAAGTTTAATGTCCAAAACGCTTCGTTCCAGGCAAGGATGACATTCAACAAAATGGTCGATGCAATACCGGGGATCGCCATTGGTGTCAGAACATACAGAATTTCGGATTTCAGCGATGCACCGTCCATGCGCGCCGCCTCAAGGATTTCGCCGGGGATTTCCTTGAAATAGGTGTACAACATCCAGATAATGATCGGCAGGTTGATCAGCATCAAGACAATGACCAATCCAAACAGGCTGTCCAGCAAACCCAATTTAATGAACAACAGATAAATGGGGTACAACACCCCCACGGCTGGCAACATTTTGGTGGATAACATCCACATCAAAATATCCTTGGTCCGTTTGGATGGCACAAAGGCCATGGACCACGCCGCCGGCACTGCAATGATGATGCCCAGCAAGGTTGATCCCCCTGCGATAATCACCGAATTCCACAAAAACCGCATATAGTCTGAGCGTTCCTGAACGATAGAATAATTTTCCAAGGTCCAGTCAAAGAACAGGAATATGGGTGGGTCTGCGATGGCCTGACCTTCGGTTTTGAAACTGGTCAGAATGGTCCAAAGGATGGGGAAAAATATGATCAACCCAATCCCCCATGCCAGGGCGGTATTAATCGATTTCCGGCGTGATGATACAGCGCGTGCCATGATTGCCCCCTAGTTGTCCAGATTTTTGCCAACAATCCGCATCAGGAATATGGCAACGATATTTGCAAGGATGATGGCATAGACACCACCGGCGGACCCCAGACCGACATTCTGACTCTCTAACACGCGCTGGAAAATGAGATAGCTGAGTGTTTTCGACCCAAATGCCCCGCCCGTTGTGACGAAAATTTCTGCGAAAATGGACAACAGGAAGATAGTCTGGATCAGCAAAACAACTGTGATTGCGCGGCTTAGGTGGGGCAAAATGATATGCCAAAACCGCCGCAATGTGGATGCACCATCCATTTCAGATGCCTCAAGCTGTTCACTGTCCAGCGACTGGATCGCGGTCAGCAAAATCAGCGTGGCAAAGGGCAGCCATTGCCAGCTGACAATAATGATAATCGAGGGCAGCGCGGCCTGTGACATCCATTGCACCGGCTCGGCCCCGAAAAATTCCCACAAATGGGACAACAGGCCATAGTTTGGATCCATAAACATGTTTTTCCAAACCAATGACGACACGGTGGGCATAACAAAGAATGGGGCGATAATCAGGATCCGAACAATCCCCTGACCCCACATGGGTTGATCCAACAAAATGGCCAGCAAGACACCCAAACAAATCGTAATGAGCAGTACACCACCGACGATGATCAAGGTTGCTGTCACACTGGGCCAGAATGCACTGCTGGATACAAACCGAACATAGTTATCAAATCCGACCCAACCCAGATCACCGCCCCGCAGGGGCAGGTATTTCTTGAACGAAAAATAGAGGGTCATGATCAGTGGGACCAACATCCAACCGAGCAATAATGTCACAGCGGGCGCCATCATAATGCGGGCTGCTGTGCGTGAATGTTGCGTCGCCATGGAAACACGTCCTTTGTTAACAGGGGTCGCCCTGCCTTAATCTGTTCAGCAATGTGATGAAAGAGTAAAGAAAGGGCGGCAGATCAACCGCCGCCCTTTGTCGATGCGCTTAGCGGTAGCCTGCGGCTTCCATTGCGTCGTTAGTGATTGCCTGTGCTTTGGCCAATGCATCCTCAACGGATTGCTGACCTGCGTAGACAGCTGAAAACTCTTGGCTGACTTCGGTCGCGATGCCCGCAAATTCTGGGATCGCGGCGAACTGGATACCCACATAGGGGCTTGGATCAACGGTTGAGTTGTTTGGATCAGCTGACAGGATTGAATCCAATGTCATTTGCGCGAAAGGCACGTCTTTGTAGTTGGGGTTTTCGTACAGGGATGTACGTGCACCGGGTGGTACGTTTGCCCAACCTTCGTTCGCGGCGACCAATTCGATGTATTCATTCGATGTGGACCATTCGATGAACTGCTTGGCTGCGTCTGCTTTCTGCGTACCTGCTGGGATGGCCAGTGCCCATGCCCACAACCAGTTTGACCGCACGCCCATGCCGTTGTCAGGTGCCAATGCGAAACCGACTTTGTCCGCAACGGTTGAATCGTTGGGGTTGGTCACGAAAGAAGCCGCAACAGTTGCGTCGATCCACATGCCACATTTGCCCTGTTGGAACAGCGACAGGTTTTCGTTGAACCCGTTTGTCGCATAGCCTGCGGGACCAGAATCTGACATCATGTTGACGAAGAAGTTCAACGTATCAGACCATTCGCGTGTGTCGAATTGTGCATTCCACTCTTCATCGAACCAGCGTGCGCCGAATGAATTTGACATGGCTGTGATGAACGCACCACCTTCGCCCCAGCCCGCTTTGCCGCGCAGACAGATGCCGTTAATGTCGTTATCGCGATCGGTCATGGCGCGTGCTGCTTTGGCAATAAATGACCATGATGGCGCATCAGGCATTTCCAAGCCCGCTTTTTCCATCAGGTCTGTGCGATACATGATCATCGAGCTTTCGCCATAGAATGGCGCTGCGTACAATGTGCCATCATGGCTTAGACCACCGGCCATTGCAGGCAACAGATCGCCCACGTTGTATTCTGCTGACATGTTGTTCAATGGAACCAGCCATCCGTTGGCACCCCAGATGGGTGTTTCATACATGCCGATTGTCATGATGTCGAACTGACCACCTTTGGTGGTGATGTCGGTTGTCACACGCTGACGCAGAACGTTTTCCTCTAGCGTGACCCACTCAACATCAATGCCGGTGGCAGCCGTGAATGTGTCAGTATAACCCTGCATACGGATCATGTCGCCATTGTTCACAGTTGCGATGGTGATGGTTTCCGCTGTTGCAGCTGTTGCCGCCAGCATGGCGACAGCACTGGCTGCGCCCATTACGTTTTTCATAGACATCCTCGTCCTCCCTGAATTGGATGTTGCCATGACACGGTAGACGACAATGGAACCTGGCGTCAAGATAAAATTTTACGCGTGTTAATTTTTAATTTAACTCACGCAGACTCTCGCATCACCAGCTGTCCGTCAAAAAACGTCGAAGGCTTTGAAATTTCACGCCCTTCAATCGAGGCAACCAATATCGAAACCGCCTCTTTTGCGACGGCTTCGAAATCCTGGGCAACTGTGGTTAAGGGGGGACAGGTGAACCGCGAAAACGGGTGATCGTCCATTCCAGCAACACGAATGTCACAACCCGGACCGCGCCCAACGCGGAGCTGATTCTCATAGCAGGCGGTCAAAAATCCGATTGCCAGTCGATCGTTGCTGCACAAAATGGTGTTGGTGGCGAATTGTTTTTCTAACAGTGCCTTACCACCCCCACTGCGGCCAATTTCTTCGAACGCCCATCCTTCACCATCGATTTTGACGATACTGGGTTCAAATCCCAAATTTTCCATCGCTTCAATATAGGCTTGACGCCGGCGGTTCGCGTTTGGATTAGCAGGCGTGCGCATTTCCAAAAAACTGGGGTGTTCGCCAGTTCGGCACAGATAATCCACTATCAAATGCGCGAATTGCGGATTGTTTGATCCCGCAAACCCCAGTCCGGTATCGGGCAAAAAGCTATCAAACAAAACAGTGGGAACATCCTTGCAAAATTTTTCAATTGCAGCACGGTTCGGTGTGCGCCCCAAAGGCGCAATCAGGACACCTGATGGCTTTAATGATCGCAACCCATCCAGAATCTCGACCTCTAGGTGGGGTTGGCCATGTGCACTGAACAAAGTGGGACGAAACCCCTCTAATATACAATACTCTTCTACTTTGCGTGCCAATTCCGCGAACACTGGATCCGATAAATATGGCACCAAAATACCGACATTGTTGGTCAGTTTGCGGTTTTGGTTCATAGCATAAATGTTTGGGTGGAAATCATACTTTGCCAAGGCAGCCTCGATCCGATCACGGGTCGAGCTTCGGACACTTGTCGGATCGTTGAAATATTTTGAAACAGTCGGACGCGACAAACCGCTGACCGCGGCAAAGTCCTCCATATTTTTTATTTTTTGATCCGACATAGGGGCCTCGACTTTACAACTTCTTTACGTATTCTTATCACGCGTAAAGTATCAAACACAAATATCAAAATCCGGTCAACCCCTATGCACAACTGACAGCAGTTTGATCCACTCCATATAACAACAAAGCCAAGGACATGTTTTTAATATATATTTTCATCTAATTTTGACGCACGGCCTAGGGGATAATTCAGGAAACGGGGTTTTTCTTTGCGCTTGACTGTCGTATGGTTTGGCAGAGAAACGGATGCCGTCCCATGACCACCATATATGTAGATGCCGATGCCTGCCCCGTAAAAGCCGAGATTGAGCGTGTTGCAACGCGAAACAAACTCGCGGTTTTTGTGGTCAGTAATGGCGGGATCCGACCTGTGGAAAACCCTTTGATAACAACTGTCGTCGTAGACCAAGGCGCAGATGTCGCAGATATGTGGATTGCGGATCGGGCTGGTCCAACAGATATCGTTGTAACGGGTGACATCCCCCTGGCCGCCCGTGCGATCGAAAATGGTGCGACCGTGATCAAACACAACGGTGAAATTCTAAGCGAACGCAACATAGGGGCGGCTTTGGCAATGCGGGATCTTATGCAAGACCTGCGTGCCTCAGACCCCTTTCGCCAAGGCGGCGGAAAACCCTTTGGCAAATCGGATAGATCGCGATTTCTAGATGGATTGGAACGCTTGGTTCGGGCGGCGCGCGCTGGCCGCTAGGCCAACGCGCATCCCACGCGGGCCCTCGATGGGCCCAAGGGGGATTTACCCCGCTAAATGTGGGAAATAATCTTCACAGGTGCCTTCGCGGTAGACATCAGCCGTACAGCAATGCAACCCACCACCAAAGGCATAGGCATCACGCAATTCAACCTCAACCACTTCCATGCCCAACTTATCCATTTGCTCGGCCTGATACACTTCTGACTTTTCGACACAAACCGTTTTGGGATCTAAAACCAAGACATTCATGCTCAGCCAGACCGATGAATAACATAAGGGGGGCGGTGCGTTGTGCGCAGGTTGGGCCGCATCGACAATTTCCCATCCATTATCATGGAACATTTTGCGCTGTTCCTCGGGCAGGCGACGCTGCGGATTGTTCAGGATTAAACCCGGGCGCAACGGTGTAAATGTCGCGTCAATATGGATAGGATAGGGATCGCCCGGGAAATTCACCGTATGGACCCGATGATCGGGGAAATGGCGGCGCAGCCATTCGATACCCTTTAGATTAGTGGTAAACCCATGCTGCACCACCAAATCACGGCCAAAGCGCAAAACATCCGCCGCATCGAACAACGGCTCTTCTTCGGTTGTGACAAAAAATTTCTCGGCTGCCCATTTCAAACGTTTTTCGACCCCGATTTTGTCTGACAAATAATCGGGATGATAATCCGCGTCTGTCAAACGGGGCTTTGGCGCGGCCTCGTGACGGAAATTCGGGTCTTCGTTCCAATACTGCTGCATCAAGGGGCGATAGCACAGATATTCAAACCAGCGACAGCGATAGGACATGGTTGCCTCTAGAATTTCGCTGCCAACAGTCAACAACACATCGCGTGGCGGCATACACCCGAACTGACTGTCGGTATGAAAGTCGGGCGTTGTCACAGGTTTCGAAAAATCAGTTGGCGTTGGCCGATCAACTCGGACACCGCGTTTTTCAAGCATATTCGCAAAGTTGTCCAACAATTCATTGGCACGGTCGATTGTCTCTTGCGGGCGGCGACCCCATTGACCACGCATATCGCTGTCTTCGGGTACTTTCGCATCTAGCGCGGGTTCTTCGGGGGGGATATGGCAATCATCTGCACGACCAACGATTACATGCTTTAGCGGATCCCATTCATTCCAACTGTTCACTACGGTCTTGGACATTTTATTCTCCTCTTATTGGCGCGCAGAATGCTGCAATTTCGCGGTAATGCAAGATCAAACTCTCTTATCAATCTGCTTTTGTGATAACTTTTGTTGATATCACAAACCTAGAGCTATGGTTATGGTATGGCATTCAAATCGGGAGTGGATTGCTGCAAAGATTCATCGATGCGCAACGACGGCAGAATGTGAAACCATCTAGAGCAGATTGGGGATATGAACCTGGCAGCCAAGTAAACAATAAAGCCACATCCCCACCAACACACTGAATACAATACATTTCCATTAAAAATTTATCATTAAAAAAATTTATATAAAATTATTTTGACATAATAAAATTTTTTTACTAAAATTTTTTTAGGAGATTTATTGTGTCAAACAGTACAGAAATATCAGACAAACTCATGCCAACCGCTTTCGGCGGTCGCATTCGTGAATTGCGCCAGAAAAAGCGCACAACTCTGCAAGAGCTTGCGGATCAAGCTGGTATTTCTGTTGGATTTTTAAGCTTGGTTGAGCGTGACAAAGCCACGCCAAGCCTTGGCACATTGGCAAGCATTGCAGCCGCCTTGGATGTAGACGTTGATTTATTCATATCTGCCCCAAAACCATCAGAAAGCGTGACCCGCGCAGGCGAAAGACAACCCTTTTCACTGCATGACACGTCGTTGCGGTACGAACAAATCACCAAAGAGCTAAGTGGCGGCATACTCACATCTTTGATCATCCATGTACCCAAAGGCTATGCGTCGGAAGAGATTTCCCACGTTGGAGAAGAACTGATCATGGTGCTTGATGGAAACATCAAACAGACGCTGGGGCAGGCAACGTTTTCGCTAAAGCCAGGTGACAGCATGCACTTTATGGGCGACACCCCACATTCCTTTGCCAATATCGGCGACAGTGACGCACGGTTACTGTGGACGGGTACGTCCCCTCATCTATCTAACCTCAGAAAGACACTGGCAAAGTCATGACAAATACACGTGCAAAAATTGAACTGCTGCGCACCCAGATGGCCGAGGCCAGTGTTGATGTGCTGGCTCTGGCGCCAGGGACGCACATGCAATGGTTATTGGGGTTCATGCCGCATCCCGATGAACGACCATGTCTGTTATTTGTCAGCCAAACGCATATCAATTTTGTGATGCCTCAACTAAACGCCCAAGACGCGCGCCAGCATTGTGATGTTGATTTCCATGAATGGAGCGATACCCAAGGCCCAGATGCGGCATTGCAACGTGCCATGCAGCAATTGGGATCCGTTCAAACCGTGGCAATCGATGATACCATGCGCGCAGATCATGCGGGTTTGATTTATTCTGCCTGCCCCGATGCGACCATACAGTTTGCAAATTCTGTCATGGGGCCATTGCGGATGCGCAAGGACGCACATGAAATCGAATTGTTGAAAATGAACGCAGCCATCGCAGATGCCGCGCATATGGCCGTTCGAAACAATTTGGATACATCCCTGACCGAACGCCAAGTTGTCAATATTGCGCGCAACGCATTTGACGAACAAGGCGCCACCATCGCCTTTGGGATTGTTGGCTGCGGTGTCAATGGATCCTATCCGCATCATCACAGTGGTCAAACACAGATCACAGCAAACCAACCAATCGTGGTTGATATTGGCGCGCGCAAGGACGGCTATGTATCGGACATTACCCGCATGACCAGCCTTGGGCCAGTATCATCAGAATACTATGACGTACACGCTGTCGTAGAATCCGGCGTACAAGCAGCATTAAGTGTTATTCGACCAGGCATTCGTGCCTGCGACGTCGACAATGCCGCACGCCGTGCCATCACTGATGGCGGCTATGGACCTTACTTTACTCACCGAACGGGCCATGGTCTGGGCATCGATATTCACGAAGGCCCTTATATAACAGCTGAAAACCAAGTCGTTCTAGAAACAGGGATGGTATTCACTGTTGAGCCAGGAATATATCTGCCCAATAAATTCGGCATCCGCCTCGAAGAGGTGGTTGTTGTCACCGACGAAGGCTGTGAAATCCTTTCACAGCTACCAAGAGAACTCCATGTCGTAGAACATGGGTAAACAGGGCTTGGGTCGTACAAACCCAAATCCAACCTGCACGTCCTATACCACGAGGCGCGCATTTTTTCCGGGCGCAATGCCCATCAAAAGGGAGACTACTATGACTTTCACTCTGCCAACACTCGGCAAAGGTCGTGTTGCAACAACATTGATGTTGTCGGCTGCTATCTTGGGCGCGGGGCTTGCGCCCGTGTCTGCGGAAACACTGCGTTGGGCACGCGCAGGCGATTCCTTGACCTTGGACCCACATGCCCAAAACGAAGGCCCAACACACACATTGGCCCACCAAATCTATGAACCGCTGATCATCCGCGACATGAGCGGTGCGTTCCAGCCTGCATTGGCCACCGATTGGGCGCCAAAGCCTGGTGCGTCAAACGTATGGGTATTCAACCTGCGCCAAGGCGTAAAATACCATGATGGTGCTGATTTCACCGCTGAAGACGTTGTGTTTTCGCTCAATCGCGCGATGTCAGAAAATTCAAACATGAAGGAATTGCTGTCATCCGTTTCAGAAGTACGCGCAACAGGCGATCATCAGGTTGAAATCGTCACAAATGGTCCAAACCCAATTCTGCCTTCAAACCTGACCAACCTGTTCATGATGGACAAAGGCTGGGCCGAGGCAAACAACGCCGTTGACGTCCAAGACGTCGAAGGTGGCGAAACAACATTCGCAGCCACAAACACAAACGGCACAGGCGCCTATAAACTGGTCAGCCGTGAACCAGACGTGAAAACGGTTTTGACAATCAACGACGGCTACTGGGGTCGCAATGAATTCCCAATGAACGTAACAGAAATCGTCTATACCCCCATCCAGAACGCCGCGACACGTGTTGCTGCATTGCTGTCTGGCGAAGTTGATTTCATCCAAGACGTTCCAGTTCAGGATTTGAACCGCGTGTCAAACACAGATGGTTTGGTCGTAAAAACTGCCCCACAAAACCGTGTCATTTTCTTTGGCATGAACATGGGTGCTGCGGATCTGAAAAACGATAACGTCGAAGGCAAAAACCCATTGGCAGACGTTCGCGTACGCCGCGCGATGTCCATGGCGATCAACCGCGATGCGATCCAACAGGTCGTTATGCGTGGTCAAAGCCAACCAGCCGGCATGATTGCACCCCCGTTTGTAAACGGTTGGGATGCTGCAATGGACGGATCATCCAAAACAGACGTTGCCGCAGCCAAAGCATTGATGGCCGAAGCCGGCTATGGTGACGGTTTTGCAATTCAGCTGGATTGCCCAAATGACCGTTATGTCAACGACGAAGGCATTTGTCAGGCAGCCGTTGGTATGCTGGCGCAAATCGGCATCACTGTGAACCTAGACGCGAAACCCAAAGCACAGCATTTCCCATTGATCACAAACGATCAAACAGATTTTTATATGCTGGGTTGGGGTGTTCCAACATATGACAGTGAATACATCTTTAACTTCTTGGTGCATACACGCGGTTCAGACCGTGGCAGCTGGAACGGAACAGGGTTTTCAAACACCGATATCGACGCAAAAATCGTATCGCTGGAATCCGAAACAGATCTAGCCGCACGTAACGCAACAATCCAAGACATCTGGACCGTCGTACAAGACGAACAGCTGTACATCCCAATTCACCACCAAGTGTTGAACTGGGGCATGGCAGAAAAAGTCAACGTAGACGTTAGCCCAGAAGACGATCCCAAGTTCAAATACTTTATCTTGAACTAAAACACTCTGCGGACGCCGTATAGGCGTCCGCCACCTCTCTCCCCTTCATTTACGTCGCATTAACAGGAGCACCCCAATGCTGGCCTATATATTACGCCGTGTTTTTCAGTCGCTTATCGTGCTACTGGCAGTCGGTTTGGTTGCCTTTGCTATGTTCAATTTTGTGGGTGATCCGGTCGACAACATGTTGGGCCAGGAACGCACACAAGACGACATTGAACGCCTCAGACAGCAACTTGGACTGGATCAGTCATTCGTCGTGCAATACTGGAAATTCTTGGAACAAGCGGCACAGGGCAACTTTGGCCTAAGCTATCGCCAAGGCCGCCCAGTCGCTGAAATTTTGGCAGAACGCCTGCCCGCAACGCTCGAACTTGCGCTGGTTTCTGGCATATTGGCTTTGGTCGGTGGTGTTGTGCTAGGTATTTTCACCGCAATTCGCCGCAGTGGCT
The DNA here is from genome assembly GCA_965659465.1 of uncultured Paracoccaceae bacterium. Taxonomy (GTDB): domain Bacteria; phylum Pseudomonadota; class Alphaproteobacteria; order Rhodobacterales; family Rhodobacteraceae; genus CAJXSD01. The sequence continues at coordinate 7,928 of CBFHVU010000015.1, read as the reverse complement.
TTGCTGCAAACGCGATCATGACCGTTTCATTGATTGGGGTGTCGCTGCCGACGTTCTTGATTGGTGTTATTTTGATCTATATCTTTTCAGTTGAACTGGGCTGGTTGCCCAGCTTTGGACGCGGCGAGGTCGTGGACCTTGGCTGGTGGAGCACCGGTTTTCTGACCGCAAGCGGTTTAAAGGCACTTGTGCTGCCGGCGATCATGCTGGGCCTGTATCAAATGACCCTGATCATGCGTTTGGTACGCACCGAAATGCTAGAGGTGCTGCGCATGGATTATATCCGCTTTGCCCACGCACGCGGTATTCGGGAAAAATCTGTAAACTTTCGACATGCTTTGAAAAATACATTGGTCCCTGTGATTACCATTACAGGCCTGCAATTGGGCAGCATTATCGCCTTTGCCATTATCACGGAAACGGTGTTCCAGTGGCCTGGTGTTGGTTTGCTTTTCATCAACGCGGTTCAATTCGTCGATATCCCAGTGATGGCCGCGTATTTGATGATGATTTCCGTAATGTTCGTCGCAATCAACCTGATTGTTGACATGCTGTATTTCGCAATCGACCCCCGTTTGCGCCTAGATCGCAAAGGTGGAGGACACTAACATGACCACACAAAACAATACCCAATCCCGTTTGGCACGCGCCTGGGACAGTGACTTAGCCTATTCGTTTCGCAAAACGCCAATGGCAATTATTTCGGCGATTGTCGTTATTTTGTTGATCCTCAGCGCCCTGTTGGCACCGTGGATCGCACCGCTAAACCCATTTGATCCCTCAACGTTGAACTTGATGAACGGATTTACGCCGCCATCGACACCAAATGCCTTTACGGGTGAAACCTTCCTTATGGGGACAGATGACCAAGGGCGCGATGTGTTTTCCACCATCCTGTTTGGTATGCGCATTTCCCTGTTTGTTGGATTTTCTGCCGTATTTCTGGCGATCATCTTGGGTGTCACGCTGGGTTTGCTGGCTGGCTATCTGGGCGGTTGGATCGAAACCATCATTATGCGTGTGGCCGACATTCAGCTGACATTTCCATCAATCATGGTGGCCATGTTGATTTTCGGGATCGCCAAGGGGATCACACCCCCAGAATATCGCGATCAAATGGCCATTTGGGTTCTGATTTTAGCCATCGGGCTCAGCGATTGGGTTCAATTTGCCCGCGTCGTACGTGGCGCAACATTGGTCGAGAAGAACAAAGAATACGTCCAAGCCGCACGCCTGATCGGACGATCACCCGTGACAATCATGCTGCGCCACATTCTGCCGAACGTATTAAACCCCGTGTTGGTCATCGCGACAATCAGCTTGGCGCTGGCCATCATCGCCGAAGCAACGCTTAGCTTTCTGGGTGTGGGCGCGCCCCCGACCAAACCCAGTTTGGGCACCCTGATCCGCATCGGTCAGGAATATATGTTCTCGGGTGAATGGTGGATTTTGTTATTCCCTGCCGTGACCCTTTTGGCATTGGCTTTGGCCATCAATTTGCTGGGTGACTGGCTGCGAGACGCATTAAACCCGAGGTTACGATAATGGAAAATCCAATCCTATCCGTCCGCAATTTGGTTGTGGAAATCCCGACACGACACGGCATTTTGCGGCCAGTCGATAACGTCAGCTATGATATTCACGCCGGTGAAATCTTAGGCGTCGTAGGCGAGTCTGGCGCTGGCAAATCGATGACAGGTAATGCCGTAATCGGGCTGCTGACACGGCCAGCACACATCAAATCTGGTGAAATTTTTCTGTCTGGCCAACCCATCCATTCCCTACAGGGTGACGCGTTGCGCCAATTGCGTGGCAAACGTATGGGCATGATTTTCCAAGATCCGCTGACATCGCTAAATCCCCTGCTGACCGTGGGTGAACAGATGACCGAAACGATCATGGAACATCTCGATGTCTCTTATGCCCAAGCCTTGGATCGCGCCGTCGCCGCACTGGACGAAGTGGGCATTCCAGCCGCACGGGCCCGTATCAACAGTTATCCACACGAATTTTCTGGCGGTATGCGCCAACGTGTGGTCATTGCGCTGGCGCTATGTGCTGAACCAGAATTGGTCATCGCCGACGAACCCACCACCGCCCTGGATGTATCGGTTCAGGCCCAGATCATTGCCCTGCTGAAACGGCTGTGCCGTGAACGCGGTGTTGCGGTGATGTTGGTCACCCATGACATGGGTGTCATCGCCGAGGCCGCCGATCGCGTGGCGGTGATGTATGCGGGTCGCTTGGCCGAATTGGGCCCTGTGCGCGATGTGATTTTAGACGCCGATCACCCCTATACCGCGGGTTTGATGGCATCGACGCCTTTGGCCAGTCAGGGCCAAAAACGTCTGCGCCAAATTCCCGGATCCATGCCGCGGTTGGGACAGCTGCCACCGGGTTGCGCATTTTCGCCACGCTGTGAATTTGCCCAAGACAAATGCAAACAGGATCCTGGCCCCACGCGCGAAACCTGCAATGGACGCGCCGCCTGCTGGTTCCCACTATCCTCAAACGCAAAACAAGAGGCAACACAATGAACTCGATCGTCAAAGTTGAAAACCTCGACCGTGTGTTCGACGTATCAAAGCCATGGTTAAATCGCGTCATAGAACGTCAGCCAAAGGCATTCTTGAAAGCCGTGACAGACGTTAGCTTTGAAATCGAACGTAACAGCGTTTATGCGCTGGTCGGCGAAAGTGGATCGGGCAAATCGACCATCGGCAAAATTGTTGTGGGCCTGCTGGGGAAAACTGACGGACGCGTTGAAATCAATGGCGTTGATTTGGAAACCGAAACCGATCGCGCCAAGGTCGATGCCGTGCGCGCCGATATCCAGATGATTTTCCAGGACCCCTACGCATCCCTAAACCCACGTTGGCGCGTGCGCGACATTATTGAAGAACCGGTTGCCGCATTGGGCAGAAAAACCGATGGTTTGGCCGAACGCCTGCTGGAACAGGTGGGGCTGTCGGCGGCGGATGCATCGAAATATCCGCATGAATTTTCTGGCGGTCAGCGGCAGCGGATCTGTATCGCACGCGCCTTGGCGTCGGAACCGAAAATGATCGTCTGTGATGAACCAACATCCGCCCTGGACGTGTCGGTCCAAAGTCAGGTGTTAAATCTGATGTCTGATCTGCGCGAAGAATTCGGCCTGACTTATCTGTTCATCAGCCATGATTTGACTGTGGTCCACCATATGGCCGACAAAATCGGCGTGCTGTATCTGGGACGACTGGTCGAAGAGGCCCCAAGGGATGTGTTGTTTGCCACCCCCAAACACCCCTATACGCAAATGCTGTTTGATGCCGCCCCCCGCATGGACGGTTTCGGCCGAGAGGTCGAGCCCCCCAAAGGCGAAATTCCGGACGCCATCAACCCACCATCAGGCTGTGCGTTCCATCCCAGATGCCCATTGGCAACAGATCTGTGCAAACAAAAACAACCACAAATGCGCCAACATGGCGACACCCGCGTCGCCTGTCATATGGTTGAATAACCCCCAAACGCCCGCCACACTGTGCGGGCGTTTTTTATATAGGGTCAAACCTGTATCTGGTTGTGCTGTGATAGACCTCATCAGGCCGCAAAATAGCGTTTGGAAAATCGGGCTGATTGGGCGCGTCGGGCCATGCCTGCGTTTCCAACGCAATACCCGCCCGCGCAGGGCTGCGGGTGAAATGATCGCCCGTATAGACTTGCAGGCCCGGTTCTGTCGTCTCAACCGTCATGGTCACGCCAGAACGCTGGGATATCAACCGCGCCACCCGCTGCACTGCACCACGCGCAGCTGCCACGCAAAAATTGTGGTCGACACTGCGTGATCCGATGGGTGTCAATTGCGAAAAATCAATGTCAGATCCCACAATATCCATCAGCCGGCCCGATGGAATGCCCTCGGCATCGATATCGACATAGTGGCGGGCCGCGATTTCCAGTTGGTGGTCATTGATATCAGGCGATCCCGCCAGATTAAAATATCCATGATGGGCAAAACTGACAGGTGTGGCCGCCGTTGTGGTGGCCTGAATATCAAATTCCAATGCCGCATCATCGGTCAACCGAATGACGCAATCCACGCCCAGCGCCCCGGGAAACCCCATGTGCCCATCGTCAAGTCGGGCGTGCAAATGCACCTGTGATTGCGTCAGGTGTTGAACCGTCCAAAGGGTCACATCGCTGCCCTCGGCCCCACCGTGCAAGCAATGGCATCCCGGTGCATTTTGGGACAATTGATATCGGGTCCCGTTCACTTCGAATCTGCCCTGTGCAATCCGATTGGCATACCGCCCCACCAGCGCCCCAACATAGCGCATGTCGCAGTAATATCGGTCCAGCTGTTCACAACGCACGACCAAGGAATGACCCAGCCCGCACAGCCTGAGGTCCTGAACAATCGCGCCCAACGTCAAAATACGCGCCCGCAATGGGTCATTGTGCAGATCAATGGCGTGGATATCTTGGCCCGCAGGCGTCTGACCCACTTTGGTCAAGTGTGAAACGGGTGCCATTCGTGACCCTAGCCGCCTGCCAAAATCAGATCAGCGGCGCGATAGGCCACCATCATCGTTGGCGCATTGGTATTTGCAGATGTGATGTTGGGAAACACCGACGCGTCCACCACCCGCAACCCGTCAATCCCGTGAACCCGCAAATTTGGGTCAACCACAGATGTCGTCGGATCATCGCCCATTTTGCAGGTCCCAATGGGATGATACACTGTCCCACAGCGCTTGCGAAAATCCGCAACAAGGCCAGCATCATCCATAGTGCGCAAGTCTGGATCCATTGCGGATTTAATCAACCGTGTGATCGCGCGGGTGGCGGCCAGACGTTGGCACAAACGCCCCCCCGCCACAATTTGTTCGATATCCGTGTCGGTCGACAATGAATTGGGCTGAATTAGGGGCGCGGCCATCGGATCATGGCTGCTTATATCAATTCGCCCCCGACTGGTCGGGCGCGCGGGCTGAAAACTTAGAATAAAACCGGCAAAGGGATCAGGTTTGATCACAGTGCGTTTGCCATCCGGCGTGGTGGTATACGTCAGCGGGTTAAAATACAGCTGCTGATCCGGCACATCCAAACTGGGATCGGATTTGAAATATCCGCCACACTGATTGACGGATAATGACAATGGACCACGGCGGTTCAACGCATATTGCATCCCCGCCATCACCTTGCCCCACCACGGGGCTAAGACGTTGTTTAACGTAGGCTCGGTCGCTTTGAAATAATAACTGACAGCCAAGTGATCTTGCAGGTTGCCACCGACATGTGGCGCATCCATAACGGGCGTGACCCCATGCGATTTCAGGTGCCCCGCAGGCCCAATACCCGACAGCTGCAAAATGCGTGGCGATGTCACGGACCCAGCTGATAAAATCACATCCCGCCCTGCGTGAAATGTTTGTGATTGACCGCGCACGTTGGCCACAATGCCCGTGGCGCGCCGATCCTGCAACACAACCCGTTCCACCATAGCCCCCGTCACCAAGGTGACATTTTCACGTTTCAACGCAGGTTTCAGAAAGGCTCGCGCCGAATGCATCCGCCGACCGTTTTTTGTGTTGATGCGATAAATCGCGGCGCCTTCGGGGGTGTCGCCATTCATGTCATCTGTGGTGGGCAACCCCAATTCTCCAACCCCATCGAAATAATGGTGGTTCACGGGATGGATTTGATCGGACACGTTTTGTACATGTATGGCCCCTGTGCCCCGTGTTGTGCCATCAGGATCGACCTGCGTTTCCAAATCTTGGTACACGGCGCGCACCGTATTCCAACCCCATCCCCTTGCGCCTGAGGCGGCCCAATCATCAAAATCATTGGGCAACCCGCGTGCATAGACCAAAGCGTTGATCGCACCCGATCCGCCCACAACCTTGCCGCGCGGCCAGTATCCTGTGCGATTGTCCAATGCATGGTCGGGCTGTGTTTCGAATTTCCAATTCACCGCCCCGTCATAAAATGTTTTGCCATATCCCACGGGCAGGGAAATCCACGGCGTGCGCTGTTTTTCTCCAGCCTCAAGCAATAAAACAGAGTGTTTTCCCGAACGGCTTAGACGCTCGGCTAGGACGCACCCGGCCGATCCCGCACCCACGATGATATAGTCATATGTTTTCACGCAAGGCTCCTATCTGTGCAGGGATGCACCAGCCATTATCGCGCACAGAACACTGCAAATTCGCCCAACATGTCAACACCCAAACACGGCGTTTTCTGACCAATTCTAGCAGGAAATCCAAGCATTTGTCGCGAACAGCTGCTAGGCTGCATTTTATGAAAAACGACTCGCTACATATTTTGCTGTTTGGGGCGACTGGCACGATCGGGCGTGCAACGGCATTGGCCAGTCAAAAAGCGGGCCATCGTGTCACCATTGTCACGCGGCAGGCCACAACAGCCACCGAATTGCGCGGGTGCATCCATCATATTGGCGATGTGACCAATCCAGATGCTTTGTCACGCATTATAGCATCGGCACCCTTTGATGCGGTTGTGTCCTGTTTGGCCAGCCGCACAGGCACCCCGCGCGATGCATGGGCCATTGATCACGCCGCCCACAGCGCGATATTGCAGGCCGCGCTGGCCGCAGGTATCCCGCGATTTGTCCAGCTGTCTGCCATTTGTGTTCAAAAACCCAAACTGGAATTTCAGCGCGCCAAATTGGCTTTTGAAACGGACCTGCAACGCGCGCCAATCCGTTGGACCATCATCCGCCCGACCGCATTTTTCAAATCATTGTCAGGGCAAATTAATCGGGTGAAATCTGGCAAACCCTTTCTGGTTTTTGGGGATGGCCAATTGACGCGGTGCAGGCCGATATCTGATCGTGATTTGGGTCAGTTTATTGCCGCATCCCTGACCGATCCCGCAACCTGCGGACAAATATTGCCCATCGGCGGGCCCGGACCTGTCATTTCACCGATGGATCAGGTGACCCTGCTGGAACGCATTTTGGGCCATCCCGTGCGCGTAAAACATGTGCCATTGTGGTTTATGGACACCATTATTGGGGTGCTGTCCCTGCTGGGACGTATATCGCCGCGATTGGCCGATCAGGCACATTTGGCGCGCATTGGGCGATATTATGCCACCGAATCCATGTTGGTTTGGGATCCAATTTCGGAGACCTATTGCGCCGATCAAACACCGCAATTTGGCCGCGATACACTTGAGGGGTATTACACCGATTTCGTCGCAGGCAAGCTATCGGATGATCGTGGCGATCATGCGGTTTGGTCCTAATCCGATCAGGCGATGATAGGTAATGTCTGCACCCTGTATTCTAACGAAATTTGGCGGTCCAGAACAGGATCCGTCAGCGCCATGCGATACTGCTGCGCGGGGCGCACGCCACCCTGCGCGCCCAATGTACCGCACAGCAGAACCGATCCATTTTGCAAATCAGCCCCTGCGATTAAATCAGGGATGGGTTGTATCTGGGCCAAGGTTCCCGATTGATACAAGGTCCATTCACCCTGTTCGAGAATTTCGCAGCTTAGGCGGATGTCATCTAAATGCGATTGCACATCTGCCATCGGCCACAGGTGATGTCCAACGGGTTTGGCGCAGGCCTGTTTCGATGCGGCAACCGATACGGTTTCTAATTCGCGATCGGTGTGATCGGACCCCAGCCCCAGCCAAACAATGCCATCATGCTGCAAAATCAGCGGCTCAACTTCGCCGGATGTGGCGGGACCGACGACCTGAATGGTGTCTGCCTGCGTCAGCAACGATTGTGTAGCCCTATAAAACAACGGCACTTGGGACGGTGGGGCGACACCCAATTCAGCCAGTTCATCAATATGGTGCTGCACGGCCGCGCGGTCCCGCCCCGTCCAACCCGCAATGGTCAATGATTTTGGGGTTAGGGTGATATCACCATGATCCGTGACAAATCGCATACTGCATATCCTCCG